>NZ_JBIVZV010000006.1:0-431799 GCF_044759735.1 Streptomyces sp. NPDC100445 | reverse complement strand
AGCGTGAGGGAAACGCCCGGTTACATATCGAACCCGGAAGCTAAGCCTCACAGCGCCGATGGTACTGCAGGGGGGACCCTGTGGGAGAGTAGGACGCCGCCGAACAATCTTTGGAGGACCCCTGGTCCCAGCGTTCAGCTGGGACCAGGGGTCCTTTTGTTTTTACCATGCTTGTGTACCGACGACAGGAGTCACCATGTCCACCAACTCTCCCGACGACCGACCGGAGCGCGACCAGCGGCGACGGGACAGTGGTGACCGCGGCGACCGCGGCGACCGCGGTGACCGCGGTGACCGCGGTGACCGCGGTGGCTTCCGCCGTGACAACGACCGTCGTGACACCGGTCGCCGTGACAACGACCGCGGCGGCTTCGGCCGGCGTGACGACCGCGGCGGGGACCGTCCGGCGTTCCGCCGCGACGACCGTCGTGATGACCGCGGTGGCGACCGCGGCGGCTTCCGCCGTGACGACCGGCGCGACGACAACCGTGGCGGTGGCTACCGCCGTGAGGGCGATCGGACTTCGCGTCCGGCGTTCCAGCGTGACGACCGTGACCGTGGGCCGCGCCGGGACGACCGTGGCGACCGCCCGCCCTTCCGCCGGGACGACCGTGGCGACCGTCCGTCCTACCGCCGTGACGACGACCGGCGCGGCGACCGCGGCAGCGACCGCGGCGGCGACCGTCCCCCGTTCCGCCGTGACGACAACCGTGGCGGCGACCGTCCCCCGTTCCGCCGTGACGACAACCGCGGCGGCGACCGTCCGGCGTTCCGCCGTGACGACAACCGCGGCGGGGACCGTCCGGCGTTCCGCCGTGACGACAACCGCGGCGGGGACCGTCCGGCGTTCCGCCGCGACGACCGTCGTGATGACCGTGGTGGCGACCGCGGCGGGGACCGCGGTGGCTTCCGCCGTGACGACCGGCGCGACGACAACCGTAGTGGCGGCTACGGCGACCGCGGGGACCGTGGTGGTTACGGTGGCCGTCGTGACGACCGCCGCGAGGGTGACCGGAGTTCGCGTCCGGCGTTCCAGCGTGACGACCGCGACCGTGGGCCGCGCCGGGACGACCGTAGCGACCGCCCGCCCTTCCGCCGGGACGACCGTGGCGACCGCCCGTCCTACCGCCGTGACGACGACCGGCGCGGCGACCGCAGCAGCGACCGCGGCGGCGACCGTCCCTCGTTCCGCCGTGACGACAACCGTGGCGGCGACCGTCCGCCGTTCCGCCGCGACGACCGTGGCGACCGCCCCTCGTACCGGCGTGACGACCGCGGTGGTGACCGTCCGGCGTTCCGGCGCGACGACCGGCGCGACGACCGCCGTGACGACCGCGGTGGCTTCCGGGGTCGGGACGACCGTGGCGGGGACCGCGGTGGCTTCCGCCGCGACGACCGCCGGGACGACCGCGCCGGCGGCGGCCCGCGCCGTGACGACCGCGGCGGGCGGCCCGGTGGGTTCCGCGGCCGTGACGGGCGTGACGACCGCCGTGACGACCGTCGGGACGACCACCGTGGCGGTGGCCGGTTCCGTGACGAGCGGGACCGCGACCGGGAGCCGATCAAGCGGCTGCCGATCCCGGAGGACGTCACGGGCGACGAGATCGACAAGGACGTCCGGCAGGAGCTCCAGAGCCTGCCCAAGACGCTCGCCGAGGATGTCGCCAAGAACTTGGTGATGGTCGCCCGGCTGCTCGACGAGGACCCCGAGGGCGCGTACGGCTACTCCAAGGTGGCCCTGCGCCTGGCGTCCCGCGTGGCCGCCGTACGGGAGGCCGCCGGGTTCGCCGCG
Organism: Streptomyces sp. NPDC100445; assembly: GCF_044759735.1. Classification (NCBI taxonomy): domain Bacteria; kingdom Bacillati; phylum Actinomycetota; class Actinomycetes; order Kitasatosporales; family Streptomycetaceae; genus Streptomyces; species Streptomyces sp. NPDC100445. The sequence continues at coordinate 430,007 of NZ_JBIVZV010000006.1, read as the reverse complement.
TACGCCACCCAGAAGTACGCCGAGGCGCTCGGTGAGTTCCGGGCCGCCCGGCGGATGACCGGCACCGTGGAGCTGTGGCCGGTGATGGCCGACTGCGAGCGCGGGCTCGGCCGGCCGGAGAAGGCGCTGGACATGGCCGGTGCTCCGGAGGTGCACAAGCTGGACAAGGCCGGGCAGGTCGAGATGCGGCTCGTCGCCGCCGGTGCCCGGCGTGACATGGGGCAGCTGGACGCGGCCATCGTGACGCTCCAGAGCCCCGAGCTGGCCTCCCAGTCGGTGCAGCCGTGGACCGCCCGGCTGCGGTACGCGTACGCCGACGCGCTGCTGGCCGCCGGCCGGGAGCGCGAGGCGCGCGAGTGGTTCGCGAAGGCCGTCGAGGCCGATCGGGACAGCAGCACGGACGCCTCCGACCGGCTGGCCGAGCTGGACGGCGTGGAGTTCGTCGACGCCCTGGCCGAGGAGGACCCCGAGGAGCCCGGCGTGTCCGAGGCGGCCGACCAGCCCGCCGAGGACGAGGACGCCGAGGACGCCCCCGAGGACGCCGAGGACGCCCCCGAGGACGCCGAGGACGCCCCCGAGGACGCCGAGGACGCCCCCGAGGATGCCGAGGACGCCCCCGAGGACGCCGAGGACGCCCCCGAGGACGCCGAGGAGGCCGCCGCGGCGGAGAAGTCCGGGGGTGCCGCCTCCCCGGAGGCCGGTGACAAGGACTGACCTCGGTCGGTGACGGAAGAGGGCGGGCTCCCCGGGGAGCCCGCCCTCTTCGTCGTTCCGGTTCAGATGTCCAGTGAGCGCAGCACCAGTCCGGAGGCCGGTTTCGGGCCGAACGACGTCGACTTGCGGGGCATCGTGACGCCCTGCCGGGCGAGGTCGCGGACGACCTCCTCGCGGACCGGGTGCATCAGCACGGCCGTACCGCCGTCCCGTTCGGCCTTCTCCACCGTCGCGGCCGTGTCGTGGATGTAGGCGATGTGGGCCGGGGAGTCCTCCGGGATCCGCCAGACGTGCTCCAGCAGCGTCCGGTGCAGGACCGTCGCGTCCAGGGAGCGCCAGGCGGCCGGGCGGTCCGCGGGGACGGTCCGGGCCAGCAGATCCGGGTCCGGACGGTCGAGGAGGTGGAAGGCACCGTCCCCGGCCAACAGGAAGGCGTTGCCCTCGCAGGAGGCGTCGGCGAGGACCTCCAGGGCCTCGGGCAGCCCCACGTCCAGACGCCGTGCCCGGAACAGGCCCGCCACGGCCGTCAGGGCGTCGGCGACCGGCAGGTCGTGGAGCAGCCGGTGGATGGCGCGGACCCGCAGCGGATAGCGGGCGGTGTCCACCAGGAGGACCAGGCCGTGGTCCCAGGGGCTCGGGGAGGGGTGCTCGTCGCGCAGCCGCAGGTAGGTGGCCCAGCGGTGGTGGCCGTCGGCGATCAGGGCCTGCCGGCCGGCGAGGTCGGAGCGGATTCGGGCGACGTCGCCGGGGTCGGTGACGGACCACAGCCGGTGGTGGAAGCCGTCCTCGGTGGTCGTGGCCAGCAGCGGCGGCCGGCCGGCGGTGGCCTCGACGACCTCGGCGGCGGCGCCGTCGCCCCGGTACGTCAGCAGGAGCGGCTCCAGGTTCGCGCGTGTGGCGCGCATCAGGGCCGCGCGGTCGGCGACCACGGGCGGCATGACGTCCTCGTGCGGGAGCACCACGCCCTCGGCGGGCTCGGTGACGCGCAGGGTCCCGATGATGCCGCGCTGGAGCATGCCGTCGGTGTCCCGCTGCTCGTACACGTAGAGGCCGGGTTCCGCATCCGCGGTGAGGACGCCCTCGTCCAGCCAGCGGCGCAGCGTGTCGGCCGCCTGCCCGGTGCGCGCGCTGGAGGTGCCGGCCTGCGGGAGGATCAGCCGGACGATGTTGTGGGGATCGGCGGACTGGAGGTGGTGCAGGCCGTCGGGGCGCACGACGACGTCGTAGGGAGGGGACGTGACGGAGGCGAGGCCGCCGACCCGGTCGGGGTCGTAACGGAGGCCTCGGAACGGGGTGAGTTCCAGGCCTCGGCGAGCCGTTGCCTCCGAGTGACCTGCTGTCTTCATCCCGGCATCGTACGTGGGGCGGGGCGGCGTGCGGGATGATCGGGGGAAAGCGAGCGAACGAGGAGCGATGCGACATGAGCCAGGGTGTCAGGACGAGGCCCGAGGGCAGTGGGCGGCCCCTGAGCGAGGTGTACGACACGGCGCTGCTCGATCTGGACGGCGTGGTGTACGCGGGCGGCAGCGCGATCGCGCACGCGGTGGACTCGCTGGAGGCCGCCCGAGAGGGCGGTATGCGTCTCGCCTACGTCACCAACAACGCGCTGCGCACCCCGGACGCCGTGGCCGGGCACCTCACGGAGCTGGGGATAGCGACGGAGGCCGGTGACGTCATCACCTCCGCGCAGGCCGTCGCACGGCTGGTCTCCGAGCAGGTGCCGGCCGGGGCGCGGGTGCTGGTGATCGGCGGGGAGGGGCTGCGGGTGGCGCTCGGCGAGCGCGGCCTGGTGCCGGTGGAGTCTGCGGACGACGACCCGGCGGCGGTCGTGCAGGGCTACGGCGGGCCCGACCTGCCGTGGGGGCGGTTCGCGGAGGCGTCGTACGCGGTGCGGCGCGGGGTGCCGTGGTTCGCGTCCAACACCGACCTGACGATCCCGAGCGGGCGGGGCATCGCACCGGGCAACGGGGCGGCGGTGGAGGTCGTGCGCATCGCGACCGGTGCCGAGCCCCAGGTGGCGGGCAAGCCGCTGCCCCCGATGCACCGGGAGACGATCATCCGGACCGGTGCCGAGCGCCCGCTGGTGGTCGGGGACCGGCTGGACACGGACATCGAGGGCGCGTTCCACGGCGAGGTGGACTCGCTGCTGGTGCTGACCGGTGTCACCGACGCGGCGCAGCTGCTGGCCGCGCCGCCGCGGCACCGGCCGACGTACGTGGACGCCGATCTGCGCGGGCTGCTCACCGGGCAGCCGGAGGTCACGGCCGAGGGCGACGGGTTCCGCTGCGGTGGCTGGACGGCGACGGCCGGGACCGGTGGGCTGACGCTGGAGGGTGACGGGGCGGCGCCGGACGGGCTGCGGGCGCTGTGCGCGGCGGCGTGGACGGCGGCCGGGGACGGCGCGTGCGAGCTGGACGCGGGCAAGGCGCTGGCCCGGCTGGAACTGTGAGGCCGCCGGGGTTGCGCACCGGGGATCGAGATCATAGGAAGGGTAGGCTACCCTAACCTGGTGTTGGTCGAGAGTCCTCCGGAACAGCGCGCGGATGCCGCGGCCGCGCCTCCAACCCGCCGAGCCGCCAGAGCCGTTGGGCTTCTGCTCGCGGCCGCGCTGCTGGCGCTCGTCGCCTTGGCGAGCATCGCGATCGGGGCCAAGCCGCTGTCGCCGGACCAGGTCTGGCACGGCCTGTTCCACGCCTCGGGGACGTACGGCGACGTCGTCGTCGACGACCGACTGGCGCGCACGGTCCTCGGGCTGCTGGCCGGCGCCGCGCTCGGCCTGTCCGGCGCGGTGCTCCAGGCGCTGACCCGCAACCCGCTGGCCGACCCCGGACTGCTCGGCATCAACGCGGGCGCCTCCGCCGCCGTCGTCACGGCCATGACCTACTGCGGCATCACCAGCCTGACCGGCTACGTGTGGTTCGCGTTCCTCGGCGCGGCGGCGGTCGGCGCCCTGGTGTGGTTCCTCGGCGGCAGCCGGGGCGCCACCCCGGTACGGCTCGCGCTCGCCGGTACGGCCATCAGCGCGGCCCTCTACGGCTATCTCCAGGCCGTGATGATCACGGACGGCGCGGCGCTGGGCAGGATGCGTTTCTGGACGGTGGGTTCACTGGCCTCGGCCACCGGCTCCACCATCCTCCAGGTGCTGCCGTTCCTCGCGGCCGGCACCGTCCTCGCGCTCGCCCTCGCCCGGCCGCTGAACGCCGTCGAGATGGGCGACGACACCGCCCGGGCCCTCGGCGCGCACCTGGACCGCACCCGCGCGCTGGCCATGCTGGCCGCCGTGGTGCTGTGCGGCGCGGCGACCGCCGCCTGTGGTCCGATCGTCTTCGTCGGGCTGATGGTGCCGCACGTGGTGCGTTCCTTCACCGGCCCCGACCTGCGCTGGATCCTGCCGTACGCCACGGTGCTGTCGCCCGTGCTGCTGCTCGGTGCCGACGTCCTCGGGCGGGTCGTGGCCCGGCCCGCCGAGGTCCAGGTCGGCATCGTGACCGCGGTCGTCGGCGGCCCGGTCTTCGTCTTCCTGGTACGACGGCGCAGGACGGCCCAGCTGTGAGGACACGTACCAGGAGCCGTGCCCTGCGCCTGCCCGGCGGGCTGTCCCTGCGGCTGGACCCGCGCGCCCTGACCGTCGTCCTGCTGGTGCTGGCCGCCGCGCTGGCCGCCGGGGTCGCGCTGATCGGCACCGGTGAGGCGGGCATACCGGTGGCCGGCGTGCTCCGGACGCTCACCGGGAACGGCACCGCCTACCAGGAGTTCATCGTCGAGGAGCTGCGGCTGCCGCGGGTCCTGGTCGGCCTGCTGGTCGGTGCGTCGCTGGGGCTCGGCGGCGCCCTGTTCCAGTCCGTCTCCCGCAACCCGCTCGGCAGCCCGGACGTGCTCGGCCTGTCGCAGGGATCGACGGCCGGCGCGCTGGTGGTGATCGTGCTGATGTCCGGCAGCGCCGCCCAGGTCACCGTCGGCGCGCTGATCGGCGGACTGGCGACCGGTCTCGCCATCTACCTGCTCGCCTGGAAGCAGGGCGTGCACGGGTACCGGCTGGTCCTGGTCGGCATCGGCGTCAACGCGGTCGTCACCGCCGTCAACGGCTACCTGCTCACCAAGGCCGACCTGGTCGACGCCACCCGCGCGGTCGTGTGGATGACCGGCTCGCTGGGCGGCCGCGACTGGGACCAGGTCCGGCCGCTGCTGGCCCTGTGCGCCGTGCTCGTCCCGCTGGTCCTCGTCAACGCGCGCGGCCTGCGGATGACCGAGATGGGTGACGACGTCGCCCACGCGCTCGGCGTCCGGGTGCAGCGCGTCCGGCTGCTGCTGATGGTGTGTGCCGTCCTGCTCACCGCCGCCGCCACCGCCGCCGCGGGCCCCGTCAGCTTCGTCGCGCTCACCGCGCCGCAGCTGGCCCGGCGCCTGACCCGCTCGCCGGGACCCAACCTGGTGCCCTCCCTCTGCATGGGCGCCGCCCTGCTGGTCGCCGCCGACTGGGCCTCCCAGCGCCTGTTCGGCGCGGACCAGCTGCCCGTCGGCGTCGTCACCGGTGTCCTCGGTGGCGGCTACCTGCTGTGGCTGCTGGTCGCCGAGCGCCGGGCGGGCCGGATATGAGCGGCGCGTCCCCGAACACCTGAAGGAGCACTGTGAACCGCCTGTCCGCCGAGAACGTCACCCTCGCCTACGACCGGCGCGTCATCGCGGACCGGCTGTCGGTGGAGATCCCCGACCACTCGTTCACGGTGATCGTCGGCCCCAACGCGTGCGGCAAGTCGACGCTGCTGCGGGCGCTGTCCCGGATGCTCCGGCCGGACCGGGGCCGGGTGCTGCTCGACGGGGAGGCCATCCGGTCGATGCCCGCGAAGAAGGTGGCGCGGACCCTCGGTCTGCTGCCGCAGTCGTCCGTCGCGCCCGACGGGATCACCGTCGCCGACCTCGTGGGCCGGGGCCGCTACCCGCACCAGGGCCTGCTGCGCCAGTGGTCGGAGCGGGACGAGCGGGTCGTCCGGGAGTCGATGCGGCGGACCGGGGTCGCCGACCTGGCCGACCGGTACGTCGACGAACTGTCCGGCGGACAGCGCCAGCGGGTGTGGATCGCCATGGCGCTGGCCCAGGAGACCCCGCTGCTGCTCCTGGACGAGCCGACCACCTACCTGGACATCCAGCACCAGATCGACGTCCTCGACCTGTGCGCGGAGCTGCACGAGACGCAGGGCCGCACCCTGGTCGCCGTGCTCCACGACCTGAACCACGCCGCCCGCTACGCCACCCACCTGATCGCCCTGCGCGGCGGGGAGGTGGTCGCCGAGGGCGCCCCGGCGGACATCGTCACGGCGGAGCTGGTCGAGGAGGTCTTCGGGCTGCGCTGTCAGGTCATCGACGACCCCGAGACCGGCACCCCGCTGGTGGTGCCGGCCGCCCGGAAGGCGCGGGCGGGGCGGGTCACAGCAGCTTCCTGAGCCGGAACAGGTCCAGCAGGCTCGCCTCCAGCCGGACCCGGCCCGAGCCCCAGGCGGTCGCGAAGTCCAGCCGGCCGCCCACCAGGTCCACCAGGTCGTCCCCGGTCAGGGCGAGCCGGATCTGCGCCCGCTCCCGCGGCGCCCCCGGGTGGGTGCCGGCCACCTCGATCCGGCCGCCGGTCAGCCGGCCCGCGAAGGTGAGGTCGAGGTCGGTGAGGTGGCAGCTCACCGAGCGGTCCAGGGCGGCGGCGGCGCGGACGTCGCCGCCGGCCCCCGACATGTTGTCCGAAAGCTTGCCCAGTGCGGCGCGGCACTCCTCGATCGTGGCCATCGCCACCGACGGTACCCCAGCCGTTCGGGGTAGCGTCTGGGCATGAGCGAGTCCGTGTCCGAGGCCGGGACCGACGCCGCGACGGAGCCCGCGCACGGCCCCGCCGCCCCGGCCCCCCTGAACGTCCCGCGCACCCCCACCGGCGACGCCGCGGTCGACGCCCTGCTGGAGCGGCTGGCCGACGCCGGCCACCTCGCCACCGACGGGCACACCGCGGTGTACGAGGATGTACACCGGGGGCTGCGGGACGCGCTCACCGCGCTCGACGCCCGCCCGGGACCGCCGGCCGCGGACCGTGACCCGACCGCCGCCCCCCGGTGAGGCCCGCCGGGCCGCACCCCCCGACCGCCGTACGAATAGCAGGAGCTGAACCGAACGTGGCAGGAGTCGCACGCCGCCGTCTCGACGCGGAGCTGGTCCGCCGTAAGCTCGCCCGCTCGCGCGAGCACGCCGGCCAGCTCATCGCCGCCGGCCGGGTCACCGTCGGCAGGACCGTGGCGACCAAGCCGGCCACCCAGGTGGAGGCCGCGGCGGCGATCGTGGTCCGCGCCGACGACAGCGACCCGGACTACGTGTCCCGCGGCGGCCACAAGCTCGCCGGCGCCTTCGCGGCCTTCGTGCCGCTGGGTCTCGCGGTCGAGGGCCGGCGCGCGCTGGACGCCGGCGCGTCCACCGGCGGGTTCACCGATGTCCTGCTCCGCGCGGGCGCCGCCCACGTCGTCGCGGTGGACGTCGGGTACGGGCAGCTCGCCTGGAGTCTGCGCAACGATGAACGCGTCACCGTCAAGGACCGTACGAACGTACGCGAGTTGACGCTGGAGGCGATCGATGGGGAGCCGGTGGATCTTGTCGTGGGCGATCTGTCCTTCATCCCGCTCGGCCTGGTGCTGCCCGCCCTGAAGCGGTGCGTGACGCCGGACGCCGACCTGGTGATGATGGTGAAGCCGCAGTTCGAGGTGGGGAAGGAACGGCTCGGCAGCGGAGGTGTCGTACGGAGTCCGCAGTTGCGGGCGGAGGCCGTGCGGGGAGTGGCCCGGAAGGCCTGGGAGCTGGGACTCGGGGTGCGTGGCGTCACCGCGAGCCCGCTGCCCGGGCCCTCCGGGAACGTGGAGTACTTTCTCTGGCTGCGGGCGGGAGCACCCGAGGTGGACCCGGCCGACGTCGACCGTGCAGTGGCGGAGGGGCCCCGGTGACACAGAACACGGCGCGTACTGTCTTCCTGCTCGCCCACACCGGGCGGCCCGCGGCGATCCGCAGCGCGGAACTCGTCGTCAAGGGCCTGCTGCGGCACGGCATCGGGGTGCGGGTGCTGGAGGAGGAGGCCGTCGACCTGCCGCTCCCGGACGAGGTGGGGCTCGTCAAGGAGGCCACCCCGCAGTGCCTCGACGGGTGCGAGCTGCTGATCGTGCTCGGCGGTGACGGCACCCTGCTGCGCGGCGCCGAGTTCGCGCGGGCCTCCGGGGTGCCGATGCTCGGCGTCAACCTCGGGCGCGTCGGGTTCCTCGCGGAGGCCGAGCGGGACGACCTGGACCGGGTGGTGGACCGGGTGGTGGCACGCTCCTACGAGGTCGAGGAGCGGATGACCGTCGACGTCGTCGTGCACCGCAACGGGGACATCGTGCACACCGACTGGGCGCTGAACGAGGCGGCCGTGCAGAAGGCCGGTGCGGAGAAGCTGCTGGAGGTCGTGCTGGAGATCGACGGGCGGCCGGTGACGGGGTTCGGGTGCGACGGCGTCGTGCTGTCCACGCCGACCGGGTCCACGGCGTACGCGTTCTCCGCCGGCGGACCGGTGGTGTGGCCCGAGGTGGAGGCACTGCTGATGGTGCCGATCAGCGCGCACGCCCTGTTCGCCAAGCCGCTGGTCACCTCGCCGGACTCGGTGCTCGCCGTGGAGGTGCTGCCGCACGTCCCGCCCGGGGTCCTGTGGTGCGACGGCCGGCGCACCGTCGAGCTGCCGCCGGGGGCGCGGGTGGAGGTGCGGCGGGGTGCCGTGCCGGTGCGGCTGGCCCGGCTGCACCACTCGTCGTTCACGGACCGGATCGTGGCCAAGTTCGCGCTGCCGACGACCGGATGGCGGGGCGCGCCGCACTAGCCGGCCGCGGGGCCCGCCGTTCGGCCCGGCCCACTCGCGGGGGTGACACGGGCGGGCCATGTGCGCTCCCCGCCCCGGACCTCGTATGGTCTGTTCCGTGTTGGAGGAGATGCGGATACGGTCGCTCGGGGTCATCGACGACGCTGTGGTCGAGCTGTCACCGGGGTTCACCGCCGTGACCGGTGAGACGGGTGCGGGCAAGACCATGGTGGTCACCAGCCTGGGGCTGCTGCTCGGTGGCCGGGCGGACCCGGCGCTGGTGCGGATCGGCGCCGACAAGGCCGTCGTCGAGGGGCGGATCGCCGTGCCCGCCGACGCCGCCGCCGTCACCCGGGCCGAGGAGGCCGGCGCCGAGCTGGACGACGGGGCGCTGCTGATCAGCCGTACCGTCTCCGCCGAGGGCCGCTCCCGGGCGCACCTGGGCGGGCGCAGCGTGCCCGTCGGGCTGCTGGCCGAGCTGGCCGACGACCTGGTGGCCGTGCACGGGCAGACCGACCAGCAGGGGCTGCTGAAGCTGTCCCGGCAGCGGCAGGCCCTGGACCGGTACGCGGGCGAGGCCGTCGCCGTGCCGCTCGCCGCGTACACGCGGGCGTACCGGCGGCTGCGGGCCGTCTCCGCCGAGCTGGAGGAGATCACCACGCGCGCCCGGGAGCGGGCGCAGGAAGCCGATCTGCTGCGGTACGGGCTGGAGGAGATCGCCGCCGTCGAGCCGCGGGCCGGGGAGGACACGGAGCTGGCCGAGGAGGCCGAGCGGCTCGGGCACGCCGAGGCGCTCGCGTCCGCCGCGACGGTCGCGCACGCCGCCCTCGCGGGCAACCCCGAGGACCCGGAGGGCATCGACGCCTCGACCCTCGTCGCGGGCGCCCACCGGGCGCTGGAGGCCGTACGGGCCCACGACCCGGCGCTGGCCGCGCTCGCCGACCGGACCGGGGAGATCGGGATCCTCCTCGGCGACGTGGCGGGCGAGCTGGCCGGATACGCCGACGACCTGGACGCCGACCCGCTGCGGCTGGCCGCCGTGGAGGAGCGCCGGGCGGCGCTCACGGCCCTGACCCGCAAGTACGGCGAGGATGTCGACGCCGTCCTGGCCTGGGCCGAGCAGAGCGCCGCGCGCCTGACCGAGCTGGAGGGCGACGACGAGCGGACCGGGGAGCTGACGGCCGAGCGGGACGCCCTCCGTGCCGAGCTGGGCGGGCTGGCGCGGACGCTGACCGACGCGCGGAGCGAGGCCGCCGAGCGGTTCGCCGCCGCGGTCACCGCCGAGCTGGCCTCGCTGGCGATGCCCCACGCGCGCGTGTCCTTCGACATCCGGCAGACCGAGGACCCCGAGGGCGTGGAGGTCGGCGGCCGCACGGTCGCCTACGGGCCGTCCGGCGTCGACGAGGTCGAGCTGCTGCTCGCCCCGCACCCCGGTGCCCCGCCCCGGCCCGTCGCCAAGGGCGCGTCCGGCGGTGAGCTGTCCCGGGTGATGCTGGCCGTGGAGGTCGTGTTCGCGGGCACCGACCCGGTGCCGACGTACCTCTTCGACGAGGTCGACGCCGGAGTCGGCGGCAAGGCCGCGGTCGAGATCGGGCGGCGGCTGGCGAAGCTCGCCCGGACCGCGCAGGTCGTCGTGGTCACCCACCTGCCGCAGGTCGCCGCGTTCGCCGACCGGCAGCTGCTGGTGGAGAAGACCGACGACGGATCGGTCACCCGCTCCGGCGTGAAGGTCCTGGAAGGCGAGGACCGCATCCGCGAGCTGTCCCGCATGCTGGCGGGCCAGGAGGACTCCGAGACGGCCCGCGCGCACGCGGAGGAACTCCTGGCGACCGCGAGGGCCGACCTCTGAGCCGTCCCCGCCCGCCGCGACCGTCCCGCGCCCTCCTCCTCGCCGCCGGGCTCACCCGGGCCGCCCAGACCCTGCTGCGGGCCCGGCCCCCCGGCGGACGGGAGCGCTGGGAGCGCATCAACCACGCCGGGCGCGCCGTGGGGCTGTACGCCGGCCCGGCCGCGGCGCTCGGCGCGGCCCTCGCCGTGGCCCGGCTGCGGCCCGGGGCCGGGCTCGCGGTCCTCGCCGCCGGGGCGTGCGGGGCCTACGACGACGTGGCCGGGGACCACCGGCGCGGCTTCCGCGCCCACCTGGGGGCGCTGCGCCACGGCGAGGTCACCAGCGGCGCCGTCAAACTGTTCGGCGTCTCGGCGGCCGGGCTGGCCGCCGGGGCCCTGCTGACGCAACACCCGCTCGACCGGCTGCTCGCCGGGGTCGCCGTCGCGGGCACCGCCCATCTGGTCAACCTCGTCGACGTACGACCGGGACGGGCCGCCGGCGCGGTGCTGCTGCTCGGCGCGCCGGCGGCGCTGCGCGGCGGGGCCGGCGGGCAGCCGGCCGCCGGTGTGCTGGGGGCGGCCGCGGCCGTGCTGCCGGAGGACCTGGCGGAGCGGACGATGCTGGGGGACACCGGGGCGCACGCGCTCGGCGCCGCGCTGGGGGCGGCGCTGGTGGCGGGGAACCGGCGCGCGGGACTGCTCGCGCACGCGGCGGCAGTGGTGGTCGCGGCCCGGTACGGGGACCGGGTGAGCGCCTGGGCGGCCGCCGCGCCGCGCTGACCTCGCCCGATGCCGAGCACCGTTCGGCCGTGGCGCGATCTGCCTCCCCCGTGTGGGTGATGTGCTCCGGCGCATTGCCCCGGCCCGCCGCGCGGTGCGCCCTCCCGGCTGTGTCTGAACGGCCGTACGCCCTGGCATGCTTGGCGGGGAACGGGGGGCGGGCGACGGGTCCGGACCGGCCGCGCGGGAGGCGCGCGGGGTGCGCCCTTCCGGCCCCCTGAGCCCGCTACCTTCGGTACGTTTCCCCGTACCGCCCCACGCGAACCAGGAGCCCCGGCCACGTGACCCCCGTGAGCAGCAACGCACCGCACGGCCGGTCGCCGCTGCGCACCGTGCAGGTGCTCGGCGGGGGCGACGCCGGCAGCGGCGCCCACGTGCGTTCCCTGGCCGAGGGGCTCGTCGCGCGGGGCGTGCGGGTCACCGTGTGCGCCCCCGTCGAAGCCGAACGCGCCTACGACTTCACCGGGGCCGGCGCCGAACACGTGCACGTGCCGCGCAGCAGCGACCCGGTCTCCGTGGCCGCGCTCCGGACCGCCTGCGCCCACGCCGACCTGGTCCACACCCACGGGCTGCACGCCTCCTTCCGCACCGTGCTCGCCCTCGGTGGACGCGGCACCCCGCTGGTGGTCACCCGGCACGGCCGCACCCACGCCGAGGGCCCCCGGGCGCAGTTGCTGCGGGTGCTGGAGCGGCGGGTGGCACGGACCGCGACCGTGGTCCTCGGCACCAGCTCGGACCTGGTCGACCGGGCCCGGCGGCACGGTGCCCGCGACGCCCGGCTCGCGGCCGTCGCCCTGCCCGGCCGGCGCCGGCCCGGACACCCGGCGGACCCCGACGGGGCCGACCCGCTGCCGCCCAAGACCCGGGCCGAACTCGGCGCGACCGGGCGCCCGTTGCTCGTCGCTGTCGGCTCCCTGGACCGGCAGCGCGGCTACGGCGTGCTGCTCGACGCGGCCCGGGCCTGGCGGGACCTCGACCCGGTGCCGCTGGTGGTGATCGCCGGCGAGGGGCCGCTGCGGCCGGTGCTCCAGCGCCGGATCGAGGACGAGGGACTGCCGGTGCGGCTCGTCGGCCGCCGGGACGACGTGCCCGAGCTGCTCGCCGCCGCCGACCTGGCGCTGCTGACCAGCAGGTGGGAGTCGCGGTCCGTCCTCGCCCAGGAGGCGCTGCACGCGCGCGTGCCGCTCGTCGCGACCCGCGTCGGCGGCATCCCGGACCTCGTCGGCGACGCGGCGGCCCTCGTCCCGTACGGCGACCCCGAGGCCCTGGCCGGCACCGTCGTACGGCTGCTGGCGGACCCCGGGTGGTGCGCGCGGCTGCGCGAGCGCGGGACGCGGCAGGCCGCGACGTGGCCGACGGAGGACGAGACCGTCGCCCAGGTGCTCAGCGTGTACGACGAGCTGACCCGGCCCAGGCCCCTCGCCTAGGACCCCTAGGGCACGTGGCGGCGGGCCCGCAGGGCCAGGCCGAGGGCCAGGACCGTCTGGGGGTCGTCCAGGTCGGTGCCCAGCAGTTCACCGATCCGGGCGAGCCGGTTGTAGAGGGTCTGCCGGTTGAGGTGCAGCTCGCGGGCGGTCTCCGCCTTGCGGCCGGCGTGCGCCAGGTACGTCTCCAGGGTGGGCAGCAGCGGCGGCCTGGAGCGGTGGTCGTGGTCGCGCAGCGGGCCGATCGCGCGGTCGACGAAGGCCGCCAGGTCCGGGTGGTCGCGCAGCCGCCACAGCAGCAGGTCGATGTCGAGGCGGCGGGCGTCGTACCAGGGCCGGTCGGTCAGGCCCTGGGCAGCGGCCGCCGTCTCCGCCGCGTGCCGCAACCCCGCCGAGGCCGCCGCCCAGCCGCCGGCCACGCCGACGACGACCACCGGGGGAGGGGAGCCCGGCCGCCGCATCCCGGCGCGTTCCGCCCCCGCCCGCAGCGCCGCCGCCACCCGGTCCGCGACCGCCGCCCGCTCCGACTCCGAGCGCAGCCCCAGCAGCACCGGCACCCGTCCCTCCACCGGCCGCACCCCCAGCAGCACCGGTACGCCCACCGCGGCCAGCTCCTCCGAGACCGCCCGCGCCAGCACCGCCCAGCTCCCGCCGGGGGAGAGGGTGTCCCCGACCCGCATGACGACGGGCAGCAGCGGGCCGTCGCCGGGCTTGAAGCCGAGCACCCGGGCCTGCGCCGGCGCGGCCTCCGCGGCGATCCGGCCCTCGGCGAGGTCGGTGAGGAAGTCACCGCGCCCGCGCGCCGCCAGCTCCTCCTCCTGCCGGGCCTGCATCAGCACCACCGCCAGGATGCCCGCGGCCCGCTCGGCGGCGATCCGGTGCACCGGGGCCAGCGGCGCCCGCACCGGCAGCAGCACGAGGCGGGCGCGTACCGAGGCCGTCGTGCCCGGCCCGCCGCCCGGCACGTCCACCAGGACCGAACCGGCCGGCGGCGGCGCGTCCTTGTGCGGGTCGCGCAGCCCCTCCCACACCTGGAGCGGGTCCGCGCCCTCCGGCCCGGCCCCGGCGGCGTACAGCAGGCGCCCGTCGGCCGTCTCCAGGAACACCGGGTTGCCACCGAAGTCGGCCAGGATGTCCAGCACCTGCGGTATCCCGCCGCCGCCCAGCAGGGCCTCGGTGCACCGCCGGTGCACCTCCTCCGCCCGCTGGAGCAGCGCGTAGTGGTGGTTGACGATCTCGGTGTGGATCTCCTCGGTCACCGCCACGAACGGCACCTCGCGGTGCAGCTGGACCAGGGGCAGGCCGGCCGTCCGGGCCGTGTCCACCAGGGCGGCGGGCAGCCGGGCGAACCGCGGACCGAGCTCCACCACCAGGGCGGCGATCCCGCGCTCGGCGAGGGTGCGGACGAACGCCCGCTGCTCGGCCGGGCGGGTGCCCACGCCGTACCCGGTGGTGAGCAGCAGCTCGCCGCCCTTGAGCAGCGAGGCGATGTTCGGCACCTCGCCGGCGTGCACCCATCGCACGGTACGGCCCAGCCGGTCGGCGCCCGCCAGGATCTCCGGCAGTCCGCTGCGCAGCCCGGGCAGCTCCAGCGCCCGCTGCACGGTGATGCCGGCGCCCCGGGTGTCGAAACGGTGGTCCGTACGGCTGTCCATGCAGCGGACGCTACCTGCGCGAACGGCCCGGCGACAGCTCGGGCGGGCGGCTACACCGGCCTGATGTTGTGGTTGACGCGGAACACGTTGTCGGGGTCGTACCGTCGCTTCACCTTCTCCAGGCGCAGGGTGTTGCCGGCGCCCAGTCCCGCCCGCACGCGCTCGGGGCCCTCGTCGCCGATGAGGTTGAGGGGGACCGCGCCCGTGCTCCACGGCCGCAGCGCGGCGCACGCGTCCCGGACCCAGCCGGTCGCCCGCTCGTCGCCGGCGGGCTCCCGCCAGAGGGCGAACGGGTGCGCGGACCAGGGAGCGTCCCGGTACGGCACCGGGTAGGCGTCCGGGCCGGCGGCGACCGCCCCGCCCTGCGCGAACAGCAGCCGTCCGCAGCCGGCCGGCGCCGGGCCGCCGTCCGCGCTGCCGCAGAGGACGTCCACCGACTCGTCCGGCAGCCCGGCCAGGCACTGGGCGGACCAGTGGCCGCGCAGCCCGGCCGGGACGTCCAGCATGCACTGCACGTCCGCGTAGGGCATGTCACCGGCCAGCTCCACCTCGTGCGGCAGCGCCAGCAGCGGCCCGGCGAGAGCGCGCAGCCCGTCCTCGCCGCCCGCGTACGTCAGCAGCACCGCGCACATCGGTGTGCCCACCAGCCGCTCCGGCACGAACTCCGCGGCCGGCGCGGTCCCGTACAGCACGGCGCCGCCCAGCTCGCCGGGTCCGCCGGCGGCGACGTCCCGGAAGGCGCGGACCGCGTCGGGGCCGGACCGCGGGGGGTACAGCAGCAGCACGACGGAGAACTCCGGCAGCTCGTGCAGCCGCAGGGTGAGCGCGGTGGCGATCCCGAAGTTGCCGCCGCCGCCGTGCAGCGCCCAGAACAGCTCGGGGTTCTCCTCGGCGCTCGCGTGCACCGGCTCGGCGTCGGCGGTCACCAGCTCCACCCCGAGCAGGTTGTCGGCGGCGAGACCGAAGGCCCGGTCCAGCCAGCCGGTGCCGCCGCCCAGGACGAGACCACCGAGACCGGTCGTGGAGACCCGTCCGCCGGTGGTGGCGAGGGCGTACGGCTCGGTGGCCCGGTCCAGGTGGCCCGTCGTGGCGCCGCCCGCGACCCGGACCGCCTCGGCCGCCGCATCGACGCTCACCTGGTGCATCCGCCGCAGGTCCACCAGCAGCGACCCGTCACCGCGCGCCGCGCCGGCCAGGCCGTGCCCGCCGCCGCGCACCGAGATCGGCAGGTCCAGCTCCCGGCCGAAGCGGACCGCCCGGACCACGTCGGTGGCGTCCGCGCACTGGGCGATCACGGCCGGCCGCCGGTCGACCACCGCGTCGAAGACCGCGCGGGCCTCGTCGTACCCGGGGTCCGCCGGGGCGAGCACCGCGCCGACCAGGTCGTCGCGCAGCGCGTCGAGGGCCGCGCCCGCCTTCGAGAGGGAAGCCATGGGCGCCCCCTTCCGAAAAGCAGGGGCTGTCGTCGGCTTCCAGCCTAGGCGGGCCCGGTCGCCCGGTCGCGTTCAGCCGCCGTACGCCCCCGAGGCGGTCAGGCGCAGCGCCGTGTCGATCAGCGGGACGTGGCTGAACGCCTGCGGGAAGTTGCCGACCTGCCGCTTCAGGCGCGGGTCCCACTCCTCGGCAAGCAGACCGAGGTCGTTGCGCAGGGAGAGGAGCTTCTCGAACAGCCGGCGCGCCTCGTCCACCCGGCCGATCATCGCCAGGTCGTCCGCCATCCAGAACGAGCAGGCCAGGAAGGCGCCCTCGTCGCCGGGCAGGCCGTCGACGCCCGCGCTGTCGCCCTCCGTCGGGTAGCGCAGGATGAAGCCGTCCGAGGTGGACAGCTCCCGCTGGATGGCCTCGATGGTGCCGATCACCCGCTTGTCGTCCGGCGGCAGGAAGCCCATCTGCGGGATCAGCAGCAGCGAGGCGTCCAGCTCCCGGGAGCCGTAGGACTGGGTGAAGGTGTTGCGCTCCTCGTCGTAGCCCTTCTCGCAGACATCCCGGTGGATGTCGTCGCGCAGTTCCTTCCAGCGCTCCAGCGGGCCGTCCGCGTCACCGGACTCGATCAGCTTGATCGTGCGGTCCACCGCCACCCAGGCCATCACCTTGGAGTGCACGAAGTGCCGGCGCGGGCCGCGCACCTCCCAGATGCCCTCGTCCGGCTCCTGCCAGTGGTCCTCCAGGTAGCGGATCAGCTTCAGCTGGAGCAGCGAGGCGTAGTCGTTGCGGGCCAGGCCCGTCATGTGGCCCAGGTGCAGGGCCTCGGTGACCTCGCCGTACACGTCCAGCTGGAGCTGGTGCGCGGCGCCGTTGCCGACCCGGACGGGGGCCGAGTCCTCGTAGCCCGGCAGCCAGTCCAGCTCGGCCTCGCCCAGCTCCCGCTCACCGGCGATGCCGTACATGATCTGGAGGTTCTCCGGGTCGCCGGCCACCGCCCGCAGCAGCCACTCGCGCCAGGCGCGGGCCTCCTCGCGGTAGCCGGTGCGCAGCAGCGAGGAGAGGGTGATCGCCGCGTCGCGCAGCCAGGTGTAGCGGTAGTCCCAGTTGCGCACGCCGCCGATGTCCTCGGGCAGCGAGGTGGTGGGGGCCGCGACGATGCCGCCGGTGGGGGCGTACGTCAGCGCCTTCAGGGTGATGAGCGAGCGGACGACCGCCTCACGGTAGGGCCCGTGGTACGTACAGTGCTCGACCCACTCGCGCCAGAAGGTCTCCGTCGCCTCCAGCGACTGCTCCGGCTCGGGCAGCGGCGGCGGCTGCTTGTGCGAGGGCTCCCAGGAGATCGTGAACGCGATCCGGTCACCGGGGGCGACCGTGAAGTCCGCGTACGTGGTCAGCGCCTTGCCGTAGGTCTCGGCCTCCGTGTCGAACCACACGGAGTCCGGTCCGGCGACGGCCACCGTGCGGCCCTCGTGCTTGTGCACCCAGGGCACCACACGGCCGTAGGAGAACCGCATCCGCAGGGCCGAGCGCATCGGCACCCGGCCGGTGACGCCCTCCACGATGCGGATCAGCTGGGGGGCGCCGTCGCGCGGCGGCATGAAATCGGTCACGCGGACCGTGCCGCGCGGGGTGTCCCACTCGGATTCCAGGATCAGCGAGTCGCCGCGGTAGCCGCGCCGGGCGGCCGTGGGCGGCTCCGCGTCGGCCGCGTGAGCCGGGCCGAGCCGCCAGAAGCCGTGTTCCTCGGTGCCCAGCAGGCCGGCGAAGATGGCATGCGAGTCGAAGCGGGGCAGGCACAGCCAGTCCACCGTGCCGTCCCGGCAGACCAGTGCCGCGGTCTGCATGTCTCCGATGAGTGCGTAGTCTTCGATGCGCCCGGCCACGTGCAACTCCAGTCGAACGGCCACGTCACCCCCGAGCAGGGGGATATCGCTTAGTGCGGTCAAGGGGATCGTTGTTGTGCGTCGTTGAGCGGTGAAGCAAAGCAGCCCGCCGAGCCCTGAGGCAATACGACAGTCCTTGCTCAACGAACTGCCGCGCTCTCGTTGTTCCGGGATGATGCAGCGGGGGTGTGCCGTCTTTTCCGGCCGGGCTCGGCAGCGAGTGTCCGAGCAGGATACGACGCACGTAGATGATCCGCGCGCCGCTCCGGACAACGCGTGTAGGCCGAACGGGTGACCGGCGGGTGAGAACTGTCCGTAGTGGCGCTCCCACCGGTGCGGCCCGTGCCCGGCCGTGCGCGGAGCGTGCCCGGGAGCCATCCCGTCCGGGCGCTGATACGCTGGTAGCCCGTGGAGCGGTGGGCGACGAACCCCCGAACCGCAGCGACGGCACCCGGGCCCTTCCCGCCCGGCCAGCCGCCCCGCATCACAGACAGCGACCACGGGAGCCCCCTCTTGGCCATGCCCTCCAAATCCACGACGACCAAGCACATCTTCGTCACCGGGGGTGTCGCCTCCTCGCTCGGCAAGGGCCTGACGGCCTCCAGCCTGGGCATGCTGCTCAAGGCCCGCGGTCTGCGCGTCGTGATGCAGAAGCTCGACCCGTACCTGAACGTCGACCCGGGCACGATGAACCCGTTCCAGCACGGTGAGGTGTTCGTCACCAACGACGGCGCCGAGACCGACCTGGACATCGGCCACTACGAGCGCTTCCTCGACCGCGACCTCGACGGCAGCGCCAACGTCACCACCGGCCAGGTCTACAACACGGTGATCGCCAAGGAGCGCCGCGGCGAGTACCTGGGCGACACCGTCCAGGTCATCCCGCACATCACCAACGAGATCAAGCACCGCATCCGGCGCATGGCGACCGACGCGGTCGACGTCGTCATCACCGAGGTCGGCGGCACCGTCGGCGACATCGAGTCGCTGCCGTTCCTGGAGACCGTCCGCCAGGTCCGCCACGAGGTCGGCCGGGACAACGTCTTCGTGGTGCACATCTCGCTGCTGCCGTACATCGGCCCGTCGGGCGAGCTGAAGACCAAGCCCACCCAGCACTCCGTGGCCGCGCTGCGCAACATCGGCATCCAGCCGGACGCGATCGTGCTGCGCTGCGACCGCGAGGTGCCCACCGCCATCAAGCGGAAGATCTCGCTGATGTGCGACGTGGACGAGGACGCGGTCGTCGCCTGCCCGGACGCCCGCTCGATCTACGACATCCCGAAGACCGTGCACGGCGAGGGCCTGGACGCCTACGTCGTCCGCAAGCTCGACCTGCCCTTCCGGGACGTGGACTGGACGACCTGGGACGACCTGCTCGACCGCGTCCACAACCCCGACCACGAGATCACCCTCGCGCTGGTCGGCAAGTACATCGACCTGCCCGACGCCTACCTCTCGGTCACCGAGGCGCTGCGGGCCGGCGGCTTCGCCCACCGCGCCCGGGTCAAGATCAAGTGGGTGACCTCGGACGACTGCAAGACCCCGGCCGGCGCCGAGGCCCAGCTCGGTGACGTCGACGGCATCTGCATCCCCGGCGGCTTCGGCGACCGCGGTGTGCTCGGCAAGGTCGGCGCCATCCGCTACGCCCGCGAGAACCGGATCCCGCTCCTCGGCCTCTGCCTGGGCCTCCAGTGCATCGTGATCGAGGCGGCCCGCAACCTGGCCGGCATCCCGGACGCCAACTCCACCGAGTTCGACCCGGCCACCGGCCACCCGGTCATCTCCACCATGGCCGAGCAGATGGACATCGTCGCGGGCGAGGGCGACATGGGCGGCACGATGCGGCTGGGCATGTACCCGGCCAAGCTCGCCGAGGACTCCATCGTGCGCGAGGTGTACGACGGCAAGGAGTACGTCGAGGAGCGCCACCGCCACCGCTACGAGGTGAACAACACCTACCGCGCGGAGCTGGAGAAGAAGGCCGGCATCCTGTTCTCCGGCACCTCCCCGGACGGCAAGCTCGTCGAGTACGTGGAGTACCCGCGGGACGTCCACCCCTACCTGGTGGCCACCCAGGCCCACCCCGAGCTGCGCTCGCGGCCGACCCGCCCGCACCCGCTCTTCGCCGGCCTCGTGAAGGCGGCCGTCGAACGCCAGCAGGGCTGAGACACGCGGAAGATCGCCGACAGGCGCACCGGTTGTACGGTGGCCGGGGTGCACACCTCCTCCAGGTGGGCACCCCGGTTTTCTCGGTGCGCACGTGGAAGGACAGGGCATGACGATCAAGGACACCCCCGAGGAGTGGGAGATCCGGGCGACGGACACCCCGTTCGTGGGCGGCAAGACCTCCGTCCGCACGGACGAGGTGGTCATGCCCGACGGCTCGGTGGTCGGCCGTGACTACCAGGTCCACCCCGGCTCGGTCGCCGTCCTCGCCCTGGACGAGGAGGACCGGGTCCTGCTCATCAACCAGTACCGGCACCCGGTCCGGCACAAGCTGTGGGAGATCCCGGCCGGCCTGCTGGACGTGCCGGGCGAGAACCCGCTGCACGCCGCCCAGCGGGAGCTGTACGAGGAGGCGCACGTCAAGGCCGGCGACTGGCGGGTGCTGACCGACGTCTACACCACCCCCGGCGGCTGCGACGAGGCCGTACGCGTCTTCCTCGCCCGGAACCTGTCCGAGTCCGAGCGGGAGCGGTTCGCGGCGGAGCACGAGGAGACCGACATGGAGCACGCGCGCGTGCCGGTCGAGGAACTGGTGCGCCGGGTGCTGGCCGGGGACGTGCACAACAACTGCCTCGTCGTCGGCGTCCTCTCCCTGGTGGCGGCGCGCGGCGGGGACGGCTTGGACGCGCTGCGCCCGGCCGACGCCCCCTGGCCCGCGCGCCCCTTCACCTCCTGACCCGTCATCCGTCCGGCCTACTGGTGTGACGATCGCCTGATCCGATCGGGCGATCCGTCCGCCGCGCTCCTCCCGGGACGTAGCAGAGCGTGAACTAGGCTCTGCAAAACGCCCGTACCGGAAGACACCGGCGGGCTTTGCGCGTGCGGTGGGACGGGAGTGTGGCCCGTGACGGATCAGGCGGTGGACACAGGCGAGGTGCGGCTGTCCGCGCACCCGGCCACGCGGGACCGTTTCCTGGGGCGCGCACGGGAACTGAAGGAGCTGCGCGCCGACATCGAGCGGGCGGGCCTGGACACGCTCTCCGGCCGCAAGGCGCCCCGCGCGCGCGTGCTGCTCATCGCCGGCCGCCCCGGTTCGGGCCGTACCAGCCTCGCCGAGGAACTCGTCCGACAGGTCGCCGACCGCTACCCCGACGGGGTGCTGCGGGCCCGGCTGAGCGAACCGGACGGCACGCCGGTGCCCGTCGAGCGGGCCGCCCGCGAGCTGCTGGGCGCCCTGGGCCTGCCCGCGCCGGCCGGGGCCGCCGAGGACGACCTCACCGCGGCCCTGCGCGCCGCCCTCGCCGGCCGGCGCATGCTGCTCCTGCTGGACGACGCGGCCGGCGCCGACCAGGTCGACGCGCTGCTCCCGGAGACCCCCGACTGCCTGGCGGTGGCCGTCTCCAAGGGCCCGCTCACCGGCATCGCGGACGTACGGCCCTGCACCCTCGGCGGGCTGGACACCAAGTCCGCGGTGGAGCTGCTCACCCGATACGCCGGCGCGGTCCGCGTCACCGTCGACCCCCGCTCCGCGGAGAGCCTGGCCGAGGCGTGCCAGGGTCACCCGGCCGCGCTCGTCCTGGCCGGCGGCTGGCTGGCGGCCCGGCCCCAGGCAGCCGTCGCCGACCTTGCCAGGCGGATGCACGCGGACGTCGATCCCGGCGCCGACGTCCCCGGCGGCGCGGACGCGGGCCCGACCTCCCGCATCCTGCGGCTCGTGTACGAGGAGCTGCCCGGCCAGGGCGCCCGGATACTGCGGCTGCTCAGCCTCGCCCCGGCCGGCCTGGTCGACCCGCACACCGCCTCCTCGCTGGCCGGCTGCTCGGTCGACGCCGTCCGCGCCGTCCTGGACGACTTCGTCACCCTCGGCCTGCTGCGCGCGGCGGACTCCCCGCTGCCCCAGTACGACGTCCCCGGCTGGCTGCACCCGCTGCTGCGCGTCCTCGCCGAGAGCCAGGAGCGGCCCGCGGAACTCCAGCTGGCCCGGGCCCGGATGCTGGAGCGGACGGTGCGGCTGCTGCACTCCTGCCGGGTCATCACCGAGACGGACAGCCCGCAGACCCGGCAGAAGCTGAGCGCCATGCCCCGGGAGGTGCGCTTCCCCACCCCGCGGGCGGCGGCCGACTGGCTGCGCATCCGGCGGCCCGCCCTGCTGGCCTCCGCCCGGCTGGCGGTGGCCGACGGCGAGCTGGACACTCTGGCCAGGCGGCTGTTGTCGCAGCTGGTCAGGGCCGTCGCGGCGCACGTCGGCACCCAGGCCGCCGCGCCCGACCTGTACGGCGTGCACGGTCTGGTCCTCGATGTCGCCGAGCGGCGGGGGCTGCCCCGGGAGAGGGCCGCGGCGCTGCTGAACCTCGGTGACCTGGACGCGCAGACCGGCCGGACCCGCGACGCCCTGGCCCGCTACCGGGCCGCCCTGGAGGCGGGCCGCGAGGCGAACGACCCGTACGCGACCGGCCGCGCGATGGAATCCGTAGGCGGCGCCCACCAGGAGCTGGGCGACTACGACCGGGCCGCGGACTGGTTCGGCCGGGCCCTGGCCGAGCGGCTGGCCCGCGGCGAGCACCCGGAGGCCGCCCGGCTGTACGGCCGGATCGCCACCACGCACACCTACGCCGGCCGGTACGGCGAGGCGCTGAGGAACTGGCGGGCCGCGCTTGCCGGCTACCGCAGGAGCGGTGATGTCGCCGCCAGCGCGCGGGCGTTGAGCGAGATCGCCCGGGTGCAGGAGTACGCGGGGCGGCCCGAGGAATCGCTGCGCACCTGCCAGGAGGCCGTGGAGTGGGCGAGGCGCGCCGAGGACGTCCGTCTGCACGCCGCGCTGGAGCTGCGGCTGGCGGACACCCTGGACCGGATCGGCGACCCGGCGTCGGCCCGCCTGCACCGCGCGGCCGCGGAGCGCATGCTGGTCGAGGAGCCGCCCGAGGGCGGCATGGACCAGGAAAAAGGCGCTGACGCCTGCGAAATCCGCAGCCCATCCGACGAAGATTGATGCAATGAAAGGCTAGACAGCCAGAACGCCTTCATTAGACTGGCTCTGCCGCTCGTTCTCCTGCGGTGTCTCCCGGTGTGCCCGTCATGCCTGGGTATGTCATGCAATGCACCCCCCATACCTTCTGAGCCAAGGACCGTGATCGACGTGAAGGTCGGCATCCCCCGCGAGGTCAAGAACAACGAGTTCCGGGTGGCCATCACCCCCGCCGGCGTGCACGAGCTGGTGCGCAACGGCCACCAGGTCGTCATCGAGCGGGGCGCCGGCCTCGGCTCCTCGATCACGGACGAGGAGTACGTCTCCGCCGGTGCCGCGATCCTCGACACCGCCGACGAGGTGTGGGCCGCCGCCGACCTGCTGCTCAAGGTGAAGGAGCCGATCGCGGAGGAGTACCACCGCCTCCGCAAGGACCAGACCCTCTTCACCTACCTGCACCTGGCCGCCTCCAAGGAGTGCACGGACGCGCTGCTGGAGTCCGGCACCACGGCCATCGCCTACGAGACCGTCGAGCTGCCGGGCCGCGGCCTGCCGCTGCTCGCCCCGATGTCCGAGGTCGCGGGCCGCCTGGCCCCGCAGGTCGGCGCCTACCACCTGATGCGCGCGGCCGGCGGCCGCGGCGTGCTCCCCGGCGGCGTCCCCGGCGTGACCCCGGCCAAGGCCGTCGTCATCGGCGGCGGTGTCTCCGGCTGGAACGCCACCCAGATCGCCGTCGGCATGGGCTTCGACGTGACCCTGCTCGACCGCGACATCAACAAGCTGCGCGAGGCCGACCGGATCTTCGGCACGAAGGTCAAGGCGATCATGTCCAACTCCTTCGAGCTGGAGAAGGCCGTCCTCGACGCCGACCTGGTCATCGGCGCGGTCCTCATCCCGGGCGCCAAGGCCCCGAAGCTGGTCACCAACGAGCTGGTCTCCCGGATGAAGCCCGGAAGTGTTCTTGTCGACATCGCGATCGACCAGGGCGGCTGCTTCGAGGACTCCCGTCCCACCACGCACGCCGAGCCGACCTTCCGCGTCCACAACTCGGTCTTCTACTGCGTGGCCAACATGCCGGGCGCGGTGCCGAACACCTCCACCAACGCGCTCACCAACGCCACGCTGCCGTACATCGTCTCGCTCGCCAACAACGGCTGGGTGGAGGCGCTGCGCCGTGACGCCGCGCTCGCCAAGGGCCTCAACACCCATGACGGCAAGGTCGTGTACAAGGAGGTCGCCGAGGCCCACGGCCTGGACCACGTCGACCCGGCCACGCTGCTGGGCTGACCTCTCCCGGCCAGGTGGGGCACCAAGTCACCACCAGGCAAAAGGCGATTCGTCAACACGACCCGTCAACCGCACGCGCCCGGCCGGACCTTGCCCGACAAGGTCCGGCCGGATGTGTGTATGGTCACTTTGCGGCTCTCGGTCAACTCGCCTCGAACGTAACCCTTGGACCGATTCGCACACCCGTGAAACCTGCCGTGCGACGGCCGTGAGCCCTTGACAGAGGGATGTTTCATTGCCGACACATCCTGCCGGGTCCGGCGGATTGTGTTGCTGCGGACCGCCGACACGCCATAGAGTCGCCAACCGTCGGCATGGTGCCACGCTGACCTTGTCTAGAAGTTTCCTGGTCACCAAGGAGGTAAGACGACTTGTGAATGAGTCGACATTTTCTCCCGGGGGTGGTCAACCAGGAATGCCGGTACGGGGCCAGGACCCCACGGGATTCGAGGCTGTCGGCTCCGTAGCTGTGCGCACCTTCGCAGCCCACCAGAGTCCGGATCCGCCCGCGGACCGGACAGCACACCAGAGCATGGATGGCCATCACGTGAACGCCATGGCCGGCGACGGAAGTGGCGCGCCCCACAACCAACTCGCCGACTACGACGACCTGCCCGAGGGGCACTTCTACGACCCCGACGCCGAGTACGAGCCCGATCCGGAGTACGCGGCCACGCTCGCGCCCGACGCTGCCCGCCAGCGCCGTGAGCGCGTCGGCCCCACCGGCCGTCCGCTGCCGTACTTCCCGATCCCGGGCCCGCTGACCGACCACGGCCCCGCGAAGATCATCGCGATGTGCAACCAGAAGGGCGGCGTCGGCAAGACCACGTCGACCATCAACCTGGGTGCCGCGCTCGCGGAGTACGGCCGGCGCGTGCTGCTCGTGGACTTCGACCCGCAGGGCGCGCTGTCGGTCGGTCTCGGCGTCAACCCGATGGAGCTGGACCTCACCGTCTACAACCTGCTCATGGAGCGGGGCATGTCCGCGGACGAGGTCCTGCTGAAGACGGCGGTCCCCAACATGGACCTGCTGCCCAGCAACATCGACCTGTCGGCCGCCGAGGTCCAGCTGGTCTCCGAGGTCGCGCGCGAGTCGACGCTCCAGCGGGCCCTGAAGCCGCTGCTGCCCGACTACGACTACATCGTGATCGACTGTCAGCCCTCGCTCGGCCTGCTGACCGTCAACGCGCTGACCGCCGCGCACAAGGTGATCGTGCCGCTCGAGTGCGAGTTCTTCGCCCTGCGCGGTGTGGCCCTGCTGACCGAGACCATCGAGAAGGTCCAGGAGCGGCTCAACCCCGAGCTGGAACTCGACGGCATCCTCGCCACGATGTACGACTCGAGGACCGTGCACAGCCGTGAGGTGCTCGCCCGGGTCGTCGAGGCGTTCGACGACCACGTCTACCACACGGTCATCGGGCGCACGGTCCGCTTCCCGGAGACCACGGTCGCCGGTGAGCCGATCACCACGTACGCCTCCAACTCCGTCGGTGCCGCCGCCTACCGCCAGCTCGCCAGGGAGGTGCTCGCCCGGTGTCACGCCGAGTGAGTCTGCCCGGGGCCGACGAACTGTTCCGCACCACCGGGGGGACGGCGCTCCAGCCGTCCGGCCCCCGGCGCGGGGGTAACGGTGAGGCCCGGGTGCCGGCTCCCGCGGGGGAGAGCGACGAGACGGCCGCCGAGGACGGGCCGCAGTCGGTGCCCGTCCAGGGCGGTGACGGAGAGGGCGCGGAGCACGCGGCGGCCGAGGCCGAGTCGGCCGGGGCCGGCGAGTCCCGCACCCGGCCGGCCCGTCGGCAGGACGGCGTGGAAGGCGCCGATCCCGCCGGGCAGCCTCGCAAGCGCGGACGGGCCGCGGCCCGGCGGCCCAGTGGGCGCGAGCGGCACGACGAGAAGATCACCGTGTACGTCTCGGCCGAGGAACTGATGGACCTGGAGCACGCCCGGCTGGTGTTGCGCGGCGAGCACGGGCTCGCGGTGGACCGCGGGCGGATCGTCCGCGAGGCGGTCGCCGTGGTCCTGGCCGACCTGGAGTCCCGCGGGGACGCGAGCATCCTCGTACGACGGCTGCGCGGGCGGTAGCGGTAGCCTGCGGGGGCCATGACCTCGCACGCAGCCCCCACCCCCGGCGCATCCGCCGGCCGCCGGCGTGCGCTGGGGCGGGGCCCGGCCCCCGACACCACCACGCCGGCCGCCCCCGCACCACCCCACCCGCCCGAGGACTCCACCGAGCCCGCGACGCCCGTCTCCCGCGAGTCGGCGGGCTCCGCCGGGGACCGGGGGCCTGCCGAGCCCGCACCGCCCCACGACCCCGCCGAGTCAGTGGCGCCCGGCCGGTCGACCATGCCCCCCGCCTCCCGTCAGTCGGCGGGCTCCGCCGGGGACCGGGGGCCTGTCGAGTCCGCACTGCCCCAGGGCGCCCGCGACCTCCCCGCGCCCCACGAGGCCGCTGACCCCACCGGGCCCCCCGCGCCGCAGCCGCGGCAGCCCGCCGCGCCTCACGTGCCCGCCGAGTCCAGCGAGGCGGGCAGGCACGCCGAGTCCACCGACGCGCACGGACGTGCCGCGTCTCACGTGCCGATCACGCGCCACGAACCCGCTGAGCCCCCCGAGCCGGCTGCTGCCAGTCGGTCTGCCCGGTCCTCCGTGCCGCAGGGACCGTCCGGGTTCCACGAGCCCGCTGACCGCCCCGCGCCGCAGGTTCCTTCCGCGTCTGTCGAACCCACCGTCCCCGCCGCACCGTCCGCGCCGCGAGAGTCGCACCGGCCCTCCGGGTCGCGCGAGCCCGCCGAGCAGGGGGCGCCCCTGGAGCCGGCGGAGGTCTCCGCGGCCCGGGAATCCGACGGGCCCGCCGAGGCGGCACCGGCGCAGACGCGAGGTGCCCGGGACGACGCCGACGGGGTTTTCAGGGTTCGGCTCGTCAACTTCGAGGGGCCGTTCGATCTGCTTCTCCAGTTGATCTCCCGGCACCGGCTGGACGTGACCGAGGTGGCCCTCTCCCGGGTGACGGACGAGTTCATGGCCCACATCCGGGCCATGGGGCCGGACTGGGACCTGGACCGCACGACCGAGTTCCTGGTCGTGGCCGCCACGCTGCTCGACCTGAAGGCGGCCCGGCTGCTGCCCGTCGCCGAGGTGGAGGACGAGGGGGACCTGGCGCTGCTGGAGGCGCGGGACCTGCTGTTCGCGCGGCTGCTCCAGTACCGCGCCTACAAGCAGATCGCCGGCATCCTGGACCGGCGCCTCGACGACGAGGCCCGGCGCCACCCCCGTACCGTCGGCCTGGAACCGCGGTACGCCGAGCTGCTGCCCGAGGTCGTCATCGGCCTCGGGGCAGAGGGGATGGCCAGGCTGGCGGTCCGCGCCATGCGTCCCAGGCCCCGGCCGCAGGTCTACGTCGACCACATCCACGCCCCGCTGGTCAGCGTGCGGGAGCAGGCCGGGATCGTGGTGGCGCGGCTGCGGGAACTGGGCGAGGCGGACTTCCGGACGCTGGTCGAGGACACCGACGACACCCTCACGGTGGTGGCCCGGTTCCTGGCCCTGCTGGAGCTGTACCGGGAGAAGGCCGTCGCCCTGGACCAGGAGGCCGCGCTCGGGCCGCTGGTCGTGCGCTGGACCGGTGAGGCGGAGACGCTGCCGGTGGTCACCGACGAGTTCGACCGGCCGCCGGAGCGGCCCGAGGAGAAGGCATGAGCGAGGAGACAGCGGAACCGGCGGAGGCCCGGGACGTCGCCGGTCTCGACCTGAGACCCGCCCTGGAGGCGGTGCTCATGGTCGTGGACGAGCCCGCGACCGAGGAGCACCTGGCGAGGCTCCTGGAGCGGCCGAAGCGAGTGATCGCGGACACCCTGCGGGAGCTGGCCGACGAGTACACCGCGCAGGGCCGCGGCTTCGAGCTGCGGTTCGTCGCCGGCGGCTGGCGTTTCTACACCCGCGCAGCCTACGCGCCCGCCGTCGAACGGCTGGTCCTGGACGGCCGGACCGCCCGGCTCACGCAGGCCGCGCTGGAGACCCTGGCGGTCGTCGCCTACCGCCAGCCGGTCAGCCGCAGCCGCGTCTCCGCGGTGCGCGGAGTGAACTGCGACGGCGTGATGCGCACCCTCCTCCAGCGCGGTCTGGTCGAGGAGGCGGGCGCGGAACCCGAAACAGGTGCGATCCTGTACAGGACGACGAACTACTTCCTGGAGCGGACGGGCCTGCGCGGCCTGGACGAACTTCCGGAACTCGCGCCCTTCCTCCCGGAGGCGGAGGCGATCGAGGCCGAGACCCAGGAGGGAGTCCCGTCGTTCGACCCGGACGCGCCCGACGCGCCCGGCGCAGACGACGCAGACGACTAAGACGGAACTTTGATGCGAAGCAGCGGCAGCGGCAAGAGCGGTGGCGGACGCGGGAACTACCGCGGGGCCGGCAACAACAGGGACGACAAGCAGGGGCAGGGCCGGCCCCGCAAGCCCCGCCCCGAGGAGCGCCGCTACGACGTGGGCCCCGGGGCCACCAAGGACGGCCCCAAGGCGGGCCGGGGCGGCGCCGCGCGCGGGGGCAGCAAGGGCGGCCCGAAGCGGCCCCAGCAGGGCGGCCGTACGGCCCCGGCGCGCTCGCGCGAGTACGAGACGCGGGTGGAGGAGCGCAACCGGGAGCGGTACGCCGGGAAGCCCGACATCAAGCTGCCCAAGACCTTCCCGGGCGCGGAGCAGGAGGGCGAGCGCCTCCAGAAGGTGCTCGCGCGCGCGGGCTACGGCTCCCGGCGCGCCTGCGAGGAGCTGATCGAGCAGTCCCGGGTCGAGGTGAACGGCGAGATCGTCACCGAGCAGGGCCGCCGGGTGGACCCGGAGCGGGACGAGGTCAAGGTCGACGGCTTGACGGTCGCGACGCAGTCGTACCAGTTCTTCTCGCTCAACAAGCCCGCCGGTGTCGTCTCCACCATGGAGGACCCGGAGGGCCGCCAGTGCCTCGGCGACTACGTCACCAACCGTGAGACGCGGCTCTTCCACGTCGGCCGGCTGGACACCGAGACCGAGGGCGTCATCCTGCTCACCAACCACGGCGAGCTGGCGCACCGCCTCACCCACCCGAAGTACGGCGTGAAGAAGACCTACCTCGCGGCGATCGTCGGTCCGATCCCGCGCGACCTGGGCAAGCAGCTGAAGGACGGCATCCAGCTGGAGGACGGCTACGCCCGCGCGGACCACTTCCGGGTGGTCGAGCAGACCGGCAAGAACTACCTGGTCGAGGTGACGCTGCACGAGGGCCGCAAGCACATCGTGCGGCGCATGCTCGCCGAGGCCGGCTTCCCGGTCGAGAAGCTGGTGCGCACGGCCTTCGGCCCGATCACCCTCGGCGACCAGAAGTCGGGGTGGCTGCGCCGCCTGTCGAACACCGAGGTCGGCATGCTCATGCAGGAAGTCGACCTCTAGAGCGCCTTGCCGCGATCACCGTCCCCCTTTATTGTCACAGTGACGATAAAGGGGATGGTGACCGCGTGAACCGTGTGCCCGAACGAGCCGCGACCGGAGCACTCCTGGGCCTGGCCCTCGGGGACGCCCTCGGCTACCCGACCGAGTTCAGGACGGTGCCGGAGATCATCGCCGGGTCCGGGCCCTGGCGGACGCTGGAGCCGCCGCGCCCGGCCCTGGTCTCCGACGACACCCAGATGACCCTCGCCCTCGGCCGTGCGCTCCGGACGGCCACGGCGCGGGGAGACCTCACCCCGGACGGGCTGGAACGGCCGCTGCGCGCGGAGTTCGTGGCCTGGTACCGGTCGCCGGAGAACGACCGCGCCCCCGGCGCCACCTGCCTGCGGGCGTGCGCCCTGCTGACGGAGGCCGGCCGGCCGTGGCAGGACGCCAGTCAGGTCGGCTCCAAGGGCTGCGGCGCCGACATGCGCGTCGCCCCCGTCGGCCTCGCCCCGGGCCTGAGCGCCGAACAGCGCGCCGGAGCCGCCCAGTTGCAGGCCGCGCTGACCCACGGTCACCCCACCGCGCTGGCCGCCTCCGACCTCACCGCCCACGCCGTCCACCTGCTCGCGCGGGGCACCGCCCCGGCCGAACTGGTCGGCGCCCTGCGCGCGTACGCCCTGGCCCACCGCACCCGCTACCACCACGACTGGCTCGGCGACCTGTGGACCCGCGCCGGGGACGCGGACCCCGAGCGGTTCATCGCGCGCGGCTGGGACGAGTGCCTGGCCGTCCTCGACCGGCTCCGGGACGCCGTACGGACCGTCTCGCCCGAGACCGACCCCTGCCTGGCCACCGGGGAGGGGTGGATCGCCGAGGAGGCCCTCGCCACCGGGCTGCTGTGCTTCCTGCTCTTCCCCGACGAGCCCGTCACCGCCCTGCGCCGGGCCGCCTGCACCGCCGGCGACTCCGACTCCATCGCCTGTCTCACCGGCGCCTTCGCGGGCGCCCGGCTGGGCGCCGACGCCTGGCCCGCGCGGTGGACCGACCGCATCGAGCACCGGGACGAGCTGACGGCCCTGGGCGCGCTCTGGGACGCCTAGGCCCTCTCGTCCGGATCATGCCGGGCTCGCCCGATCCGAACGAAGGACCCTAGGGTCTCTCCTCCGGCTCCGCCCGGAGGGCCGACTCCCGGCGCACCCGGTGCAGGAAGGCGGCCACGCGCGCCCGGTCCGGCTCCGGCGGCAGCGGGCTGCCGGGCAGGGCCGCCTCGGCCTGGGCCGCCAGCCGGACCATCCGCCGCTCGACCTCCGCCCACGGCACCTCGCCCCGCCTCACCGCGAGCAGCGCCTCCCGCCGGTCGCCGGCGCCGATCCGCAGCTCACCGGTGCGCAGCAGGTCACCGACGCTCGTCAGCAGCCGCAGCAGGTGCATCGCGTGCTTCCAGCGCGGGGCACCCGTGGTGCGGAGGTCGGCGTCGAGCTTCCTGCGCTGGCCGAGGGCGTACCCGGTGAACGTGTCGTACACCCGGCGGGACAGGAAGGCCCCGCGCAGGGACAGCAGTTCGCGGCCGGTGTCGTCGACGTGCTCCACCAGCGGGGAGTGCAGGCACTCCAGGATGTTCGGGTTGCCGCGCAGCGCCAGCTCGCAGAACCGCTCCAGCTCCCAGGAGAACCGCTCCTCGCCCGGCCCCTCCACATGCGTCGGCGGCTTGTCGAACCGCCAGAACAGCGGGGTGGGGGCGAGGAACACGCCCCGCCGGTCGGTGTCGCTGGCGTCCGTGGCCAGGCCGAAGGCGCGGGAGCCCATGACACAGGCGTAGACGGTGTGGTGGCGTACGAGGTCCTCCGGCTGCATCCCCGGAGCCTACGCGGGCCCCTCAGGCCAGCTGGATCGACTGCCCCCGCACGGTGATCGTCTTCGCGGGCAGCGGCCGGGTCGCGGGGCCGTGGGCCACCGAGCCGTCGTCCACGTGGAACCTGCTGCCGTGGCAGGGGCAGTCGATGGTGCCGTCGGCGACCTGGTTGACCGTGCAGCCCTCGTGCGTGCAGATCGCCGAGAAGGCCCGGAACTCACCCTTCGACGGCTGGGTGACCACGATCTTCCGGTCGGCGAACACCTTGCCGCCGCCGACCGGGATGTCGGCGGTCCGGGCCAGTTCCGCACCGCCGGCCGACGCGGAGGCCGACGGGGAGTGCGCCGGGGAGCCGCTGCCGGCGCCGCTGGGCGAGGCGGACGACGAGGAGCCGCCGCTATCGCCACCGCCGCCGCATCCCACGCACCCGAGGGCGAGCGCCCCCACGCTTGTCGCCAGAACCGTGCGCCGGGTCGAGGGCTGGGTCATGTCACGCCTCCGTGATACGTGGAAAACGGTGGATACCGGTACGTCCGCATCGTCTCAGTGACCGGGCGGCGCACGCCCGCCCCGCGCGGGCTGACTACGCTGGACGGACCAAGGATCAGGACACGCATGTCAGCGAGGAGCAGCACCGTGGCGGTACGAGCGGTCCGGGGGGCCGTCCAGCTGGAGCGCGACGAGGCCGGGCACATGGCGGAACGGGTCGGGGACCTGCTGACCGCCGTCCTGGAACGGAACGGGCTCACCGCCGACGACCTGATCAGCGTCTGGTTCACCGCCACCCCGGACCTGCACAGCGACTTCCCGGCCGCCGCCGCCCGCGGGCTCGGCCTCGTGGACGTGCCGCTGATCTGCGCCCAGGAACTGGACGTGGAGGGCGCCATGCCCCGCGTGGTGCGGGTCCTCGCCCACGTCGAGTCGGACACGCCCCGCACCGGCATCTCCCACGTCTACCTCGGCGCCGCGGCCGGCCTGCGCAAGGACATCGCCCAGTGAGAACCGCACTCGTCATCGGCACCGGCCTCATCGGCACCTCCGCCGCCCTCGCCCTCGTCCGGCGCGGTGTCACCGTCCACCTCGCCGACCACGACCCCGACCAGGCCCGTACGGCCGCCGCGCTGGGCGCCGGCACCGACGAGGCGCCCGAGGGACCGGTCGACGTGGCCGTCGTCGCCGCCCCGCCCGCCCACGTGGCCCGGGTGCTCGCCGACGCCATGCGCCGGGGCGTGGCCCGCGGCTACCTGGACGTCGCCAGCGTCAAGGGCGGCCCCCGCCGCGAGCTGGAGGCGGCGGGCCTGGACCTCACCGCCTACCTCGGCACCCACCCCATGTCCGGGCGGGAGAAGTCCGGCCCGCTGGCGGCGACCGCCGACCTCTTCGAGGGCCGGCCCTGGGTGCTCACCCCGACCCGGGACACCGACACCGAGGTGCTGAACCTCGCCCTGGAGCTGGTCTCGTTCTGCCGGGCCGTCCCCGTCGTCATGGACGCCGACGCCCACGACCGGGCCGTCGCCCTCGTCTCCCACATGCCCCACCTGGTGTCCAGCATGGTCGCCGCGCGCCTGGAGCACGCCGAGGAGGCCGCCGTACGGCTGTGCGGGCAGGGCATCCGGGACGTGACCCGGATCGCCGCCTCCGATCCGCGCATGTGGATCGACATCCTCTCCGCCAACCCCGGACCGGTCGCCGACCTGCTCTCCGACGTCGCCGCCGACCTCGGCGACACCGTCCGGGCGCTGCGCGCCCTGGAGTCCGGCGACGACGACGAGCGGCGCTCGGGCGGCGCCGGTATCGAGGACGTGCTGCGCCGCGGGAACGCCGGCCAGGTGCGGGTGCCCGGCAAGCACGGCACCGCGCCCCGCGCGTACGAGACCGTCGTCGTCCTCATCGACGACCAGCCCGGCCAGCTGGCGCGGATCTTCGCCGACGCCGGGCAGGCCGGGGTCAACGTCGAGGACGTGCGCATCGAGCACGCGACGGGCCAGCAGGCCGGCCTGGTCCAGCTCGTGGTCGAGCCGAGGGCCGCCGCGACGCTGAAGGAGGCGCTGCGCGAGCGGGGCTGGGCCCTGCGGCAGTGAAGCCCGGTGAGGGCGCCCGCCGCGAGCCAGTAACCTTGTGCGGGGCGCCCTCGCGTCCCGCCCCCCTGCCCACCACCCTTCACCAGGAAGGTGCCCTCCCGTGGAAAACGGCGCCGCCCCGACTCCCAAGCCCGTGATCGTCGCGATCGACGGTCCGTCCGGCACGGGCAAGTCGAGCACGTCGAAGGCCGTGGCCGCGCAGCTCGGCCTGAGCTACCTGGACACCGGCGCCCAGTACCGGGCGATCACCTGGTGGATGGTGAACAACGGCATCGACCTGGCGGACCCCACCGCCGTCGCCGCCGTAGCCGGCAAGCCGGAGATCGTCTCCGGCACCGACCCCGAGCACCCCACCATCACCGTCGACGGCGTCGACGTGGCCGGCCCGATCCGCACCCAGGAGGTCACCTCCGAGGTCAGCGCGGTCAGCGCGGTGCCCGAGGTGCGCGCCCGGATCACCGAGCTCCAGCGCTCGCTGGCCGCCGCCGCGGAGCACGGCATAGTGGTCGAGGGCCGCGACATCGGGACGACCGTCCTGCCGGACGCCGACCTGAAGATCTTCCTCACCGCCTCCCCGGAGGCCCGTGCGGCCCGCCGCAGCGGTGAGCTGCGCAACGCCGACGTCCAGGCCACCCGCGAGGCCCTGATCAAGCGGGACGCGGCCGACTCCAGTCGCAAGACCTCGCCGCTCGCCAAGGCGGACGACGCGGTCGAGGTGGACACCACCGAGCTGAGCCTCGCCCAGGTCGTCGAGTGCGTCGTCACCCTGGTCGAGGAGAAGCGGGCCGGGAAGTGAGCCGTCCGCCGGTACCCTCGGAGCGCGGCGCCGAGATCGGGCGGCGCATCGGCGTCGGCCTGATGTACGGGCTGTTCCGGCCGCGGGTGCTCGGCGCCTGGAAGGTGCCCGCGACCGGTCCGGTGATCTTCGCGGTGAACCACTCCCACAACGTCGACGGCCCCATGGTCATGGGCGTGGCGCCCCGGCCGACGCACTTCCTGATCAAGAAGGAGGCGTTCATCGGCCCGCTGGACCCCTTCCTGACCGGCATCGGCCAGCTGAAGGTGGACCGTGACACCGCCGACCGCACGGCGATCACCCGGGCGCTCGGTGTGCTGGCGGCCGGGGGAGTGCTGGGCATCTTCCCGGAGGGCACGCGGGGCGAGGGCGACTTCGCCGCGCTGCGCGCCGGGCTCGCCTACTTCGCGGTCCGCGGCCGGGCACCGATCGTGCCCGTCGCCGTACTGGGCAGCTCCGACCGGCGCGGACGCCTGGTCAAGGCGCTGCCGCCGCTGCGCTCGCGGGTCGACGTCGTCTTCGGCGACCCGTTCGACGCGGGCGACGGCTCCGGACGGTCGACGCGCGCCGCGCTCGACGAGGCGACCGGGCGCATCCGCGAGCGGCTCACCGCTCACCTGGAAAACGCCAGGCGCCTGACCGGGCGCTAGGCGACACTTGAGTAGTGGATCAGCCCACGGAGGGCCGGCCCACCGATCACCACGAATGAACGACGAGGTACGGACTTCATGAACGACGACATCCAGCCCGACGGCTCGGCCGCGCACGAGTA
The DNA here is from genome assembly GCF_044759735.1 of Streptomyces sp. NPDC100445. NCBI lineage: Bacteria > Bacillati > Actinomycetota > Actinomycetes > Kitasatosporales > Streptomycetaceae > Streptomyces > Streptomyces sp. NPDC100445. Next base: position 395,135 of record NZ_JBIVZV010000006.1, on the reverse strand, counting down.
CGAGCACGGGGCTCTCGGCGACGCCGAGTACGCGGAGTTCATGCAGCTCGCCGCGGAAGAGGGCTTCGACGTCGAGGACGTCGAGGGCGCCATCGAGGCGGCGGGCCACGGCCCGCTGCCCGTGCTCGCCGTCGTCGGCCGCCCCAATGTCGGCAAGTCGACCCTGGTGAACCGGATCATCGGCCGCCGCGAGGCGGTCGTCGAGGACAAGCCGGGCGTCACCCGCGACCGGGTCACCTACGAGGCCGAGTGGGCCGGCCGCCGCTTCAAGGTCGTCGACACCGGCGGCTGGGAGCAGGACGTCCTCGGCATCGACGCCTCCGTGGCCGCCCAGGCCGAGTACGCGATCGAGGCGGCCGACGCGGTCGTCTTCGTCGTCGACGCCAAGGTCGGCGCGACCGACACCGACCAGGCGGTCGTCCGGCTGCTGCGCAAGGCGGGCAAGCCGGTCGTGCTGTGCGCCAACAAGGTCGACGGCCCGAGCGGCGAGGCGGACGCCACCTACCTGTGGTCGCTCGGCCTCGGCGAGCCGCACCCCGTCTCCGCCCTGCACGGCCGCGGCACCGGCGACATGCTGGACGCGGTCCTGGAGGCGCTGCCGGAGGCGCCCGAGCAGACCTTCGGCACGGCCGTCGGCGGCCCCCGCCGCATCGCGCTCATCGGCCGCCCGAACGTCGGCAAGTCCTCGCTGCTGAACAAGGTGGCCGGCGAGGAGCGCGTCGTCGTCAACGAGCTGGCGGGCACCACCCGCGACCCGGTCGACGAGCTGATCCAGCTGGGCGGCGTCACGTGGAAGTTCGTCGACACGGCGGGCATCCGCAAGCGGGTCCACCTCCAGCAGGGCGCCGACTACTACGCCTCGCTGCGCACGGCGGCCGCCGTGGAGAAGGCCGAGGTCGCGGTCATCCTGATCGACGCCTCCGAGAACATCTCGGTCCAGGACCAGCGCATCGTCACCATGGCCGTCGAGGCGGGACGCGCGGTCGTCCTGGCCTTCAACAAGTGGGACACCCTGGACGAGGAGCGCCGCTACTACCTGGAGCGGGAGATCGAGACGGAGCTGGCCCAGGTCGCCTGGGCGCCCCGGGTCAACGTCTCGGCCCGCACCGGCCGGCACATGGAGAGGCTGGTCCCGGCGATCGAGACGGCGCTCGCGGGCTGGGAGACGCGCGTCCCCACGGGCCGCCTGAACGCCTTCCTCGGTGAGCTGGTCTCGGCCCACCCGCACCCCGTCCGGGGCGGCAAGCAGCCGCGCATCCTCTTCGGCACCCAGGCCGGCACCAAGCCGCCGCGGTTCGTGCTCTTCGCCTCGGGCTTCATCGAGGCGGGCTACCGGCGCTTCATCGAGCGCCGCCTGCGCGAGGAGTTCGGCTTCGAGGGCACCCCGATCCACCTGTCGGTGCGGGTGCGCGAGAAGCGCGGCGCGAAGAAGAAGTGACGGCGGTACGACGAGAAGGGCGCCCCCTGGCTCTCCGGGGGGCGCCCTTCGCCGTTCGCGCGTCCGTCACGCGCCCCGGCGGGGCCCCGGCGGCAGGGCGGCCTGCGCGTAGTGCGTGCCGGTGTCCTGCTGCCGGCCGAGCGTACCGACCCGCTGCCACTGCGACTGCGACTGCTGCCGAGCGCTGTAGGCCCCCGCGCTGTAGGCGCTGTAGGAACTGCTGAACGACCCGGCCCGGTGGCCGCCGTACCCGTCCGTGCCGTCCGGGAAGTCGCCGAACGCGCTGAACCTCAGCCCCTCCTCGCCACTGCGGTCCCCCGGCAGGGTGCGGAAGGCCTTGACCCACTCCGCGTACAGCGAGTCGTAGATCGGCGTGGCCGACTGGCCGCCGGACGGTTCGTGGCCCGTCCGGGCGGACGGCACGGAGGAGAAGGGCCGGCGGGAGGGAGTGTCGTATGCGTGCACGTATGTCCAAACGACCGGACGCGCAAAGGGATGCGGCCGGTGCGGTCCTGCGGCGGCCCGTGGCTCAGGTGCCCGCGAGCGGGAGCGCGGCGCCGACCAGCCTGCCGTGGGCGGCGGCCCTGTCCAGCGCGCCGCGCAGCAGGTCCTCCCGGGGCTGGCGCCCGATCGATCCCACGGGCGCCGCGAACAGCAGCACCTGCTGGTGCTTGTTGGCGGCGGCCCGCCAGCTGTCGGTCACCTGGAGCGGCTGGTGCGCCTGCCACCAGGCCACCGGCTGGCCCCCGTTGGCCGACGGCTGGAGCACCGCGTGCAGCTGGCCCACCGCCAGCAGGACGGACCAGCCGTGCAGCACCGGCGGGACGGACGTCAGCGCGGTCACGGGCAGGAAGCCCTGTTCGACGAGGAGCGGCAGGAAGTCGTCACCGGTCCCGTCGGAGCCCGGGCGGGCGATCGCGGAGGTCGGCTCGACGACGAGCGCGGGGTGCAACTCCCCGTCGACCAGCACCAGTCCGCTGGTCACGCCGAGCACTGCCTGCTCCGGGACGGCCGCGTGCGGCGTGCCGGCCGCGACGGCATCGGCGCCGGCCATCTCGCCGGCGGCGCCGATGGAGCGGACGGCCCCCAGCAGCTGTTCCTCGGTGACCTGGACGACCTGCGAGGGCAGACAGCCGGCGTGGGCGAAGGCGAGGACGGCGGTCTCGTCGCCGACGAACAGGACGGTGCTGGTGCGCTCCTGCTCGGAGTCGCCGGGGGTGCGGCAGGACGTGCAGTCGTAACTGCCCGGGGCGTTCTCTCCGGCGAGCAGCCGGTCGGCTTCTTCGTCGCCGATCTCGGCGCGTACGGCGTCACTGACGTCGAGCATGCGCGGCACGGGTGGCTCCCTCGGAATGCGGTGCTGGGTCGGCCGGGTGGCTCCCGGCCGATGAGCCCCGGGGTTCCGGGCTCATGAAGAAGACAACGGGCGTCCTGTGGTGGGGGTCACGCCCCGGAGGGCACCGGTTCCGACCGGCTGCCGCACCTGGTGACTCTCGGTATATGGGTGATAGCGGTGTGTAAATATTCTGCGGAGTTGGTAGGTGTGTGCGGGTGAGGTGAGTCACAAGCCTCCCGGGCGAGTGGTCGACTCGTCCGGACATAACGGGATGAGGTGGGTGTCCGGAATTCGCCGCTACCGCTGGTAAGGGCCAACTGGCCTGGTGCGACGGTGACTTGGTTGATTCCGGTGGCCCCTCCTCCCTACATTCCTCCGCCGTGTGCAACGAGCACCGCTCGGGTACGTCCGCCGGCCGGCAGGAGGCAAGCACGACCGCCGCACCGGCGGGGCGGACGGGGCGGGCGCGATGAACCGCGGCCATACGCGGCGAGACGCGCTCCGTCCGGGGGAGCCCGGGTTCGTGGAGAGGGAACCACATGTCCGATTGTGCCGATACGACCCGCTACACCGCTCGACCCGAAGGCGCCCGCAAGGGCCGTACGACGGCCCTGCTGGCCGGAGCCGCCCTGCTGGCCCCGCTCGGACTGCTGGCCACGGCCGGCGGCGCCGCCGCGGCGGACGACGCGGTGTGGGACCGCATCGCCCAGTGCGAGAGCGGCGGCAACTGGCACACCAACACCGGCAACGGCTATTACGGCGGGCTCCAGTTCTCCGCCGGCACCTGGCGCGCGTACGGCGGCACCGCCTACGCCCCGACGGCCGACCAGGCCTCCAGAAGCGCGCAGATCGCCGTCGCCACCCGGGTCCAGGCCGACCAGGGCTGGGGCGCCTGGCCGGTCTGCTCGGCCCGCGCCGGAGCCGCCGGCGCCGCCCCGGCGACCCCCTCCCGCACCTCCTCCGGGCACACCCCGGCCCGGAACACCGCGACGCCGAAACACACGACGACGCAGTCCGCCCCCGCCCCGGCGCCGCGGCGCCCGACGGCCTCCAGTGGCCGCGGCAACCACATCACCGTCCGCGAGGGCGACACCCTCAGCGTCATCGCCGCCCGGTACGGAACCAGCTGGCAGCGGCTCTACGCCGCCAACAGGGCCGTCATCGGCGCCGATCCCGACCTGATCGTGCCCGGCCAGCGCCTCGCGCTCTGAGTCCTGCCCGGCTCCCCGGGCCGACCGGAGGCAGCCGCTGTCCCGATGAGGACAGCGGCTGTCCGCGTCCCCCGGCAGACTTGCCCCATGTCGGAGACCTCGGCACGTCTGCTGCGCCTGCTCTCGCTGCTCCAGGCCCACCGCGATTGGTCCGGCGCCGACCTCGCCGGCCGGCTGGGCGTCACCCCGCGCACGGTCCGCCGCGACGTGGACCGGCTGCGGGAACTGGACTATCCGGTCGACGCCAGCCCCGGCACCGGCGGCGGCTACCGGCTGGGCACCGGCGCGCAGCTCCCGCCGCTGCTGCTGGACGACGACGAGGCCGTCGCCGTGGCCGTGGGCCTGCGCACCGCCGCCGGCCAGGGCATCGAGGGCATCGGCGAGACCTCGGTGCGGGCGCTCGCCAAGCTGGAACAGGTGCTGCCGCACCGGCTGCGCCGCCGGGTGGGCGCCCTGAACGCCTTCACGGTGCCGATGCTGCGCGGCGGCCCGCCGTCGGCCCCGGTCGACCCCGCCGTGCTCACCGAACTCGCCCACCTGTGCCGGGACGCCGAGCTGCTGCGGTTCGCGTACCGCGACCACCACGGTGCCGCAGGCCGCCGTACCGTCGAGCCGCACCGGCTGGTCTGCACCGAGCGGCGCTGGTACCTGGTCGCCTGGGACGTGGACCGGGCCGGCTGGCGGACCTTCCGCGTCGACCGCCTCACGCCCCTCCCGCCGCACGGACCGCGCTTCACGCCCCGCGAGCCGCCCGCCGAGGACCTCGCCGCCTACGTCTCGCGGGGCGTCTCCACCGGCGCCTACGCCACGCACGCCGCCGTCCGGCTGCTGGTGCCGCTGGACGAGGCCGCCGAGCGGATCTCGCCCTCCGCCGGGACCCTCGAGGCCGACGGCGCCGACGCGTGCGTCCTGCGGGCCGGGGCCGCGAGCCTGGACGTGATGGTCGTTCACGTCATGATGCTGGGCTTCCCGTTCGAGGTGCTGGAGCCCGCCGAGCTGACCGAGGCGGTCAGGAGGATCCGGGACCGGCTCGACGCCGCCCTGGCCCGGCCCGCGCGGTCCGGCCGGGCGCCGGCGGCTCCGGGCGGGGCCGGGGCGGGGTGACGACACCGCGCCGCGCGACGCCCGCTGCCGTGGGCGCACGTACGGCGGTTGTGTGCTGAATCCGTGAAATCTCCTATGCGGCGTCAGCTTCCGTGCCGCCGTACGGGATTGCCGGCCATTCGCGCCGCGCTGTCCCGCACCCGTCCCCACCACGGCCTTTCCGCCGGGTAATTCGGGGCGGTCCGCCGGTGCGGGTGAATTTCACTCGATTACCCCGGTGAGCCGAACGGAAACCCTCGTTCGGGTGATGGCCGGCAGTGATGCCGGCCGATGTCGGGATGACCGAAACCCGACCGGGAGCTGTGACAGAGGTGTGACCGGAACCGGATACGGCTCTTACCCTGCCGTGCCCGCTTCCGTCGCCGCCGGATGCGGCCTAGCGTGGCGGCATGGCACCGATTCCCACTCCGTCAGCGGAGCCCCAGGACAGTCCGGACGGGTACGTCGGCCTCGACGCCGCCCACGCCGAGCGGCTCGCCCGGGAGCGCGGCTGGCCGTCGGTACGGTCGCTGCCGCCGGGCGCCGTCATCACCATGGAGTACCGCGTGGGCCGGCTCAACTTCGAGGTGCGGGACGGCCGGGTGGCCCGCGCCTGGAAGGGCTGACCCCGGGCCGCGGGCCCCGGCGGGACACGGCGAGGGCCCCGCTCCCCCTGTCGGGGAGCGGGGCCCTCGCCGTGGCGCGGGGTGGTCGTGCGTACCGGACCCCGCCGCCGTTCCCGCCGTCAGCCGCCCGTCAGGGGGCGGGCCGGCTGGGACGTACCGCGGGGGAGACGGTCGGCGTGCGGCGGGCGCCGGCTGCCCACCGGGGTGACCGGGGTGCGTTCCGAACGGGCCGTGTGCGGACCGGGGGCCAGGTGGGCCGGGCCCCGGGAGGCCCGGGTGGCGGCCACCGGCTCGCGGACCGGCGCCGCCTCCGCCGCCGTGCCGCGCGGCCGGAGCGCCGCCGGCCGGACCGGGACGGCCGGCTCGGGCGCGGGCAGGCCGCGACGGTCGCGCAGCCGGTCGCGCAGGGCGAAGAGCCCCAGCTCGGCCCGGGCGATCAGCGGCTCGCACCAGGGCAGGGCGAGCAGGATCAGCAGGCCCGCCGCCCAGCCGAGGAGCACGTCGCTCAGCCAGTGCGTACCGAGGTAGACGGTGGTGAGGCCGACGCCGAGCGAGGTGAGGGCGGAGAGGGCCGACAGCCAGCGGCGCGCTCTCGGGGTGGAGGCCAGATACGCGAGGATTCCCCAGGTCACGACCGCGTTGGCGGTGTGGCCGCTGGGGAATATATCGCCGCCCAGGCCCATCTCGTTGGACCCGATCACGGTCGCGTAGTGCGGACCGAGCCGCCCCATGCCGAGCTTGGCGGCGCCGACCGTGAGGTTCAGCAGCAGCAGCGAGGCGGCCAGGGTGAGCAGCGGGCGCAGGGTGTGCTGCCGCCAGGAGCGCCAGCCGAGCCAGGCCGCGACCATCACGGCGGTGGGGCCGCGCTGGCCCAGCACCACGTAGTAGTCGAGGAAGGCGTGGATCTGCGGCCACTGCTGGTACGGCCGGAAGAACATGACCTGCCAGTCCAGCCGGACCAGCCAGGAGGTGGTCACCACGGCCCACACGATCGCCAGGTAGAAGGCCAGGGTCGCCGAGAAGAGGACGACCCGGTGCCGGCTCATCCTCGGCACATCGATGTGAGCCGGTCGTTCCGACTCACGGTCCAGTCTGGTGAACACCCGGTCCAGACGCCGGATGAGGTTTCGTTCGGTACGCACCCAATCGACGTTACAGCGAGTGAGCTGGGTCCCCGGTCGAAACAGCGGCTTTGTGATGACGATGTGATGTGGCAAACCTCTCAAGGGCGGCCCGAATTCCAGGGATTCCGCAATCGTGGGAGGTCACCCGCGTCAATTCCTTTGATCATGCCGGGTGTTGTTTATATGGCGCTTATGAATGCGTTAACCGGATCCTGGTGCGGATTTCTCCCGGCCGTCATCGGCCACGCGGCCGGTCACGGCGGGCCGGAGCCGTTCAGCCAGAACGCGCCGTAGACCGCCGCCGCGACGGCCAGAGCCGACGTCACCAGCACCGCCCGGGAGGTGCGCAGCCGGGCCAGGGCGAGGGCGAGCGGCAGCAGCACCGGGAAGGCCGGCATCAGCAGCCGAGGCTTGGAGCCGAAGTAGCTCGACGCGCAGAGGGCGAGGGCGAGGACGACCCCCGTGTACACCAGCAGGGCGACGGGCTGGCGCGCGCGGACACCGGTGACGTACAGCCAGATCAGCAGGACCACACCGGTGATCAGGCCGAGGCCGGCGAGGGCCGAGGGGAAGGACGTGAACTTCTCGCCCACGAAGCGGGCGAAGGCGTAGCCGCCGTCGAAGCCGTTGCGCCACCCGGCCTGGACGTCCAGGTACCCGAGCGGCCCCCGGCCGGTGTGCCGCCCGACCCAGAGGACGTACCCGGCGGCACCGAGCGGGGCGATCAGCATGCCGAGCGCGCGGCGCCAGGCGGGGGCGCGTGGCGCCGGCGGCGCGCCGGGGGTGCCGGGTACGGCGGTGGGGGCGGCAGGGGCGTGGGTGCCCGTCGGCGCGTGCGGGGAGAGCGCCGGGGCGGGCGGCTCGGCCGGTCCGCCGGTTGTGCGCGCCGGGGCCCGCGGAACCACGGACGCGCCCGGCGCGCGCATCGCGCCGCGCGCTCGCACGAACGAGACCACGCCCGCCGCCCACACCGCGGCGACCACCGCCACCCCCACCGGCCGGGTCAGCCCCGCCAGCGCGGCCAGCGTGCCCGCGGTCGGCCACCGCCCGGTCAGGACGGCGTACAGCGACCAGGCCGCCAGCGCCGTGAACAGCGACTCGCTGTACGCCATCGACTGCACGACCCCCACCGGCAGCACCGCCCACAGCAACACGGCGCAGACCCCGGCCCGGGCCCCGTACACCCGGTCGGCGACCGCGAAGACACCGGCCGCCGCGGCCAGGGACGCCAGCAGGCCCACCAGGAAACCGGCGTCCGCGTACGACAGCGGGGCGACCGCGTGCAGCAGCCGCTCCAGCCACGGCAGCAGCGGGAAGAAGGCCAGGTCGGAGTGGACGTCCCCGTTCGGCAGCCGCACCTCGTAGCCGTACCCCCCGCCGGCGACCCGGGCGTACCAGAGCGAGTCCCAGCGCGCGGTCAGCAAGGTGTACGCGCTCCTGCCGCGCGCGGCGCTCCACACCGCCAGCACGGCCAGCACCAGGGCGCGCACCGCCGCGTAACCCAGGAGGGCGGGGACCGCCCGGCGCGGGAGGGAGGCGGGGGGCGCGGCCGCGGGCGCGGGAAGTTCGGTCACGGGCTCGATTATCGACCGCGGGCGGAACCGCCCGGACCGCCGGGCCGTGGCCGGCCGGGAGGGCGTGGCGCACGCCACACGGGCCCCGCCGCGCGGGTGAGATGTCCGCCACGTGTCCGCGCGGCGGACTCGCGTACGCTGGCGAGCCACTCGCACGGGTTCGCGCGGGCCGGGGACACCGCTCCTCCCCGGCCGTACGGCAGGGAGTCCCCGCCCCGCCTGTCCGCCCCGCCCGAGGGATCATCTGGGAGGTACGCACATGTCCGGGACGACCACGGCCGCCGCAGGGCCGCGCCGTCGGGCGCCCGGCGCGGATGCCCACCGCTGGGTCGTCCTCGTCGTCCTCTGTGCCAGCCTGCTGCTCGTCGCCCTCGACGCGACCGTGCTGCACGTGGCGGTACCCGCCGTCACCGAGGACCTCCGGCCCGGCGCCGTGGAACTGCTCTGGATCGTCGACGTCTACCCGCTGGTCTGCGCCGCGCTGCTGATCCTGTTCGGCACCCTCGGAGACCGGATCGGCCGCAGACGCGTCCTGCTGCTCGGCTACGCCCTGTTCGGCGTGGCCTCGGCCCTGGCCGCGTTCTCGGCGACCGCCGGGATGCTCATCGCGGCCCGCGCGCTGCTCGGCGCCGGCGGCGCCATGATCATGCCCGCCACCCTGTCGATCCTCCGCCAGGTCTTCCCCGACCGGCGGGAGCGGGCCCTCGCCATCGGCGTCTGGAGCGCGGTGGCGGCGGTCGGCGCGGCGGTCGGCCCGCTGCTCGGCGGCTTCCTGCTGGAGCACTTCTGGTGGGGCGCGGTCTTCCTGGTCAACATCCCGCTGATGCTGGTCAGCCTGCCGGTGGGCCGGCTCCTGCTGCCCGAGTCGCGGGGCGGGCACGACGGCCCGTGGGACGTGACCGGCGCCCTGACCGCGGCGGCCGGCCTCCTCGGTGTGGTCCTCGGCGTGCAGCGGCTGGGCGGCGGGGAGGCGGTGGCCAGCCCCTTCACCGCGCTGCCGCTGGTCATCGGCGCGGGTCTCCTCGTCCTCTTCGTACGGCGCCAGCGTCGGCTCACCCACCCTTTGGTGGACCTGCGCATGTTCCGCCGGCCCGCGTTCAGCACCTCGGTGGGCTGCATCGTGCTGGCCATGCTGGCGCTGGTCGGCCTGGAGCTGATCGCCGCCCAGTACCTCCAGCTGGTGCTCGGCCTGTCACCGCTGGAGACCGGGCTCAGGCTGCTGCCGCTGACCGTCGCCGCGATGGCGGCGGGGCTGGTGGGCGCGCGCATGCTGCGGCGTTTCGGGCCGCGCCGCATGGTCTCCTGCGGCTTCTGCCTGACGGCGGCGGCCGTGCTGACCCTGACGGTGATGGGCGGCACCGACGACCCGCCGCTGCTGCTGACCGGTTTCGTGCTCCTCGGCTTCGGCCTGGAGACCACGCTCTTCGGCGCCTACGAGTCGATGCTCAGCGAGGCCCCGGCCGACCGGGCCGGCGGCGCCGCGGCGATCGGCGAGACGTCGTACCAGCTCGGGGCGGGCATCGGAATCGCGCTGCTGGGCAGCGTGATGAACGCGGCCTACGCACCGGCCCTGCGGTCGGTGCCGGGCGTGCCGCGGGGCGCGTCGGACGCGGCCGGCCACTCGCTCGGCGAGGCCTACGAGGTCGCCCGGCGGCTCGGCGGACCCGCCGGGGCCGCCCTGCGCCGCGCCGCGCGGGACTCCTTCGTGCACGGGCTGCACGTGACCCTGCTGGTCAGCGCCGGCCTGCTGCTGCTGGGCGCGCTGATGGCCCTGCGGCTGCCGCGCACCATGCAGTGCGGCGAGGAGCCGGACGGCACCGCGGCCGGGGTGCCGGGGCCGCGGGAGGCCCGGGCGGCGTCCGACCGGCCGCGGATCTCCGCCTGAGCGGCCCTGAGCCGCCCTGGACGTGCGGGACACCGCACCGTAACGTCGGCCCGAGACCCGTGACTAGCGCTGCTAGTTTAATCAGTTCCCGTGTTCCGGAGGGTGTTCCATGTCCGCGTCCGCGAAGCTGCCCCCGTTCGACCCCGCCGACCCGCTCGGGATCGACGACCTGCTGGAACCGGAGGACCTGGCCGTCCGGGACACCGTCCGCGGCTGGGCCGCCGACCGCGTGCTGCCGTACGTCGCCGACTGGTACGAGAAGGGCGAGCTGCCCGTGATCCGGGAGCTCGCGCGCGAGCTGGGCGCCATCGGCGCGCTCGGCATGTCCCTCACCGGCTACGGATGCGCGGGCGCGAGCGCCGTGCAGTACGGGCTGGCCTGCCTGGAGCTGGAGGCGGCCGACTCGGGCATCCGCTCCCTGGTCTCCGTGCAGGGCTCCCTCGCCATGTACGCCGTCCACCGGTTCGGCAGCGATGAGCAGAAGCAGCAGTGGCTGCCCCGGATGGCCGCCGGCGAGGTGATCGGCTGCTTCGGGCTGACCGAGCCCGACCACGGCTCCGACCCCGCCGCCATGCGCACCCACGCCGTGCGGGACGGTGGGGACTGGGTGCTCAACGGCCGCAAGATGTGGATCACCAACGGATCCGTGGCCGGGGTCGCCGTCGTGTGGGCGCGGACGGACGAGGGCATCCGCGGGTTCGTCGTACCCACCGACAGCCCCGGTTTCTCGGCGCCGGAGATCAGGCACAAGTGGTCCCTGCGCGCCTCCGTCACCAGCGAACTCGTCCTCGACGACGTACGGCTGCCCGGCTCGGCCGTGCTGCCCGGGGTGACCGGACTGCGCGGACCGCTCAGCTGTCTCTCGCACGCCCGCTACGGCATCGTCTGGGGCGCCATGGGGGCGGCCCGCAGCAGCTTCGAGGCGGCCGTGGAGTACGCCCGGACGCGGGAGCAGTTCGGCCGGCCCATCGGCGGCTTCCAGCTCACCCAGGCCAAACTCGCCGACATGGCGGTCGAACTGCACAAGGGCATCCTGCTCGCCCACCATCTGGGGCGGCGGATGGACGCCGGCCGCCTGCGTCCCGAGCAGGTCAGCTTCGGCAAGCTCAACAACGTCCGCGAGGCCATCGACATCTGCCGTACGGCTCGGACGATCCTCGGTGCCAACGGGATCTCCCTGGAATATCCCGTGATGCGGCACGCGACCAACCTGGAGTCGGTGCTCACCTACGAGGGCACCGTCGAGATGCACCAGCTCGTGCTGGGCAAGGCGCTCACCGGGCTCGACGCCTTCCGGTGAGCCCCGTCGGGGGCGGGGCCGGCAGCGGCCCCGCCTCAGCTCTGGTTGAAGAAGCCGTCGGAGCGGTGCGAGGACGCCTCACCGCTGATGATCTCGGTGTCGGCGGGCGTCAGCAGGAACACCCGGTTGGAGACGCGGTCGATCGAACCGCGCAGACCGAAGATGAGCCCCGCCGCGAAGTCCACCACGCGCTTGGCGTCGCCGGGCTCCATGTTGGTGAGGTTCATGATGACCGGGACGCCGTCCCGGAACAGCTCGCCGATGGCGCGGGCGTCCCGGAAGCTGTCCGGGGTGACCGTGCCGATCCTGCGGTCCTTCTCGTCGGCCGGGTCCGTGGCCACCTTCACTCGCGGGTCGGTGACCCAGGCGTCCCCGGACTCGGAGCCCTCGGAGTAGTCGTCGTCGTAGTAGCGCTCGTCATCGTTGTCGTCGACGAGGCCGAGCCACGCACTCGCCTTGCGTACCGATCCCATGGACGCCTCCTCTCACAGCGTTCTTTCTTGCTTTCCGTATCCCTATGGTCATCCATGATGCGGACGGTGCGCCAAGTGGATAGACGCCGCGCGGGGGGTTTGTGACGGTACTGGTGCACAGCAGATCCGTCGAGAGTCCTTGTGCCCCAAGGGGCGCGACTCATACGGGTGCTGACTGAGAGTGAAATATGATCGTTCGCGGCGGACGGGTGATGCACAGTGCGTATGGGTGAACCCCAACGTCCTACCACAGGCCGGGCGAAACCGGCACCTCCCGTGCGCGGAACGCCGACGGCGCACCGGCGCACGGGATCGGCACACGTTATGACGGGCTGCTCATATCCGCGCTGACGGAGCCTCAGGCGCCCACCCGGACCGGGGCACGCCGAAGCCCCCGGCGGGGCCGGGGGCTGGGCGTGCGGGGGAGGGGCGGGACCGCTCCTAGTTCTTCGGTTCCGGCGGGGAGATCCGCGACCGGGAGATCGCGGAGCCCGTCGTGTCCCACTTCTTGAGGATCTTGTCGTAGGTGCCGTCCGCGAGCAGCTTGTTCACCGCCGCCCGGAAGGCCGGGGCCAGCGGGGTGCCCTTCTTGAACGCGAAGCCGACGTCCAGGCGGTGGAACTCGTTGAGGAACTTCAGGCCCTGCTGGTGGGCGACGGCATAGCGCAGGCCGTTGATCGTGGACATCACGACGTCGCTGCGGCCCTGCTGGAGGGAGGACCAGATCGCGCTCGTCTCCCCGTAGGTCTGCACCTGGTAGGCCTTCTTGCCCGCGTCGGCGCACACGTGCTCGTTCTCCTCCAGCGTGGCCTCGAAGGTCGTGCCGGCGGCGGTCGCGACGTTCAGGCCGCACAGCTGCCTCAGGTCCGTGATCTTCGACAGCTTGCTGTCCTTGCGGGTGGCGAACCCCTGGCCGTCGTTGATGTAGGTGACGAAGTCGATGGTCCTGCGCCGCTCGTCGGTGACGCCGAAGTTGCTCGCGCCGACGTCGTACTTGCCGCTGTCCAGAGCCGGCAGGATCGCCTCGAAACTCGCCTGCTCCAGCTTCAGCCTGATGCCCAGTACCCGTGCCACCGCCTTGGCGAAGTCGACGTCCTGGCCGGTGAGGGTCGTGCCGTCGGCGAGGTAGGTGGTGCCCGGCGGGGTGCCGCCGATACTGACCGCCACGGTGAGGCCGGTGGTGCCCGCCGGCAGCAGCTTCGCCGCGGCCGCGTCCTTCTTCTCTGCGGAGACGACGTCCGTGGTGGGCACCTTGACGGACCGGGCCGCGACTCCGGCGGCGTCCGTGCCGCCCGGGTCACCGGACCCGGAACCGCACGCGGTGAGGAGCAGGGCGGCCGAGGTGATGCCGACAAAGGGTATGAAATGCCGATAGGTGGGCGTACGCATCGGGGAGCGGTCTCCTGAAGCCGAAGGGTGTACGACAACGCGAGGGGAGGGGTGCGCGTGTGAAGGCGGAGAAGCAAGAGAACGCGGGTGCGCCCGCCCTGGGGGCGGGGGCGCGCAGGGGGTCAGCTCAACAGGAGGAGGACCACACGCGACCGAAGTCGATGTGGGAGCGGGTGACCAGCCACTGCTGTGGATGCATGGGGCAAGTGGAACAGGCATTCGGTTCGGCGTCAACCGAGTTGAGACGTGGTGCTCACAGTATGGACAGCCTTGACAGCGTGGGGAAACGCCCCCGTACCCTCGGGGTGCGGCCCTGCTGAGGGGCTCGGCCGTAGCGCGCCGCGCGGCGCGTTTCGTGTGAAGGCACCACCCCGTACCGACGAACCTCCCCCGCTCCCGGCCTCGTCCGAGCGGGGGACTCTGCCCGTCACGGAGCCTTCGCATGTCATCCGACACCCTCGCCAAAGTGCCCACGGCCCCGGATCTGCCCGGACCCGCGGACGTCCCGCGGATCGTCCCGCAGCGCCGGTACGGGCAGTGGGCCGCCGCCGTCGCCGTCCTCCTCCTGCTCGCACTGGCCGGCAACTCGGTCGCGCGCAACAAGGCGTTCCAGTGGGACGTCGTCGCCGACTACTTCACCTCGGACTCCGTCCTGCGCGGGCTGTGGCTCACCCTGTGGCTGACCGCGGTGGTGATGGTCCTCGGCTTCGCCCTCGGCGCCCTGCTCGCCGCGTTCCGATTGGCCGCCAACCCGGTGCTGCGCGCGGTCAGCTGGGGCTACGTGTGGCTGTTCCGGTCGATCCCGATCCTGGTGCAGCTGCTGCTGTGGTTCAACATCGGGGCGCTGTACCCGCAGGTGTTCGGCGTGAGGACCGTCGACCTGCTCAGCCCGGTCGCCGTCGCCGTCGTCGGTCTCACCCTGCACGAGGCCGCCTACGCCGCCGAGGTGGTCCGCGGCGGGATCCTCTCCGTGGACCGCGGCCAGATCCAGGCGGCCCAGGCGCTCGGGCTGAGCCGGTGGCGGCGCTGGTGGCGGATCGTGCTGCCGCAGGCGATGCGTTCCATCGTCCCGCCGGCCGGGAACATGCTGATCGGCACCCTCAAGGGCACCTCGATCGTCAGTGTCATCGCCGTCAACGACCTCCTGTTCTCAGCCCAGTTGATCTATCACCGCACCTATCAGGTGATCCCGCTGCTGATGGTCGCCACCCTCTGGTACGCCGTGGTCACCTCGGTGCTGGGCGTCGGCCAGTACTACGTCGAGAAGCGCTACGCGCGCGGCACGGAGAGCGCCCGATGAGACAGCAGCTGGTGATCGTCGGAGCCGGGCCGCGGGGGACCGGCATCCTCGAACGCATCGCCGCCAACGCACCCGCGCTGCACGGGGGTTCGGGCCTCGACATCCATCTGGTCGATCCCCACCCGCCGGGCGGCGGACGTATCTGGCGCGAGGAGCAGTCGCCGCTGCTGTGGATGAACTCCCACGCCGAGGACGTCACCATGTTCACCGACGAGACGGTGGCGATGGACGGCCCGGTGCGCGAGGGCCCCACCCTGCACGAGTGGGCCCGGCTCGACGGCCGCGTCTTCGCCGACCGCCGGGTCCAGGGCCGCTACCTGCGCTGGGTCTACGAGCAGGCCCTCGCCGACCTGCCCGCCGACGTCTCCGTGTACCACCACCCCCGGCGCGCCCTCCGGGTCGGCGGGCCGCGCGAGGGCCGCCAGCAGGTGTGGCTGGAGGACCGCCCGCGCCCCCTCCTGGCCGACCTGGTGATCCTCACCCTCGGCCACCTGGACGGTGAACTGGACGCCGACCAGGCCGAACTGGCGCGGTACGCCCGCGAGCACGGCCTGGTGCACCTGCCGCCCGACTTCACCGCCGACAGCGACCTGTCCTCGCTCGCGCCCGGCGAACCCGTCCTCGTCCGCGGGTTCGGTCTGGCCTTCGTCGACCTGATGGTGCTGCTCACCGAGGGCCGCGGCGGACGGTACGAGGGGGACACCTACCTCCCCTCCGGGCGGGAGCCGGTGCTGTACGTCGGCTCGCGGCGCGGCGTGCCCTACCACTCCAAGATCGGCTACGACTGGACCGGCGACCGGCCCCCGCTGCCCCGCTTCCTCGGCCCCGCCGAGGTGGCGGAACTGCTGGCCCGGCCCGACGGCTTCGACTTCCGGCGCGATGTGTGGCCGCTGGTCGAGAAGGAGCTGGGCTTCGCCCACTACCACCGGCTGTTCACCGCCCACCCCGGGCGCACGGCGATGGCCTGGACCGACTTCGAGGAGAAGTACGCACTGGCCGGCGACCCCGCCGAGATCCGCGCGCTGGTCGCCGCGGCCGTACCGGACCCGGCCGACCGGCTCGACCTCGCCGCGCTCGACCATCCGCTGGACGGCGTCCGATACGCCTCGCACGAGGAGTTCCAGGCGGGGCTCAGGGAGTACGTCGAAGCCGACCTGGACCGGCGTCACGACCCCGCGCACAGCCCTGACCTGGGTGTCTTCCTCGGGCTGCTCTCCGTCTACGGGCAGCTCGTACGGCTCGGGGACGTCGGACCCTGGTGGCACGGGTTCTTCAGCTACCTGGCGTCCGGGCCGCCCGGCCCCCGGCTGCGGCAGCTGCTCGCGCTGTCCCGGGCCGGACTGCTGAGATTCGTCGGTGCCGGCATGACCGTCACCGCCGAGGACGGGGTGTTCCGGGCGGCGAGCCCCACGGTGCCGGGGTTCTCCGTGACGGCCCGGGCGCTGGTCGAGGCCCGGCTGCCCGAGCCCACCGTCGGACGGGCCCGGGACGGACTGCTGCGCGAACTGCACGCCGACGGCGCCGCCTCCACCCCCGGCGGGCTGCTCCGGGTCGACCCCCGCGACGGCCGGGTCCTCGACGGCGCCGGGCGCCCGCACCCGCGGCGCTTCGCGCTCGGCCCGTACACCGACACCCGTACCCCCGGCGCCTTCACCCGCCCGCGCACCGGCGGACCCGCGTTCCGGCAGAACGACGCCACCGCCCGGGCGGCCCTGGCCTTCCTGCGCGATCTGGCCGGCCGCCTGGCCGCCTGAACCCCTCGACCCGAAAAGGAACCCACCCGTCATGACCGTCATGGTCGACATCAGGTCGGTGCACAAGAGCTTCGGCCCGCTGGAGGTGCTCCGGGGCATCGACCTCCAGGTGCGCGCCGGCGAGGTCACCGTCGTGCTCGGCCCGTCCGGCTCCGGCAAGTCCACGCTGCTGCGCACCATCAACCACCTGGAGAAGGTGGACCGGGGCGAGATCAGCGTGGACGGCGCGCTGGTGGGCTACCGGCGCGCCGGGGACCGGCTGTACGAGCTGCCCGAGCGGGAGGTGCTCCGCCGGCGCACCCGGATCGGGTTCGTCTTCCAGAACTTCCACCTGTTCCCGCACCTCACCGTGGTGGACAACGTCGTCGAGGCGCCGGTGTCCGCGCTGAAGCAGCCCCGGAGGCAGGCGCTGGAGGACGCGCACCGGCTGCTGGAGCGGGTCGGGCTGGCGGACAAGGCCGGCGCCTACCCGCGGCAGCTGTCCGGCGGCCAGCAACAGCGGGTCGCCATCGCCCGGGCGCTGGCCCTGGAGCCGAAGCTGCTGCTGTTCGACGAGCCCACCTCGGCGCTCGATCCCGAACTGGTGGGCGAGGTCCTCGACGTCATCCGGGACCTGGCGGCGGGCGGCACCACGATGATCGTCGTCACCCACGAGATCGCCTTCGCCCGGGAGGTCGCCGACACGGTGGTGTTCATGGCCGACGGCAGGATCGTCGAGCAGGGGCCGCCGGGGGAGGTCCTCGGCGCTCCGCGGGAGGAGCGGACCCGGACGTTCCTGGCGAAGGTGCTGTGAGCGCGGTGGCCGGGGGCGGCGCGGGCGGACGAGGACGGCGGGGGTGCCCGGCATGAGCGGTCTGCTGCACCTCGCCGCCGCCGTGGACCGGCCCGGCACCCCCGACGCCGACTCCTCGGCCGAACTGGCCCTGCTCGCCGAGCGCGGCGGGCTGGACTTCGTGACCCTCGACGACTCCTTCGCCCGGCCCGGGGCCGACGCGCTCGGCGGCCCGGGGGACGACCGCGGCCTCGGCCGACGTGCTCCTGACCCGGCACCGGCCGCTGTAGGCGGCCCGTGCCGGGTACGCCGGCGTCAAGCGGCGGCTCACGGCGCACGGCCGTGGGCCGGGGGACCTGAAGGTCATGTCCCGGATCACGGTCGTCCTCGGGGACAGCGCCGCCGAGGCGCAGGAGCGGGCGGCCGGCCTCAGGCGGCAGCGGATCACCCCGCTGTACGCGCTGTACGCGCTGGAACGGGTCTGGGGCACCGACCTGTCCGGCCACGACCCGGACGGCCCGCTGCCCGCGACCGCGCCCGCCACCGGGGACGGCCACCGGCTGCGGCTGGCCGAGCGGTGGCGGGCGCTGTCCCGGGACACGGGGCTGTCCGTCCGGGAGACCGTGGCCGAGGTGAGCGGCCGTCAGTCCTTCGTCGGCACCCCCGCCGAGGTCGCCGCCGAACTGCACCGCTACGTGCGCGAGGGGACCACCGACGGCTTCGCGCTGGTCCCCGAGGTCCCGGCCGACGGGCCGGCTCAGTTCGTGGACCTGGTCGTGCCGCTGCTCCAGGAGCGCGGCGCGTTCCGCACCCGATACCGGGGGCGCACCCTGCGCTCCCATCTCGGCCTGCCGCACCCGCTCGGGGGCGCCGGCCGCACAGGAGAGGAGTCGACGGCATGACGACGGACGCATCCGACGCGTGGAAGCAGTGGCACGAGAACCGCGTGGCGGCGGTGACGGCGCCCTTCGGGCCGCTCGCGCTGACCGCGACGTACTGGATCGAGGACTATCCGGAAGGGCAACTTCCGGACATTCCCGGGACCTGGGTGGCCGAAGAGGACGGGGTGGTGCTCACCGCCGCCGACGCCGACGGCCTCACCCTGGACGGCCGGCCGCTCGGCGGGACCGTCAGGCTGGCCGCCGACACCGGCCCGGAGTCCGGGGCGCGGCTCGCGCTGGGTGGGAAGCGACTGGTCGTCCTGGTCCGCGAGGGCGTCTGGGGGGTGCGCGTCTACGACCCCGGCGCCGAGGCCCGCCGTGCCTTCCCGGGCATCGAGGCGGACCCCTACGACCCGGACTGGGCGCTGCCGGCCCGGTTCACGCCGTACGAGGCCACGCGCACCGTACGGCTCGGCAACGCGGACGGCCGGGAGCGCGGGTTCGACCTCGCCGGGGAGCTGCGCTTCACCCTGGCCGGGCGGGAGCGGACGCTGAAGGTCGCGCGGCAGGCGGACGGGGGGCTGTGGGCGGTGTTCGCCGACGCCACCAGCGGCGACACGAGCTTCCGGTTCCGTTTCCTGTTCACCGGGGCGCCGGACGCCGAGGGGCGCACGACGGCCGACTTCAACCGCGCCCAGCTCCCGCCGTGCGCCTTCGCCGACCACTTCCTCTGCCCCCTCCCGGCCCCCGGGAACACGCTGGACGTGGCGGTGCCGGCGGGGGAGCGCCGGCCTGGCTGAGCGAGGTGCGGACCGGGGCGGCGCAGGGGCGTCTTGATTCTTTCGGGTGGTTTGGGGGCGACGGCCGAAAGGCACCCTTGTGCCGACCGGCCGTTCGGCCGAATACTCCCCCTCAGCGCTTGTCAGGGGCATGCGTATTTGACGTCCGGTCGGTTCCCTGGCTGCGCCTCACGGGCCCCGACCCCACGCGGGCCCCCCGAATTCCCTTGGAGGGAACGACAAGTGAGGATCAAGCGCATCACCCCCCGCAACGGTGCCACGAGACGGACCCGGCTGACCGCCGTGGCCACCGGCTTCCTGGCCGCAGCGGCGTTCGCGGCCCCCACCGCCAACGCCAGTGACTCCCCCACGTTCAGCGCCGCCCAGCTGACCAGTGCGAGCGACTCCGTCCGCCAGGCCGACGTCCCCGGTACGGCCTGGGCGGTCGACAGCAGCACCCACCGCGTCGTCGTCACCGTCGACAGCACGGTGTCCCCGGCCGAGATCGCCCGGATCAAGCAGCGGGCCGGCGGCGAGGCGGGCGCGCTCACCATCAAGCACACCCCCGGCACCTTCAGGAAGCTGATCACCGGCGGCGACGCCATCTACGGCGGTTCCTACCGCTGTTCCCTCGGCTTCAACGTGCACAGCGGCAGCACGTACTACTTCCTGACCGCCGGACACTGCGGTGAGGTCGCCTCCACCTGGTACAGCAATTCCAGCAAGACCACGGTGCTGGGCACCAACGTCGGCTACAGCTTCCCGGGCAACGACTTCGCACTCGTGCGCTACACCAACTCCTCGGTGGCGCACCCGAGCGCGGTGGGCAGCCAGACCATCAGCAGCGCGGCCACCCCGTCCGTGGGGACGACCGTCTACCGGCGCGGCTCCACCACCGGCACCCACAGCGGCCGGGTGACGGCGCTGAACGCCACGGTCAACTACGGCAGCGGCGACGTCGTCTCCGGGCTGATCCAGACCACCGTCTGCGCCGAGGGCGGCGACAGCGGCGGCCCCCTCTACGGGGGCAGCGTGGCCTACGGTCTGACCTCCGGCGGCAGCGGCGACTGCTCCTCCGGCGGGACGACCTTCTTCCAGCCGGTCACCGAGGCGCTGAGCTACTACGGGGTCACCCTGCCCTGATCCTCCCCGGCCCTTCCTTCCGGTGACACGAGCCCCCGCCGACGCGCGCGAGCGGGGGCTCCGCCGTGCCCCGGACCGGCCGTGTCATGTCCGCGCGGCGCGGCCGGATCGGGCGTTTGCGCAGGTGGGAGGGGCCCGACCGGCTGTCGTACGCATGTTCGAGAATGGAGGTATGGTGGGGTGAAGGAGTAGGAACAGATGTTCGAGAGCCGTTCGGGGCTCACGAGTGCGGGAGGTGTGCGTGCCGGGTTTCGCGCATCTGCGCACCGCCTCCGGGTTCTCCCTGCGGTACGGGGCGTCCCACCCGGAGCGGCTGGCCGAGCGTGCCGCCGAGCGGGGCATGGACACCCTCGCCCTGACCGACCGCGACACCCTCGCCGGCACGGTGCGCTTCGCCAAGGCCTGCGCCGGCGCGGGCGTCCGCCCGCTGTTCGGGGTGGACCTCGCGGTGGAGACGGGCCGGGACGAGCGGCCCGACCGGCGGCGGGCCCCGGTGCGCGGCGGCGCCTTCGTGGACGAGTCGGCACCCCGGGTGACCTTCCTCGCCCGGGACGGCGCCCGTGGCTGGGCCGGTCTGTGCCGGCTCGTCACCCGGGCGCACGCCGGCGGGGGCACCCCGCTGCTGCCCCGGTCCGCGCACCAGGGGGACGACGGCCTGGTGGTGCTGCTCGGACCGGACTCGGACGTGGGACGCGCGCTGGCCGCCGGGCGGCCCGACCGGGCGGCGGCGCTGCTGGCCCCCTGGCGGGAGGTCTACGGCGACGCGCTGCGGCTGGAGGCCGTCTGGCACGGCCGTACCGGCACGGGAACCGGTTCCCTGCGGCTCGCCGCACGGACCGTCGGCTTCGCCGCCGAGCAGGGGATCCGGCCGGTGCTCAGCAACGCCGTCCGCTACGCCGACCCCGGCCAGGGACCGGTCGCCGACGTGCTGGACGCCGCGCGCCGGCTGGTGCCGGTCGACCCCCGGGGCGAGCTGGACTCCGGCGAGGCCTGGCTGAAGGACGAGCAGGCCATGCTGCGGGTCGCCGAGCGGGTCGTGGAGGCCGCCGGATACCGCCCGGACACCGCCCGCCGGCTGCTGGAGCAGACCCGGGCCACGGCCGCCGAGTGCCGGGTCGACCCCGAGGACGGCCTCGGCATCGGCACCGTCCACTTCCCCGAGCCGCACCTCGTCGGCGCCGGCCTGCGCACCGCGCAGCGGACGCTCGCCTCGCGGGCGGCGGCGGGGATGCTGCGCCTCGGCTACGGCGGCCGGCGCGCGTACTGGGAGCGGATGCACCACGAGCTGGACATCATCGCCCACCACGGCTTCGCCTCCTACTTCCTGACGGTCGCCCAGGTGGTCGACGACGTGCGGGAGATGGGCATCCGGGTGGCCGCGCGGGGTTCCGGCGCCGGGTCGCTCGTCAACCACCTGCTCGGGATCGCGCACGCCGACCCGGTCGGGCACGGGCTGCTGATGGAGCGCTTCCTGTCCCGGGAGCGCGTCGTGCTGCCCGACATCGACATCGACGTGGAGTCCGCGCGCCGGCTGGAGGTCTACCGGGCGATCATCGGCCGGTTCGGCGCGGAACGGGTCGCGACCGTCTCCATGCCGGAGACCTACCGGGTCCGGCACGCGATCCGGGACGTGGGGGCCGCGCTGTCCATGGACCCGGCCGAGATCGACCGGATCGCCAAGTCGTTCCCGCACATCCGGGCCCGGGACGCGCGGGCCGCCCTGGCGGAGCTGCCCGAACTGCGGCGGCTGGCGGGGGAGCGGGAGAGGTTCGGCAGGCTGTGGGAGCTGGTGGAGGCCCTCGACGCCCTGCCGCGCGGGATCGCCATGCACCCGTGCGGGGTGCTCCTGTCCGACGCCTCCCTGCTCGCCCGCACGCCGGTGGTGCCGACCAGCGGCGAGGGGCTGCCCATGTCGCAGTTCGACAAGGAGGACGTGGAGGACCTCGGGCTGCTCAAGCTGGACGTGCTGGGGGTCAGGATGCAGTCGGCGATGGCGCACGCGGTCGCCGAGGTGGAGCGGGTGGGCGGGGAGCGGATCGACCTGGAGGCGGTGCCGCCGGACGATCCGGAGACGTACCGGCTGATCCGGTCCACCGAGACCCTGGGGTGCTTCCAGATCGAGTCGCCGGGGCAGCGGGACCTGGTGGGGCGGCTACAGCCCGCCACCTTCCACGACCTGGTGGTCGACATCTCCCTGTTCCGGCCCGGCCCGGTCGCCGCCGACATGGTGCGGCCGTTCATCGAGGCGCGGCACGGGCGGGCGCCGGTGCGCTGTCCGCACCCGGACCTGGCGGAGGCGCTGGAGGGGACGTACGGGGTCGTCGTCTTCCACGAGCAGGTGATCGACATCATCGCCGTCATGACCGGCTGCGGCCGGGGCGAGGCCGACCGGATGCGGCGCGGACTGTCCGAACCGGAGACGCAGGGGCGGATCAAGGTGTGGTTCGCCGAGCGGGCGGCGGCCAGAGGGTACAGCGCAGAAACGATTCAGCAGACCTGGGGAACCGTCGAGGCCTTCGGGTCGTACGGCTTCTGCAAGGCGCACGCGGTCGCCTTCGCCGTACCCACCTACCAGTCGGCCTGGCTGAAGGCGCACCACCCGGCCGCCTTCTACGCGGGGCTGCTCACGCACGACCCCGGGATGTATCCGAAGCGGCTGCTGCTGGCGGACGCGCGGCGGCGCGGGGTGTCGGTCCTGCCGCTCGACGTGAACGTCTCCGGGGCCGCCCATCGGATCGAACTGGTGTCCGAATGCCCGACGGTGTGGGGGCTGCGCCTCGCCCTGTGCGACGTGCACGGCATCAGCGAGGCCGAGGCGAAGCGGATCGAGGACGGCCAGCCCTACGCCTCCCTGCTGGACTTCTGGGAACGGGCCCGGCCCAGCAGACCGCTGGCGGCACGGCTCGCCCAGGTGGGCGCGCTGGACGCCTTCGGCGCCAACCGGCGCGACCTCCAGCTGCACCTCACCGAACTGCACCGGGGCGCCCGGGGCGGGGGCGGCGGCCAGCTCCCGCTCGCGGGCGGCAGGAGGACCGCGCCGGCCGGCCTGCCCGACCTGACACCGGCCGAGCGGCTCAGCGCCGAGCTGGGTGTGCTGTCCCTGGACGCCTCCCGCAACCTGATGGACGACCACCGGGAGTTCCTCGACGAGCTGGGCGTGGTCTCCGCGCGCCGGCTGCGCGAGGCGCGGCACGGCGAGACCGTGCTGGTCGCGGGCGCCAAGGCGGCCACCCAGACCCCGCCGATCCGCTCCGGCAAGCGGGTCATCTTCTCCACGCTGGACGACGGCACGGGACTGGTCGACCTCGCGTTCTTCGACGACTCCCACGACACGTGCGCCCACACCGTCTTCCACTCCTGGCTGCTGCTGGTGCGCGGGGTGGTGCAGCGGCGCGGCCCGCGCAGCCTGAGCGTGGTGGGGTCCGCCGTCTGGAACCTGGCCGAACTGGTGGACGTGCGCCACGAGGAGGGACTCGAGGGGGTCGCCGCCCGGCTGGCCGCCACCGGCGCCGGCGCCGGTGGCGATCCCGGTCCCGGCACGGACGCGGACGGTCCGGCGCGCCGGCGGCTCGCCGGCTCGGACGGGCTGCCGGCCCCGGCGGGTTCCGCGGCCCAGGACGCGATGGACCGGCGGCGGATCCGCCTGCCCACGGGGTACGAGATGCACCCCTGGGCCGATCTGCGTCCCGCGGGCGAAGGGCCCGCGGTGGGAAGGAAACTGTGGCACCGGAGTCCGGGGAGTGCGGGATGACCATCCTCTGCGTACGTTTCCAGCTGCCGCCGATGTACGAGGCGGCCCTGCCGGAACTGCTCGGTCTGCTGGAGGAGTTCACGCCGGTCGTGGAGGCGCTGCCCCCGGACGGGGCGCTGGCCGACCTGCGCGGCGCCGAGCGGTATTTCGGGCGCGGCGCGGTGGAACTGGCCTCGGTGATCCGGGTGCGCGCCCTCGCCCGGTACGGCGTCGACTGCGTGATCGGCGCCGGGCCGGGCCCGATGCTGGCCCGCGTGGCGCTGGGCGACGCCCGGCCGGGGGTGACCTGCGCGGCGCCCGAGGACCCCGACGGCGTCGCCGGGTTCCTCGCCGGCCGCCCGGTGTCCGCGCTGCCCGGCGTCGGCACCGCGACCGCCCGCACCCTGGACGAGTACGGCCTGGACACCCTGGGCCGGGTCGCCGCCGCGCCACTGTCCACGCTCCAGCGCCTGATCGGTGCCAGGGCGGGCCGGGAACTGCGGGAGCGGGCGGCCGGCGTCGACCGCGGCCGGGTCGTCCCGAACGCCGTCTCCCGCTCCCTGGCCACCGAACGCCCCTTCCCACGGGACGAGCTGGACCCCGGTCACCACCGCCGCGCCCTGCTCTCGGCGGCCGAGGAACTGGGCGCCCGGCTGCGCGCCGTGAAGAAGGTCTGCCGCACCCTGACCCTCACCGTGCGCTACGCCGACCGCAGCGCCACCACCCGCAGCCGTACCCTCGCGGAGCCGACCGCGCACTCGGCCGCGCTGACGAGGACGGCCTGTGCCCTGTACGACTCCCTGGGCCTCCAGCGGGCCAGGGTCCGCGCGATCGCCCTGCGCGCGGAGGACCTGGGGGCCGCCGAGAACGCCTCCCACCAGCTCACCTTCGACCCCATGGACGAGAAGGTCCGCCGTATCGAGGAGGTCGCGGACCGCGCGCGGGCGAAGTTCGGGCCGCGGGCGGTGATGCCGGGACGGCTGGCCGCCTGACCCCGTCCCGCGGCGGGTCACCGCCGGAAGTTTTTACCGACGCGTAACTTCACACGTCCGCTACCCGCCCGTAACTTGACGAATGAACAGCATCCAGTGATCCGGATCACAGGTTGAGGCCGTGCACCTCCCTTGAGCCGCAAGGAGATCCCCCGATGCTGCCCTGGAAGCGAGCGCTCAGACCCCTCGCCGCCCTCCTCCTGACCGCCGCCGTCGCCGCCGTACCCGCCACCACCGCCCACGCCACCACCGCCCGCGCCTCGGAGACCGCCGCCCCGAGCGCGGGCTGGAACGACTACGCGTGCCGGCCCTCCGCCGCCCACCCCCGCCCCGTGGTCCTCGTCCACGGCACCCTCGGCAACTCGGTCGACAACTGGCTCTCCCTCGCCCCCTACCTGAAGAGCCGCGGATACTGCGTCTACTCCCTGGACTACGGACAGCTCCCCGGCGTCCCCCTGTTCCACGGCCTCGGCCCGATCGACGAGTCCGCCGGGCAGCTGGCCGCCTTCGTCGACCGGGTGCTCGCCGCGACCGGCGCCGCCAAGGCCGACCTGGTCGGTCACTCGCAGGGCGGCATGATGCCCCGCTACTACCTGCGGTTCCTGGGCGGCGCGGACAAGGTGAACGCGCTCGTCGGCATCGCTCCCGACAACCACGGTACCGACCTCAGCGGCCTCACCCGGCTGCTGCCGTACTTCCCCGGAGCCGAGGACCTGCTCCGGGCCACCACGCCCGGCCTCGCCGACCAGATGGTCGGCTCCGCGTTCCTGAACAGGCTCAACGCGGGCGGCGACACCGTACCCGGGGTGCACTACACGGTCATCGCCACCCGGCAGGACGAGGTCGTCACCCCCTGGCGCAGCCAGTACCTGACCGGCCCGGACGTCCACAACATCCTGCTCCAGGACCTGTGCCCGCTCGACCTCTCCGAGCACGTCACGATCGGCCTGCTCGACCGGATCGCCTTCCACGAGGTGGCCAACGCGCTCGACCCGGCCCACGCCACCGGCACCACCTGCGCCTCGGTGTTCAGCTGACGGCCGCCGGGGCCGGTCCGGCCTGAGCCGCCGGACGGGCCCCGGACGGTGCCGCGGGACGTGGCCGACCGGCCCCCCACCGAAGCGGGCGGGGGCCGGGAGCCGTCTCCAGGAAACCCCGGGAACGGCCGCGGCGGGCGGCCGGCGAAGATCCTTATGGTGCGCTTAAGGCGCGGCTCAGGCAGGGCTGAGGCGGTCGGCCGGCGCTGCCGGGGGCGCCGCGTCGTCAGCTCTCGGGCCACCAGGTGCGCGCGACGTCCTTACGCACCTCGGGACGTCCCGCGGGCCGCTCCTCCGCCTCCTCGACGACCCGGCGGCTGTCCGTCCTCTTCACGGGCTTGTGCACGGTCACGCGGCGCATGGCTGCCTCCTCCAGTGCCTACCGGGTTCCGCGTTGTCACGGAGATAGACGCTTTCCGGGAGAGTTCCTCATCGGTACCGGGATGTCAGTGGCCGCTGTCACGCCCGCGCTGTCAGTGGCATGTGTCACCCTCCGGGCATGACGAGCAGCGAGCGACACCCGGCCACCGCCGCCCCGGACGTCGACCGGGACGCGCGCGCCGCGGCCTTCGACGACGAACCCGACCACGGCCTGCGCGACCCCGCCGTGCGCGCCGCCTGGGCGGCCCGCCTGCGGTCCTGGCTGCCCGAGCCGCCCGCCGACGTCCTCGACCTCGGCTGCGGCACCGGCAGCCTGTCACTCCTCGCCGCCGAGCGGGGCCACCGCGTGACCGGCGTCGACCGGTCGCCCGCGATGGCCGTGCGGGCCCGCGCCAAGCTCGCCGGGCACGATGCGCGGATCCTGTGCGGGGACGCCGCGCGCCCGCCGGTCGCCGCCCGCCGCTTCGACGCCGTCCTCGTACGGCACGTGCTGTGGGCGCTGCCGGACCCCGCCGGCGTCCTGCGGCACTGGCGGGACCTGCTGCGGCCCGGCGGCCGGTTCGTGCTGACCGAGGGCGTGTGGGGGACCGTCGCCCCGGTCGGCATACCGGCCGAGCGGCTCACCGCGCTGCTCCGCCCGCTCGCCCGCGAGGTGCGCCTGGAGCGGCTGTCCGGCGACCCGCTGCTGTGGGGGAAGACCGTCACCGACGAGCGGTACACCGTGGTGGCGACGGTGTGACACCGCGCGGATCAGGCCAGCAGCCGGGCGAACCCGCCGTCCCGGGCCGCCAGCGCCGCCAGGGTGTCCAGTGCCGCCACCGCGGCGGACGCGGCCCGCGGGTCCGTCTCCGCCAGCCCGCTGTCCGCGAACTCGTCCTCGTCCAGCCGCCGTACGTCGCGTCCGTCCGCGGAGCGCCACAGGTCCAGGTCGAGGTCCTCGACGACCAGTTCGGCGCCGGACAGGACGGCGGGGCGGGTGATGTCGCAGTACCAGCCCTTGAGGGCGCCGTCCGCGCCGCGGACCTCCTTCACGGCGTACCAGCGGTCCCGCCAGTAGTACTCGGTGAACACGTCGCCCGGCTCGAAGCGCACGAACCCGAAGTCCCGCACCGCCGCACCCGCCCAGCGGGCGCGCACGACGATCCGGGTGCCGTCGTCCCCGAGCAGCTCCGCCGGGTAACGGATCTTCGTCCGGCCCCCCTTGACCAGGACGACGTCCAACCACTTCCCGGGATCAGCCCAGTTCGCGGACATGACGCACCTCCGACGCGCACCTCTCGTAGCCCAGCCAGGTGTTGACGGCGAGCATGGCCGCGTTCCCGGTGTCGTTGCCCGTGAAGGCCTCGGTGAGACCGGCGGCGCGGGCCAGCCGCAGGGAACGGCTCTTGGTCAGCTTGGCCAGGCCCCGGCCGCGGTGGGCGCGGGCGGTACCGGTCATGGCCGTGTCGTAGCGGGTGGCGCCGTCGGTGCGGGCCGCGGTGAAGGCGGCCGGCCGGCCGTCCACGCAGGCGACCGTGGTCAGCTCCCGGTCCAGCAGCGGATGGTTCCAGGTCTCCTCGACCCAGGCGTCGTAGTCCGTGAACTCGGCGGTCACGTCACCCGGTTCGTCCCGCACGGTCTCCGCGTCCAGCTCGAACAGCGGCCGGGGGTCGTCCGCGAAGTCGGCGGCCGTGCGCAGTTCGACGCCGGGCGTGACCGGCGGCTCCGGGGGGAGGCGGTCGTGCGTGAGGTCCAGCCGGAGGAAGTGGGAGGAGCGGCCCGGCCGGTAGCCGCGCCGCTCGGCGAAGACCCGGCAGGCCGGCTCGTCCAGCACCCAGGTGAGCAACCGGGTCGCGCCCAGGTCCGTCAGGTACTCCTCGGCGGCCCGTGCCAGCAGCCGGCCGGCGCCGCGCCCGGTACGGTCCGGGCGGACGTGGATGTTCAGGCAACCCCGGCCCGGTTCGGGGCTGTCGTGGGCCAGGTACACCTGCGCCGTGCCGATCACCTCGCCGTCCTCCTCCGCGACGAGCGGACGGTAGCGGGCGCCGGGATGGGTCCGGGCGGCCGCGTGGCGCACCGACTCCGGGGTGCACAGCAGGTAGGGGAGGGCGAGGCGACGGACACGGGCGAAGCCCTCGGCGTCGGCCGGGACGCCGGGGCGAAGAGGGCGCACGAGCAGGGTCATGGGGAGGAACGTACGGGGCGCGGGTGTCGGGGCGCCTCTCCATTTTCTCGTCGGGTGCGGGACAATCGGGGCGTGAGCCTGAAGATCCGCATCGATGACAGCGCGCCCCCGTACGAGCAGGTGCGGGCGCGGATTTCCGAGCAGGCGCGCTCCGGCGCGCTCCCCGTGGGGTACCGGCTGCCGACCGTGCGCGGGCTGGCCGAGTCCCTGGGGCTCGCGGTGAACACGGTGGCCAAGGCCTACCGGGCGCTGGAGGGCGACGGGGTGATCGAGACCCGCGGACGCAACGGCACGTTCGTCGCCGCCGCCGGTTCGGCCGCGGAACGCGAGGCGTCCACGGCCGCGCAGGCGTACGCGGAACGGGTGCGCAGGCTCGGGCTGGGCGAGGCCGAGGCGCTGGCCGCCGTACGGGACGCGCTGCGGGCGGCCTACGCGGGATAGCGGACCGCCGAGCCGCCGGGGGCGGTGGCGGTCAGCGCGGTCGCACGGGTTCCGGTGTCCGTGTCACCGCCAGACCCGCCCGGCGCGCCGCCGCCGCGAACACCACCGCGTCCCGCACCGCCGCGCCCCCGGGGTCGTTGTTGAAGTACGCGTACACGTCCTCCCCGCCGGGCCACGCCGTCGCGATCCGGTCCACCCAGGTCTCCAGCGAGCGGCGGCCGTAGCGCGGCCAGGGCGCGGCGCGTCCCTGGTGGAAGCGGACGTACCCCCAGTCGGCGGTGCGCCACAAGGGGCCGGCCGGGCGGGCCAGGACGTCCGCCCAGCACAGGGCCGCGCCCCGCAGCTCCAGCACGCGCCGCAGCTCCGGTGTCCACCAGGAGTCGTGCCGGGGCTCCACCGCGACCCGCGTGCCGGCCGGGAAGCGGGCCAGGCACGCGTCCAGCAGCGGCGGGTCGGCGCGCAGGGTCGGCGGGAGCTGGAGCAGGACCGGGCCCAGGCGGTCGCCGAGGCCCGCCGCGTGCGTCATCAGACGGTGCACCGGCTCCTCCGGCTCCTTCAGCCGCTTGATGTGGGTGAGGAAGCGGCTGGCCTTGACCGCGACGACGAAGTCCGGCGGGACGCGGCCGCGCCAGGCGGCGAAGGTGTCGTACGTCGGCAGCCGGTAGAAGGCGTTGTTGATCTCCACCGTCGCGAACAGCCGGGTGTACTCCTCCAGCCACAGCCGCGCCGGGACCCCCGCCGGGTAGACGAGGTTCCGCCAGTCCTTGTACTGCCACCCCGACGTGCCGACGAACACGGTCATACCCTCATGAAAGCATCACAGGTACAGGCCCGCGTCCGCTCCCTCCCGCGCCCCCGGCACCGATGTCGGAGACGTGCCCCGGCGCAGCGCGTACAGCTCGGCCAGGGTCGCGCCCTCGCGGCCGATCCCCTCCTCGGTGCCCAGCCAGCCGACCGCCTCCCGGTGGGTCAGCGGACCGACCTCGATGCGGGCCAGGCAGCGGCCGGGGCGGACCACGGCCGGGTGCAGGCGTTCCAGGTCCTCGTTGGTGGTGACACCCACCAGCACGTTGCGGCCCTGGCCGAGCAGGCCGTCGGTGAGGTTCAGCAGCCGCGACAGGGCCTGGCCGGCCGTGTGCCGGGCCTCGCCGCGGATCAGCTCGTCGCAGTCCTCCAGCAGCAGGAGCCGCCAGCGGCCCTTGCCCGCGCCGTCGTCCTCGCCGATGGCGATGTCCATCAGGTAACCGACGTCGGAGAATAGGCGTTCGGGGTCCAGGACGCAGTCCACCTGGCACCAGTCCCGCCAGGAGCGGGCCAGGGTGCGCAGTGCGGACGTCTTCCCGGTGCCGGGCGGGCCGTGCAGCAGGAGCAGCCGGCCCGCGATGTCCTCGGGGGTCGTCTTCATCAGACGGTCCATCGCGTCCGCCACCGGTGCCGTGTAGTTGGGCCGGACCTCCTCCCAGGTGCCCGCCGAGATCTGCCGGGTGGTGCGGTGCGGGCCGCGCCGCGGGGAGACGTACCAGAACCCCATCGCCACGTTCTCCGGCTGGGGTTCCGGCTCGTCGGTCGCGCCGTCCGTGGCCTGGTCGAGGATCCGCTTCGCCAGCTCGGCGCTGGTCGCGGTGACGGTGACGTCGGCGCCGCGGTTCCAGCGGGACACCAGCAGGGTCCAGCCCTCACCCTCGGCGAGGGTCGCGCTGCGGTCGTCGTCGCGGGCGACCCGCAGCACCCGGGCCCCCTCGGGCAGCAGGGACGCGCCCGAGCGCACCCGGTCGATGTTCAGCGCGTGCGAGTACGGCTGCTCGCCCGTCGCGAAACGGCCGAGGAACAGCGCGTCGACGACATCGGACGGCGAGTCGGAGTCGTCGACGTGGAGCCGGATCGGCAGAGCGTCGTGCGGGTTGGCAGCCATGCCGCCATGATCCGGCACGCAGGGGCCGCGCGCACGGTATTTCCACCGCTTGTCCCGGGTGTCCCGGAACGGTCCCCGGCGTTCCGGCCGACACCCCCCGCCGCCCGCCTCCCCCCGTTACCGTGGTCCGGATGGGACGCCCGGACGGGGACGCGCGCAGGCGGTGGCGGCGGCTGACCGCCCTGTTCGGCGCGGCCCTGGCCGCGCCGGCCCTGGTGCTCGCCCTGCTCACCGCGGGGCCCGGCGGCGGCGCGCGCGACGGCGGCGGGCCGTCCGGCACCCCCGCCGCCCCGGCCGGCACCCCCGGGCCGGACGTCGGCTGGGGTTTCACGCACACCCGGTACAGCGCCGACCAGGGCGCGCCGGCCGCCACCGCGCGCGTCACCCGGCTCCTCGGCCGCGACGGCGGGCTGGCGCAGAACCAGCACATCATGGGCTGGGGCGCCGACAACCCCGAGCCGGCCAGGGGCCGTTACGACTTCGCCGCGCTGGACCGGCGTGTCGGCCTGGTCCGCGCCTCCGGCGGCACCCCGGTGATCACCCTGTGCTGCGCCCCGGACTGGATGAAGGACGGCACGGCCGGGGCCGGGCGCACCGACTGGAGCCGGGCCGCGCTGGAGAGCGCTCCGCTGCCCGGCCACTACCAGGATTTCGCCGACCTCGCCGCGACCGTCGCCCGGCGCTACCCGGACGTGCGGCACTTCATCGTCTGGAACGAGTTCAAGGGCTTCTGGGACGACGCCCGGTCCCGCTGGGACTACGAGGGCTACACCCGGATGTACGACCTGGTGTACAAGGCGCTGAAGAACGTCGACGACGACATCATGGTCGGCGGCCCCTACCTGGTCATGGACAGCGTCGGCCCGCACGACCCGAACGCCTCCCGCACCCTCAGGGGCCCCTGGGGCGCCATGGACCGGCGCGTGCTGGACGCCTTCGCCTACTGGAACACCCACCGGGCGGGCGCCGACTTCACCGTGGTCGACGGCTCCAGCTACACCCGCGACGACGCCCTGTCGCCGGACGAGTTCGCGGCCACCGGCAAACTCACCGCCGTAGGTGCCTGGGTGCGGCGGCAGACCCGCGGCCTGCCCCTGTGGTGGGCCGAGTACTACGTCGAGCCCGGCGACGGCGACGGCGCGCGCACCGGCTGGAGCGGGCCGCACCGCGTCGCCGTCCAGGCCACCGGCATGATCGCCATGGTCAGGGGCGGCGCCGCCTCCGGTTTCTACTGGAACCCGGAGCGGCGGACCGGCCCGTGCCCCGGCTGTCTGTGGTCCCCGACCGACACCGCCGGCGGCGGACGCGAACTGCCCCTGTACGACCTGGTGTCCCGGTTCGCGCGGGCGTTCCCGCCGGGCACCCGGTACGCCACCGTGTCCGTCGCCCCCGAGGACGCGCCCCACGTCCGCGTCCTCGCCACCCGCCGGAGCGTCCTCGTCGTCAACACCCTGGGCCGGCGGACCGGCGTGCGCGTCGACGGCAGGCGGTTCACGATGGGCGCGTACGAGGTGAGGTGGCTCGACCGCTGAACCGACGACTCCCGTCCGCGCACGCTCACTTCATCGTCACGAACCGCTGCACCAGCGAGGCCAGCACCAGCCCCAGCAGCGGCAGCGCGAACCAGAAGCCGCCCTGCACCAGCCGCAGCCGGCGCACCCCCGGCCGCCCCGCCACCCGGACCAGCTCGACGGCGGCCAGCAGCAGGACCAGCACGACGGCGGCGAGCGCGCCGGCCACCGACCACGGCGTCCAGGTCACCAGCGGACCGGCCGGCCCCGGGTCCGGCTCGGGCACCGGGCCCGCCGGCCGCTGCCGCAGCGCGTACACCGCGACCCCGTCCCCGGTCAGGACCCGGGTCAGCTCCCGCCGGCCGTCCAGGCCCCGGACCAGTCGGGGCCGCCAGGTCGCCGGGTAACCCGCGTCCAGCTCCAGGTAGGCCGCCTGGGCGCGGTCGACCATCAGGTACGCGTGCGGCCCGGCCGCCCGGAGCGCCATCACCAGGTCCGCCACCCGCCGGGGGTCGGCCGGTGCGAGCGTCGGCACGTAGGTCACGCGCTCCATGTCCCGCGCGCCCCACGGCAGCGCCGGCGTCACGTCGTCGACCGGGTCCTGGGTCAGCCACAGCAGCCGTACCGTCGGCCGGTCGTGCGCGTACACCCAGTCCATGGCCGTGACCTCGCCGGGCCGGACCCGCTCGAACGGCTCGTTGCCCCAGCGGGCCACCAGGAAACCGCCCGTCAGCAGCAGCCCGGTGAGGAGCACGGCCGGCACGGCGAACCGCCCCCGGCCCCCGCGCGCGGCGGCACCGGTGCGTGGGAAGAGGGCGAGCCCGCCGAGCAGGGCCGCGCCCGGCACCGCGAACATGAAGACGCGCAGCGCCATCTCACCGCCGTACGACTGCATGCCGAAGCCGAGGAACGGGACGCACACGAGGACGGGCAGGCACCGCTCCCGGTACCCGTGCAGGCGCCGCCGCCACCAGCCCCAGCAGGCCAGCCCCAGCACCGAACCGGCCAGCAGCACCCTGGTGTACAGCACCAGCTCGTGGGCCGCGCTGCCGCCCCGCATACGGCCCGAGACGGAGGTGGAGACGTTGTCGCCGACCCCGCCGACCCCGCCGAAGAGTTCGTCGAAGTGCCCGGACCAGTACGGCTCGGCCATGAAGCCGATCCAGACCGCGACCAGCACCCCGAACAGCAGCGGCAGCCCGCGCACCTCGGACCGGCCGACCAGCACGAGGGCCGTGACCACGCCCAGCATCATGAACGGGGTGAGCTGGTGCGCGGGCACGGTCGCCGCGTAGAGCGCCATGAGCACCAGCAGCAGCACGGCCCGCTGCCGCCGGTCGGCCGGTTCCACCTCGGCCTCGCCCGGGCGCCGCCCGGTCCAGATCACCCGGGGCGGGCGGAACCAGACCAGCAGGACGGCCACGAACACCAGGTACAGGAGGTAGGTGAAACCCTGCGGGGAGAAGTAGTCCTGGCCGACCCAGCCGCTCAGCGCGAAGATCCAGACGCCGGCCCACTTCGCCCGCCAGCTCGCGCGCAGCGCCCGGGTGAGCAGGAACATCGGCGCCAGAGAGGCGAGTTGCACGGCCGTCGGCCACCAGCGGATGACTTCGGTGAAGTCGGTGATCCCGCACGCCCGGCCGGCGAACGCGGTCACCGCGAAGAACCCGGGCCAGCTCCAGCGGGCGTCCAGGTCGGGTACGGCCGTGCCGGTCCGGTCGATGTGGTCGAGGAAGCCGAGGTGCTGCCAGGCCGTCGGGAACCGCGGCTCGCTCTCGATCACCGCGGGCAGCGCGTGCAGGCACACCACGGTCGCCACCAGGGTGACCAGCAGCAGCGCGCGGTGTTCGCGGTGCCGGCGGAGCAGCGCGGCGAACACGGTCACCAGCAGTGCCGCCCCGGCCAGTGTCGGCAGCGGCAGCACCGAGACCAGGCCGAGCCCGCTCATCCGGTCCAGGTCCGCCTCGCCGAGCCGCAGCGCCGGCGCCCAGTACAGCACCAGGGCCGCCACCAGCAGCCCCCCGAGGAGCACGCCGGCCCGGGTGTCGCGGGCGTCCGCCCGTGCCGGGCGGTCCCCGCGCGCCGGGGCGGCGGGGGAGCCGGTGCCGGACCGCCGCCGGGGGCGGGGGAGCGGGGCGAGGTCGGCGAGGTCGCCGTCGGGTGCCGCGGTGTCCGGCACGGCGCCGGGCACGGACCGCACCGTCCGCCACAGCCGCGGCGCGGCGATCGCCACCACCACCGCGAGGCTGGAGATCTCGGCGACGCCCGCGCCGGCCAGCCCCAGCCGGGGCAGGAGCAGCACGGTCAGGCTCAGCACCAACACGCACAACAGGCCCTGGAGCCAGGCCAGTCCGGTGGTGCGGCTCCGCGCGCGCTCCACCGCGAAGTGCGTCTCCATCACGGTGCGCAGCACCGCGCCGACCGCGAGCCAGCGCAGCAGCGGGGTCGCCGCGTCCGCGTAACCCCGGCCGAACACCCCGAGGATCCAGGGCGCGCCGACGAACAGCAGGCCCGCCACGGGCAGCATGATCCGGGCCATCCGCTTCAGCGCGGCCCGGGTGTCGGCGGCCAGCCGCGCCGGGTCGTGCGAGCCTTCGACGGTGAGCGAGGCGCCCATGTTGATCGCGAGCAGGTTGGTCGTGCCGCCGATGGTGGCGGTGACGTAGAAATACGCGTTCTCCTCCGGGCCGACCCGCGCGGCGATGATCACCGGCACGAGGTAGACCACGGCGAGGGAGAACAGCGAACCGGTGCAGTCCCCGGCCAGGAACCTGCCGATCTCCCTCGCCGTCGGCGGGGCGGCCCGCCCACCGGTGGCCCGCGCGTGCCGGGGGATCAGCCGCCGGAACACCAGCCAGCCCAGCGGCACCACGGAGGTGGCGATCGCGGCCACCCAGGAGACGAAGACACCGGTGGCCGGCAGGGTGACGGCGAACGCGGCGAGCAGCGCCAGCTTGACCACCGAGAACACCGTATTGCCGACCGGCACCCAGGGCGCGCTGCGCAGCCCGGTCAGCACGCCGTCCTGGAGGGTGAGCACGTTCCAGGCGGCCACGGCGAGGAGGAACCCGAGCCCGTTCGCCGTGCCGTGCAGGAAGCGGTACGACGGCCCCCACGCGTCCAGGGTCAGCAGGAAGATCCCGGCCGCGCCCGCGGCGACCAGCGAACCGCCCGCGTAGGCGCGCAGCACGAGCCGTCCGGTGCGCTCACCGGCGACGGGGAGGAAGCGGGCGAGGGCGCCGGTCAGGGTCACCGCGGTCAGCCCGGCGAGGAACTTCATCGCGGCGATGCCGGCGGAGCCCTGCCCGACCGCCGCCTCGGAGTAGTGGCGGGCCGCGGCCAGCCAGAAGCCGAGCCCGAGGACGGCGGAGATCCCGGTGTTGAGCATCAGCGCGTAGGCGTTGCGGAACAGCGGACGGGTGCCGGCGGACCGGCCGGGCCCGGGCGCCGTGGCGCCGGCTGCCGCCGTCCCGGCCGCCGTGGTCGCGGTGGTCGTGTCAGACACGGCCGGGGATCACCTGCCGGCGGACCTGGCGGGCTCGCCGGACCAGCGCGTACCCCTTGGTGAGCACCCGGTCCCCCGCGAAGTCCCGCGCGAGGGCGCGCCCTTCGAGCAGCCGCCGGAACTCCTCGGGCCCGGTGGCGCGACGCACCGTCACACGGCGCAGGGCGTACGGGCCCTGGCGGCGCCGGGCGAGGGTGTTGCCGACGGCCAGTGCCTGGGCGTACCCGGCGTCGCGCACCGCCCGGCGGACCCGGCGGCTGGAGTAGCCGTAGGGATAGGCGAACGACAACGGTGCGGCGCCCAGTTCGCCGGTGAGGACGCGGGTGCAGCGGTCCAGCTCGGCGCACAGGGCGCCGTCGGGCAGCTGGTCGAGCTGGGGGTGGGTGTGGCTGTGCCCGCCGATCTCCACGCCGGCGGCGGCCAGTTCGCGCACCTGCGGCCAGTCGAGCATGGTGTCCGGGCCGGCGCCCGTGCCGTGGGCGCCGCGGAGCCAGCCGGTACAGACGAACAGGGTGGCGGGGAAGCCGTGTCGGGCGAGGACGGGCAGCGCGTGCCGGTGCACGCCCTCGTAGCCGTCGTCGAAGGTGATCAGCACCGGCCGGGCGGGCAGCGGCCGGCCGGAGCGCCAGCGGTCCGCGAGGCCGGCGGTGGTGAGCGGGGTCAGCCCCAGGCCGGCGACGAGCGCCATCTGCGCCGCGAACGTCCGCGGTGTGACCGAGAGGGCGCGGGTGGCGGCGTCGGGGGCGGTGGCGACGGAGTGGTACATGAGGACGGGCACGGGGACGTCACTCACCGGAACCCCCGCGGGTCGGCGCGGGCGAGAACGACGTACCGGCGCGCCGGGCCCGCAGGCCGCCCAGCGCGTAGCCGGCGGCGGCGCTCAGCGCCCCGGCGACGATCGCGCCGGCGCGCCCCGCCCCGCCCGGCCTGCCGAGCAGCGCGTCCCCGATCCCCCGGGCGACCCCGGCCGGCAGGACCCGGGCCGCGTAACGGCGTTCGGACTCCAGGCCCTTTCCCGCGCCGACGCTGCGGGTCACCAGGGCCTTGGACAGGCCCTCGGCGTAGGCGCGGCCGCGGAAGTAGGCGAAGCGCTCGCGGGACGCGGGCACCCGGTGGTGGATGACCGCCCGGTCGTCGATGAGCAGGACGGCGTCGGGGCGGGCGCGGGCCAGGCGGATGCACAGTTCCGTCTCCTCGCAGCCCAGCGGGCGGCGGTCGCCGTCGCGGCCGATGCCGGTGGCGAAGCCGCCCGCCGCCTCGAACGCCGTGCGCCGGAAGGAGGCGTTACCGCCGAGCACGTTGCGGACCCGGACGCGGCCGGGCGGCAGCCCCTTGTAGGTGCAGCCCACCACCCAGTCGAACTCCGGCGGGAACCAGGCCGGCCGCCGGCCCGACGCCCAGACGGGCACCGTACGGCCGCCCACCGCGAGGACGCGCGGGTCGGCGTAGCCCTCGGCGAGGTGGCGCAGCCAGTCCCGTTCGGCGACGGCGTCGTCGTCCAGGAAGGCGATGACCTCGCCGCGGGAGGCGGCGATGCCGGTGTTGCGGCCGGCGGAGAGGCCGCGCGGGCCGGTGTTGACCAGGACCCGGACGCCGCCGTCCTCCCCGTAGGCGTGCTCCAGCCGGGTCCGCAGGCCCGGGTTGTGGTCCACGACCAGGAGCGTCTCCAGCGCCGGACACGACTGCGCGCGCACCGAGGAGACCGCCGCGCGGATGTCCTCCCAGCGGTCCTCGGTGTACGCGCAGATCACCACGGAGACCCCGGGACCGGTCAAGACGCCTCCCCCCGGACGGTGTCGAGCAGTGGTGAGCGGCGGTCCCGGCGGCGCAGTTCCCGCCGGTTGGAGCGTTCCCGCAGGATGACCCGCAGCACCCGGAGCCCGTCGCGCACGGCGCGCAGGTTGCTGGTGCCGTGGATGCGCAGGTACTCGTGGCTCGGTATCTCCTGCACCCGCAGCCCCGCCTTGACCACCCTGATGTTCATCAGCGTCTCGACCTCGAAGCCGGTGCAGTCGAGGTCGATGCTGTCGAGGCAGTGCCGCCAGAACGCGTTGTAGCCGTAGCAGAGGTCGGTGTAGCGGGCGCCGAACTTGCGGTTGACGGTGGCGCACAGGGCGCGGTTGCCCAGTCTGCGGACGAGGGTCATGTCGTCGGTGCCGCCACCGTTGGCGAAGCGGGAGCCCTTGGCGAAGTCGGCACCGGAGACCAGGGCGGAGACGTACGACACGATCTCCGCGCCGTCGGCGGAGCCGTCCGCGTCGACCATCACGATGATGTCGCCGGTGCAGGCCTCGAACCCGGTGATCAGGGCGTCCCCCTTGCCTCTGCCGCGCTGTTCGACGACCTTGACCTCGGGCCACAGGGAACGCGCCACACCGACCGTGCCGTCCGTGGAGTTGCCGTCCACCAGGACCACTTCGTGTATCCAGCCGGGCAGGCTCTTGAAGACGTAGGGCAGGTTCTCCGCCTCGTTCATGGCGGGGATGACCACGCTCACCGGCACGGTGATCGCCAGGTGCGAGGAGATGGGCCGGTAGTCGGCGGCGATCAGCGGGTCGTTGCCCGGACCCGGCGGGCGCAGCACGGAACTCATGGGTGTTTCCCTCTCGTCCGGTGGACCGCCCGCCCACGGGCGGTCCGGTTCTGTGTCCGGTTCGAAAGGGGGGTTCTCATCTCCGGCACGGTGGGCCGGTCTCCGGGGCCGTGCCCGGGGCGGTCTCCGTGTCCGTGGACGAGCCGGCGGAGCCGGCCGGCCTGCCGGGGAACGACGTCGGCCGGCCGCGCGGTACGACTCGGTCACGGTTGTGGTCACCGAGCACGGCACCCCCCTACCGCGCCCCGCGCCGGGCACCTCGTGGCCCTCTGCGCCCTCCCCTGGAGCCGAGTGCCGGCGGACCGGTGCGGGTGAGTTGTATGACGGTATCGACGGTCCCACCCGGAGGCGAGGCCCGGAAGGGCGCCTCACCTTCGTGCTGGTTCGGCCGTTGGACCACCTTGCACCATCCCGGTCACTTTTGTGTGTGTTTTCCGGAAATTCGTTCCCGTAGTGCCGTCAGGAGGAGCAGCAGCACGCTCAGGAGCGCCACCGCGGCCACCCCGCCGCGGACGGACCACCGATGCAGGGTCAGCATGGCCTGGGCGACCAGCATGTCGACCGCGACCGCGCCCGCGAGGGCGGTGACCGCCCGGCCGTAGGGGTCCAGTCCGCGCAGCGCCGCGCCGATCGCCAGGGCCGGGGCGGCGAGCAGGAAGAAGAGGGTGCACGGGGCGCGCAGGGGTGAGGTCGAGTCGAGCAGGGCGAGCACCGCGCCGGCCAGTGCGGCGGCGGCCGCGGCCCCGGTGAGCAGGGGCGGCAGCAGCCGTCCCGGCCCGGGCCGGACGTGTGCCTCGATGCGTGTCCTGATGCGTGAGGTCCGCATGGACGACTTCGCCCCCCGACGCGCCGGATGCCGGAATTCAATGTGGCGCAGACCGCCGTGGGCGTCAAGGAGGCCTCTCATGGGTGCTCGACCCGTCCGGTGGGACCACATATGACATGAACATGCAATAGATGAGCGGTGAACGTGTCGGGCCGATCCTGTTGAGATCCCAACAGTCTTGGCATGAACACTTCCCGTCAACACGCGTAGTTGGTACCACGGTTGACGCAAGGATCCTGCTAAAGGGAGGCTCCATGAGACGTTCCCGACTTACCGGATTCCTCACGTCGCTCCTCCTCGCCGCCGGCCTCGGTCTCACCGGGGCCGCTTCGGCGCACGCGTCCACGGCCGCGGCCGGAGGGTACGTGGCGCTCGGCGACTCCTACTCCTCCGGGGTGGGCGCCGGGAGTTACATCAGCTCCAGCGGCAGCTGCGACCGGAGCACCAAGGCCTACCCCTACCTGTGGAACGCCGCCCACAGCTACTCCTCGTTCGCCTTCAACGCCTGTTCCGGCGCGAAGACGGACGACGTGCTCGCCAACCAGCTCGGCTCCCTCAACTCCGCCACCTCGCTGGTGTCCCTCACGATCGGCGGCAACGACGCCGGTTTCTCGGACGTCATGACGACCTGTGTGATCCAGTCCGACAGCGCCTGCCTGTCGAAGATCGACACGGCCAGGGCGTACGTCGCCAACACGCTCCCCGGCAAGCTGGACACCGTCTACAACGCGATCAGCGCCAAAGCCCCCTCCGCCCGGGTGGTCGTCATCGGCTACCCCCGCTTCTACCTGCTGGGCCAGACCTGCCTCGGCCTCTCCGAGACCAAGCGGTCCGCCATCAACGGGGCGGCCGACTACATCGACTCCGTCATCAAGGCCCGCGTCGCCGCGCACAACTTCGCCTTCGGGGACGTCCGCAACACGTTCACCGGTCACGAGATCTGCTCCGGCGACTCCTGGCTGCACAGCGTCAACTGGCTCGACATCGGCACGTCCTACCACCCGACCGCGGCCGGCCACTCCGGCGGCTACCTGCCGGTGCTCACCAACGCCGCCTGACCCGTTCGGGCTCGCCCGGCAGGGTGAACCTTCCCGGCCGGGGTCCCCGGGGCGGATCCGGCGTGGCGGAGATCCCGGTCGCCGGGGTCTCCGCCGTCGCCGTCACGGCGCGACGGCTCAGCCCAGCGCCGACACGACACCCTTGACCACCAGCCCCGTCCCCAACGCCACCACGACCAGCGCGGACGCGAACGGCAGGGCCCGGCGCGCCGATACGGCCAGCGGATGCGCGGACCAGCGCGGACGCCGCTCCAGCACCCGGGCCGCGCCCGCACCCAGCCGTACGACGGCGAACCCGGCCGCGGTGAGGGTCAGCGCGAGCCCGGCGCCGTAGGCCACGACGAGCAGCAGCCCGAACCAGGCCTTGCCGAGCGCCGCGGCGCCGACCAGCACCACCACCGCGGACGGACTGGGCACCAGCCCACCGGCGAACCCGAGGAGCAGCGTGCCGCGGAGGGTGGGCGCGGTGGCATGGGTGTGCGTGTGCCCGCCGTGGGTGTGGCTGTGACCACCGTGGCTGTGACCCTGTTCGTGCTCGTGCTCGTGCTCGTGCTCACCGGCATGGGTGTGGCCGGTATGGCTGGGGCGCACGCCGTCCTGGTGGTGGGAGTGCGGGGCGGCGCCCACGGCCACCAACTCCCGCCTCACCTCCTCGTCCTGGGCGACGGGGACGGTACGCGGCCGACCGCGCCAGGCCCGGCGCACGAGGGTCACCCCCGCCGCGAGCACCAGGACACCGCTGGCGAGGCCCAGCCAGGCGATCACCGCGGGCGTGGCGGCGGACCCGGCCGTCACCAGCAGGCCCAGGGCGACCACTCCCAGCGTGTGGGTCACGGTGACCGAGGCGGCCAGCGGCAGTACGTCCCGCGGCCGGGCCCGGCCGCCGCGCGCCGCCGCCGACGCGGCCATCAGCGTCTTGCCGTGCCCCGGCGCCAGCGCGTGCAGCGCCCCCAGGACGACCGCGACGAGCAGCGCCAGCGCGGCGAAACCGACGGTGAGGTCGCGCCGGGCCACCAGGTCGTCCAGGGCGCGGGTCCAGCGGTCGGCACCCCGGGGCAGCACGCCGGCGCCCGGTGCGTCCCGCCGCGGCGCGTCCCCGGCGAGCGCCGGCCCGCCGGGCCGCAGCCGTACCGAGGCCGTCGCGGTGTCGGCGGGCGAGGACAGCAGGCTCTTGGGATAGCTCGTCAGTTCGTGCGAGACCGAGACGCGCGGTACGTCCGTCGAGGTCAGCGTGGTCCGGTCGCCGCGCGCGGTGATCTCGCGCCAGCCGGGCCCGCCGGCGGCCCCCGCGCCGTGGAACCGCAGGCCGACGGCGCCGGCGCGGGGGAGCGCCGCGGTCAGCCGGCACTCCACCCGCAGCGTGTGCAGCCCGGCCTGGCCGGGGCGCAGGCGCGCGGTGCTCCGGGTGGCCGTCAAGGCCGCGGTGCGCCCGTCCACGGTCAGGGTGCTGTCCTCGGCGGCCCGCGCGCACCGCTGCCGCGCCCACGCGCTCAGCCCGAGCCGCCGGATGTCGGGGCCGGCCTGGGTGGCCGGGATCTCGGCGAGGTCCTCCACGTGGTCCACGCGCAGCCGCCCGGGAGCGGCGACGAGTCCGTCGTAGCGGTTGACGGTGAAGTTGCCGAGGGGGTGCGCGCTCGCGGTGCCGGCCGGGAGGAGGGCGAGCGCGCACAGGGCGAGGACGAGCAGGTACCGCGGGCGTGGCCTCACTCGGTTCCCTCCAGGGCGTCGCGGGCAGCGGCGGAACCCAGCGGGGAGAAACCGGGGTTCAGCTTCAGCGCCGACCTCAGCGAGGCCCGGCCCGCCGCCCGGTGGCCCGTGGCCAGCTCGATGACACCCCGGTGGTAGCGGAAAGCGGCGTTGCGGTAGCCGGTGGCGGTGGCGCGGCGGGCGTACGGCAGGGCCTCGGTGTCGCGGCCGTCCACGTGCAGTGCCCAGGCGAGCGCGTCCGCCGTGTGCACGGTGTGCCGGCGGGCCCATTCGGCGCGGGCCGCGCGCAGGGCGGCCTTCCGGTCGCCGTGGTCGGCGGCGGCCAGCGCGGTGTCGAGGTCGGCGTCGACGCCGTTGGCGCGGGCCAGCGCCGTCCAGGCGTCGACGAGCGCGTACTGCCGCCGGGCGCGTGCCCGGTCACCGGTCGCGCCGCGCGCCTCGTACAGCTCGCCGAGGACGACGAGTGAGCCGGGCACCGGATACCGGGCGACCACCGCCTCCATCCCCTTGATCGCCCCGGCCCGGTCACCACCGGCCGCCTGGGCGCGGGCCCGGCCCTCCAGCGCCGGAAGACAGCCGTCGTCGGCGGCCAGGGCCCGGGCGTACCAGGCGAGCGCCGACCGGTCGTCGCCCTGGCTCCAGGCGAGCTGGCCGAGCTGCGTGGCCACGTACGCGGTGTCACCCGGTGAGGACGCGGCGGACAGCGCCTGTTCCAGAACCCGGCGCGCGGTGGTGACGTCCCCGCGCAGCTCGCGCACGTACGCGTACCGGGTGAAGACCGGTACGCCCGGCCTGCGCGCGTCGGCGGTCGCCGCGGCCTTCGCCGCGTCGGCGTACCGGCCGAGTTCGACCAGGGCGTCGATACGGGAGGACAGCGCCCGCTCGCTGTACGGGTTCTGCCGCAGGGCCGCGTCCGCGAACGTCAGGGCGTGCGCGAAGTCGTGCCGGGCCGCGGCGAGCGCGGCGCGGCCGGCCAGGGCCTGGTCGCTGTCCGGTGCCAGCGACAGCGAGCGCCGCAGCGCCCGCTCCGCCTGGGGGTAGCGGGCCGGGTCGCCCTTGGTGCGGGCCTGCTCGACGTAGGCCAGGCCGAGGGTGGCCCA
Organism: Streptomyces sp. NPDC100445; assembly: GCF_044759735.1. Lineage (NCBI taxonomy): Bacteria > Bacillati > Actinomycetota > Actinomycetes > Kitasatosporales > Streptomycetaceae > Streptomyces > Streptomyces sp. NPDC100445. Next base: position 352,110 of record NZ_JBIVZV010000006.1, on the reverse strand, counting down.
GCCGCCGGAGTCCTTGGGCTGCGCCCGCAGGTGCGCCTGGAGGGCGGTGACGGCCGCGTCCAGGTTCCCGCCGCCGAGCACCCCGGGGTCGACGGCGTCGGCCACCACCGGCGCGGTCGCCGGCGCGCGGTGCGCGCCGACGGCGATCGCGCCGCCGGTCAGCGCGACGGACACCAGCAGGGCGGACCCGGCCAGCCGCGCGGCCCGCCACCGCCGCCCCGCCGCCCCGGCCCGCCGCACGGCGGCGACCCGTGCCGCGTCACCATCCTCGCCGGCACCCCCGGCTCCGCCCGCCGCGGTCCCACCGGTGCCGGGCGGAGCCGTCTCCGGCGGCTCGGGCGCCGCCGGCCCGGTGCCGTCGGCCGTGGCCGTCGGCCGCCCGTCGTTGTCCTCGTGCTGCCCGCGCGGGCCCATGCCTGTTCCTCCGTCGGTCGGGTGGGAGGCGCGGCCCGCCGTGGGGGAGAGGGGAAAGCGGGCCGCGCCGGTCTGGGGGGTTGGGTACGGGGTCAGTACGCGCGCTGCGCGCGCCGGCGCCACCAGGCGAACGCGGACCCGAGGAGCAGGATCGCGGCCGCGCCCGAGGCCGCCGAGGCGGCGATCAGCACCGTGTCGCCGGAACCGCCGGTGGCGGACCCGGCCGGCTGGAGCGCGTCCCCGAGCCCGCTGCGCACGTCCGTGCCGGCGGCCGTGCCCTTGGCGAGCCGGCCGCGCGAACCGGCCGTGGGCTCGGCGACGTAGGGGAAGTGCTTCTCGAACTTCTTGTCGTTCTTGTCGACCGCGTCACCCAGGTCGTTCTTCGAGCCGACCAGTTCGCCCTCGACGACCTGGAGCGCCGCGTCGATCACGTCGTCACCGAGCCGGCGCCCGTTCGGGAAGCCCGCGTTGTCACCGTCCAGGACACCCAGCCGCTTGGGGTGCGCGGCCGGCGGGATCGAGGTGTTCAGCCGCAGTTCCTCCGAAGCCCGCACGTTCGGCGGCTGGTTGAGGCCCTTGACGCCCTTGAGGAAGACGTCGACGAGGTCGTTGCGCGGCTCGGCCGGCGCCTTGATCTTGTAGAGGGACTCGATCAGCTTCGGCAGCTCGGGGTTGGTCACGTTCTTCGCGAACTGGGCGTCGTACGCGGGCTGCGAGGCGTTGAACCTGTCCTTGTCCTTCTGCGGGTTGACGACCTCGTTCACCAGCGGGTTGCCCAGGCGGGACACCTGGCTGTAGTAGCCCTGGGCGTTGCGGCGCTGGGCGGTCGACCAGATGCCGACGACCGGCTGGTGGGCCGACTCGCGGATCAGGTCGTTCGGCACCTGGAGGGCGATGGTGTTGACGTTGTAGCCCTTGAGGGTGTCCCGGCCGACCTCGCTGAGGTCGCCGCCGTACAGCAGGTCGAAGACGCGCAGGTCGGCGAAGAACGGGTCGTCCGCCTGCCCGGCGAACGTGGTGGCGCCGCCCGCGGTCCGGTAGACGGCCTGCGAGCGCAGTTTGCCGTAGTCCGGCATGGACGCCTTGCCCACGTCGGACGGCGCCACCGGCACGTCGTCCGCGAGTTTCGTCCGGGACGCCTCGTGCCCGTTCTTCAACCGGATGAGGTCGATGTCGTAGGTCTGGGTGATGTTGAGGTCGGGGTCGGCGAGATTGGTGACCGGGCCGGTGTTGTAGAGGAACGTGTTCCCGTTCTTCGTGTGCGTCTTGAAGGTGTAGCGGAAGACCGTGTCGCCCTGCGCGTCACCGTTGTTGTCGATGTGCAGGTCGTACTGCGCGTCGTCCGCGAAGGTGTAGAAGTTCGGTCCGCCCGCCGGTTCCTCGAACGGGATCCAGTTCGCCAGGATCGTCGTCGTGTCGGGCTTGTCCGGGCTGGCGAACGCGTACAGGTCGGTGTTGTCGTACTGCGGGGTCCCCGAGATCAGTGGTGCCTCCCGGTGGGAGGAGGCGGAGGCCGCCCCGGGTTCCAGCGTGGCGACGCCGGCGGCCGCGAGCCCCCCGGTGGCCAGCGCGCCACAGATGAGGGTGACCAGGCCCTTGCGTCCGGTGCCGCTCCTGGAGAAGAGAGGTGTCATGCCGTCCGTCCCTAGTGCCGTCTTGCTTTGACGGACGGGTATACGGAGCCGGCACGCCGTTCGGATCGGTCGGCCGCGGAAAAACTTTTCGGCGCCCGGCGGCCCGCGTTTTCGGCCCGCGGATCCGTATGTCTCCCGGGAGGTGTGTCTCGGTGCGGATGCGCGGGGTGCGGGGAAGGACGGGCTGCGGGCACGGGGAGGGGACCCGCATGCGGGCGGACGACCTGCTGGTACTCGTGGCCCGCGGCGACCAGCGGGCCTTCGAGGACCTGTACGGGCTGGTGTCCGGGCCGGTGTTCGGACTCGTCCGGCGCGTGGTGCGGGATCCCGCCCAGTCCGAGGAGGTCGCCCAGGAGGTGCTGCTCGAACTGTGGCGCTCCGCCGCCCGGTTCGACCCCGGCCGGGGCAGCGCCCTGTCCTGGATCCTCACCCTCGCCCACCGCCGGGCCGTCGACCGGGTGCGCAGCGCCCGCGCGGCCGGCGAACGCGAGCAGCGCGAGGCGTTGCGCGCCGGGGGGCCCGCGTTCGACCAGGTCGTCGAGGAGGTCGAGGCCGGCCTGGAACGCGAGTGGGTGCGCCGCTGCCTGGACCGGCTGACCGTCCTCCAGCGCCAGTCGGTCACCCTCGCCTACTACGACGGCTACACCTACCGTGAGGTGGCCGAGCGGCTGTCGCTGCCGCTCGGCACGGTCAAGACGCGGATGCGCGACGGCCTCACCCGGCTGCGCCAGTGCCTGGGAGGCACGGCATGAGCGTCCTCGGCGGACGGGCACGCCGCGAGGCCCGGCACTCGCTCGCCGCGCCCTACGCGCTCGACGCCCTCGAACCGGGCGAGCGCCGCCGCTTCGAGAAGCACCTGGCGCGCTGCGACCGCTGTGCCGCCGAGGTGCGGGACCTGGCGGAGGACGCGGTGCGCCTCGCCTGGTCCGCGGCGGTGCCCGCGCCGGCCGCCTTGCGCGAACGGGTGCTGGCCGCCGTGCGCGCCACCCCGCAGGAGCGGGCGCCGGGCCGGGAGGTCGAGCGCCGGCTGCCGCCGCACGTCTGGGGTGTCCGGCCGCCGCCGGGCCGCGCCCACGCCCCGCGCGGGCGCCCCCTGTTCGCGCCGTTCGCCGCGGCCACCGCGACCGCCGCCCTCGTCGTCGCCTCCCTCTTCGCGGTCCAGGCCCACCGCACGGATGACCGGCTGGCCGCCGAACAGGCCCGGGCACGTGAGATCGCCCACGTCCTGGCCGCTCCGGACGCCCGCGCGGCGAGCGGCGAGGACGGGCGGGGCCGCCGGATCGGAGTGATCGCTTCCGCCTCCGGGCGGGACGCCGTCGTCACCCTCAGCGGGTACGGCACCCCGGCCGGCGGGCGCGTGCACCAGCTCTGGTTGCTGCGTCCCGGGGCGGGGCCGCGCTCCCTGGGGCTCCTCGCGGGCGACACGCCCTTGGTCGCGCGCGGTCTCGACACCTCCGCGACGTCACTCGCTGTGACCGTCGAGCCCGGCGGTGGCTCCGCCCGGCCCACCGGCCGGCCGATTGTCCAACTCACCCTGGAATCGGTCGGATTCGGAGAGTAGCCGGTGAAGGATGGTCAACCGCCTTACAGGGAAGGTGAATCCTGTGGCCGGGATACACGCGTGCCCCACGAGGGCGATAGGGTTACCCTGCCCGGGCCGGGTGGACTCGTACGGGTGGGGAGTGACATGGAGCAGATAACAGTGCGCAGCAGGGCGAGGGTCCCTGCGATCACCTGCGGGAGCGGCGCGACCAGTTCGCGCCTCGACCGCCATCTGTCGGTGCTGGGGGGACCCGCCATACCGCAGCGCGAGACGATCGAGGCGACCTCGCTGATGCGCGAACTGACGGCGCGCAACGCCGTGCACGAGCGCAGCGACCGGGGCCGGCGCGTCAGCCGCGTCTCCCTCTTCGCGCCGCTGCGCCGGCTGCGCCGCTCGCTGTTCGGCGGCCACTAGCGGTCACCGCGCGGACACCCGCCCACCGGAGCGGCCACCGCGCGGGGAGGCCCGCGCTCAGGCCGCCACACCGTCCCGGCGCAATGCTGCGATCTCCTCGTCCGTCATCCCCACGGCACGCAGCAGCGCCCCGGTGTGCTGCCCGAGCGCGGGCACGTCACCCATCCGTGCCTCGTCCCCGCCGGGCAGGGTGATGGGCGGCAGCAGTGCCCTCAGCGGCCCCGCCGGCGAACCCACCCGACGCCACCTCCCCCGGGCCGCCAGCTGCGGATGCTCCGCCAGCTCGTGCAGGTCCCGCAGCCGGGCGCAGGCGATGCCGGCCTCCTCCAGCCGCTCCAGCGCCTCCTCGGTGCCCAGCGCCCCGAGCGCCTCGGCGACCAGGGCGTCGGTCCGCTCCCGGTGGGCCACCCGGGCCGCGTTGGTCGCGTACGCCGGGTCCGTGCCCAGTTCGGGACGGCCCATGACCCCGCCGGCCAGCCGCCGCCACTCCCGGTCGTTCTGCACCGACAGCAGCACCCGGCCGCCGTCCGCCGTCGGATAGGCGTCGTACGGGGCGATCACCGCGTGCGCGAGCCCGGTCCGCGCGGGCGGCTCACCGCCGTGCATCGCGTGGTGCAGCGGGTGCCCCATCCACTCGGCCAGCGCCTCCAGCATCGACACCTCCACCGGCCCGCCCCGCCCGGTCGTCCCGCGCCGCACGAGCGCGGCCAGCACCCCGGAGAACGCGTACATGGCCGCCGCGATGTCCGCCGCCGGGATCCCCGCCTTCACCGGCCGCTCCGGCGTGCCGGTCACCGACACCAGCCCCGCCTCGCACTGCACCAGCATGTCGTACGCCCGCTTGTCCGCGTACGGCCCCGAACCGCCGTAGCCCGAGATGTCCACGGCCACCAGCCGCGGGTGCGCGGCGCACAGCGTGGCCGCGTCCAGGCCCAGCCGGGCCGCCGCGCCGTGCGCGAGGTTCTGCACGAACACGTCCGCGTCCGCCACCAGCCGCCGTACGACGTCCAGGCCGCGCGGGTCCTTCAGGTCCAGGGCGAGCGACTCCTTGCCGCGGTTGCACCACACGAAGTGCGAGGCGAGGCCGCCGGCGGCCGTGTCGTAACCGCGCGCGAAGTCACCGCCGTCGACCCGCTCCACCTTGATGACCCGGGCGCCCAGGTCGGCGAGCTGCCGGGTCGCGAACGGCGCGGACACGGCCTGTTCGACGGCGACGACGGTGATGCCCGCCAGGGGCAGGGGCTGACGCGGGTGCGGGTCCATCGGCTGATCCATGTCCTGGATCATGACCCGTGGGCGGCGCCCCTGTCAGCAGCCGGGTCCCACCCGCCCCGCGCGGGCCCGGACCCCCGCGGGGCTAGAGCAGCGCGAACTGGCCCTCGGGGCCCTCCTCGTGGTGGTCCAGGACCGAGGCGGGACGGCGGGACCGCTCCGGTGGCGGGAAGACGCCGGCGTCGCGCAGGTCGGCCGCCGTGACCGGGGCCGCCGCGCCCAGGGCGTCCCGCAGCGGGCGCAGTTCCGCCAGCAGGGCCAGCACCGTGATCAGCTCCAGCAGCTCCGACGTCCACGCCTGCGGCCAGGCCGCCGGACGGATCGCGGCGAGGGTGCCGGGCCCGGCCGGGTCCGTGCGGGCCGCGAACCACGCCTGGAGCACCCGTACACCGGCCACCTCCACGTCCCAGGCCTCCGGCGGCACGGGGGAGACGCGACCCTCGTCGAGGTGGAGCGTCTCCTCGTCGCGGTCGTAGCGCAGGGTCGCCGGGCGGTTCGGCAGGGGCGCGCGGACGTAGGGGCGGCGACCGCCCGGCAGCTTGGGTCGCTCGCCGTCCCGGCGCAGCAGCCGCAGCGTGCGGCGGCCCAGGTGCACGCCCTCGGACCACAGCGCGGGGTCCGACGTGAGTGGGACGGTCAGGTCCGGGCGGACCGCCGCCAGGATCCACGCCAGCACGTCCACGGCGGCCGGGGGCGTGCCCAGCCGGGCCGCGAGGTGGTCCGTCAGCCCCGGCGCCAGGTTGGGTTCCGCGCCCCCGGGACGGCGGTGGAGCGGGCGGACGCGGCCGGTGCGCAGCAGCGGCAGCGCCGACGTGGCCAGCAGCGGGATGCCGGCGTCGCCGGTCTCCACCGTGAACACCTGGTGCGTGTCCGCCACCCGCCACAGCTCCGGGCGGGCGGCGTCGATCAGCCGGTGGTCCGGGATCAGCCACTGCTCGTCGAAGGGCGCGGTCAGTACCCGCACCGGCTCCGCGCAGGGCTCCTCGGCGCGGGCCAGGCGCCGGGTGCCGCCGGCCCGGCCGGGCAGCTGGGTCACGGCCGAGGTGAGCGTGCGGGCGCGGCTCGGCTCGAACAGGGCCTCCCGGTCGGGGCCCCGGGCCTTCAGCAGCGTGTCCCAGCGGGCCCGCAGGGAGGCCGGATCCGGTGCCACCGGCCAGGCGCGGCCCAGCCGCAGGGGTGCGACCGACCACGGCATGAGGTCCGCCAGCGGCGGAGCGTCGTCGTGCGTCACGCCGGGCATCGTACGACAGCGCCCCACCGCGGCGGGGCGCTCCGCACGACACCCGCCCCCACCGCGCCGACCCCCCACCGAACCGGCCACCGCACCACCCCCCGGTCGGCCGCGGGGAACGGTCCCGGGACCGGACGGGGTGTCAGGCGTCCAGGGTGACGGTGAAGGAGAAGCGGTCGCCGCGGTAGTGGATGACGGCCACGTCCAGCACCCGGCCCGCGCCGTCGTAGGTCACGCCCGTGTAGTGCAGGATCGGGCTGAGCAGCGGTACCTCGAGCAGGCGGGCCGTCTCCGGGTCGGCGAGCCGGGCCTCCACGGTGTCCGTGATCCGGCTGATGTCCGCTCCCACCACGTCCCGCAGCACCTTGGTCATCGGCCAGCGGACCAGGTCCTCCGCGTCGATGAGCGCGGCCAGGTCGGGACGGACGTGGTTGACGGCGTGGTTGGTCGGCTCGCCGGTCTTCTCGTCGCTGCGCAGCCGGTGGTACGCCGCCACCTCCGGCAGGTCCGGGAAGTACTCGGCGAGTTCCGGCGGCACGGGCACCGGGCCGTGGGCCAACAGCTCGGCCGTCATCCCGGACTGCTGGGCCACGATGGCGTCCACCGAGCCCAGCAGCCGCACGGGTGCCCCGCGCCGGACCCCGGGCTCGATGAACGTGCCGCGCCGCCGGTGCCGGCTGATCAACCCCTCGTCCTCCAGCTCCTTCAGCGCCTGCCGCATGGTCAGCACGCTCACCCCGTAGTGCTGCGCCAGCCGTTCCTCGGTGGGCAGGCGCAGCGGGTCCCTGGGGGAGCGGCCCAGTATCGAGGCGCGCAACGACTGCGACACCTGGTACCACAGCGGCAGCTTGCGGTTCAGGACGATCGAATCCGGAGCGAAGGAGGTCACGCGGCTATCCGTACCTGTCGGAGAACGGTCGGCGCAATGCGGTCGTCACACCCGGAAGTGACGTTCCAGCCCCTGCCACACGTCGTCGTAGCGCTGCTGGAGGTGGTCCGCGCGGGCCGCGAGCGGGGTCAGGGTCACCGGCCAGCGGGTCTCGAACATGAACGCCAGCCCGTCCTCGATCTTCTGCGGCGCCAGCTCGGCCGCGCTGGCACGGTCGAAGGTCTCCCGGTCCGGGCCGTGCGCCGACATCATGTTGTGCAGCGAACCGCCCCCCGGCACGAAGCCCTCCGCCTTCGCGTCGTACGCGCCCTCGATGAGCCCCATGTACTCGCTCATCACGTTGCGGTGGAAGTACGGCGGCCGGAAGGTGTCCTCGCCCACCAGCCAGCGCGGCGCGAACACGACGAAGTCGACACCGGCCAGCCCCGGGGTGTCCGAGGGCGAGGTGAGGACCGTGAAGACGGACGGGTCGGGGTGGTCGTAGGAGATGGTGCCGATGACATTGAAACGGCGCAGATCATAGACGTAGGGCACATAGTTGCCGTGCCAGGCGACCACGTCGAGGGGGCTGTGGTCGTAGGTCGCGGCCCACAGGTTGCCGCAGAACTTGTTCACCACCTCCACCGGGCCCTCCACGTCCTCGTAGGCCGCCACCGGCGCCCGGAAGTCGCGGGGGGCGGCGAGGCCGTTGGCGCCGATCGGGCCGAGGTCGGGCAGCCGGAACGGCGCCCCGTAGTTCTCGCACACGTAACCGCGCGCCGACCCGTCCAGCAGCTCCACCCGGAAGCGGACCCCGCGCGGGATCAGCGCCACCTCGGCGGGCTCCACCCGGAGCCGGCCGAACTCGGTGTGCAGCAGCAGTCCGCCCCGCTCGGGCACGATCAGCAGCTCCCCGTCCGCGTCGGAGAAGACCCGCTCCATCGAGGTGTCGGCGTGGTAGAGGTGCACGGCCATGCCGGTGCGCTGGCTCACGTCGCCGTTGCCGCCCAGCGTCCACAGCCCGGCGAGGAAGTCCGTGCCCGCCACGGGCTCGGGCAGCGGGTTCCAGCGCAGCCGGTTGGGATCGGCCACGGTCTGGGTGAACGGGGCCGTGCGCAGCGTGCCGTTGCCGGTGCGGGCGAACTCCGGGTGCGCGGCCGACGGACGGATCCGGTACAGCCAGGAGCGGCGGTTGTGCGCCCGCGGCTCGGTGAACGCCGTGCCGCTCAACTGCTCCGCGTACAGCCCGAGCGGGGCGCGCTGCGGTGAGTTGCGGCCCTCGGGCAGGGCGCCCGGCACCGCCTCCGAGGCGTGTTCGTTGCCGAACCCGGTCAGATACGACAGCCCCTCGGCGGTCTTGCGCGCGTCCCCGCTCATCATCGCTCCCTTGCGCCGCTGATTCCTATGCATCACCGTAGGAATCAACCGGGTGACCGCGCAAGAGGGTCACGGCTCCTCCCTGCGGGGTAGGGCGACAACCAGACCTGAGGGGGATCCGGGGCGCCCGGGCGGTGTTCTACGCTCCCGGCCATGTCGTGGAAGAAGTGGACGCGTGGACCTCTCGCCGCGCTCGCGGTGTCCGTCCTGCTGTCGCTCGCAGCGGCGGCCTGCGCGGCGGACGAGGCCCACGGGGGCACGGTCCCCGCCCGGCCCGTGGGAACCCTGCTGGACGTCACCGACGCGACCGGCCGGAACCTGCGCGAGGTGGCCGGGAAGGACGCCCCCGCGGTCGGCGTCGAGGTGACCCCGGCCGCGGGCGGCGGCTGGGACGTGCGGCTGGCCCTCCGCCGCTTCCGCCTCTCCGCCCCCGGCGCCAGGCCGGTCGCGGTCACCGGGCGCGGGACGGTCTCCCTCTTCGTCGACGGCCGCCGCGTCGCCCGGCCGCGCACCCCCGAACACCACTTGGCCGCCGCCCTCCTCCCGCACGGCACCCACCACGTCACCGCCCGGTTGTACGCGGACGACGGCACGGTGTGGGCCGTGCGCGGCAGGCCGGTCGAGGGCACCGCCGACGTCACGGTGTCGGACGCGGAGGCGACCGGCACGCCGGACGCGGCCGGTGGCACGCCGGCGCCGGACCGGACCGGCGCCGCCCCGGTGGGGCTCCCCGCCGGTGACCCGCTCCCCGGCGACGGCCGATGAGTGCATTAGCCATCTTTCTCCGTACTGTGGGACGAGCTTCACCGGATCCCGGCGGAAAGGCATCATGAGCCCCGTGCCCCACGCGACATCGCTCCGTCGCGCGCCCGTGCAGCGGCGCAGCGCCGAACGGCTGACCAGGATCCTGGACGCCTGCGCCGAACTCCTCGACGAGGTCGGCTACGACGCCCTGAGCACCCGCGCCGTCGCCCAGCGCGCCGGGGTCCCCATCGGCTCGGTCTACCGCTTCTTCGGCAACAAGCGGCAGATGGCCGACGCCCTCGCCCAGCGCAACCTGGAGCGTTACGTCGAGCGTGTCACCGAGCGCCTGCGGCGCGCCGGCGCCGACGCCGGTGACGGCCCGCGGCCGACGCCGGCCGGGGGAGAGCGGCGCGGCGGGGACTGGCGGGCCGCCATGGACGCCGTCCTGGACGAGTACCTGGCGATGAAGCGCACCGCGCCCGGTTTCTCCCTGGTCGACTTCGGCAACCAGATCCCGGTCGGCAGCCGGCACAACGAGCCCAACACCCGGGTCGCCGACCGGTTGACCGACCTGCTCGCCGGCCATCTCTCCCGCACCCCGGACGAGGAGCTCAGGCGGATCTTCCTCGTCGCCGTGGAGAGCGCCGACACCCTCGTCCAGCTGGCCTTCCGGATCGATCCACGCGGTGACGAGGCGATCATCGCCGAGACCCGGGTGCTGCTGCGGGCCTATCTGGGACGGGCGCTGGACTGAACGGCCGGCCACCGGGACTCCCCAGCGGGCATACCGCTCGGTATGCTCCGACCCAGCCCGTCCGCGCCGTCCGCTCCCGTCCGCGCCCGCCCGTCCCCGGCCGGGCCCAGGGAGCCCCCGCCGACCCTCCGGAGGACCCGTGTCCCGCACCGCCCTGCGAATCTGTCCCCTGTGCGAGGCCACCTGCGGGCTGACCCTCACCGTCGAGGGCACCCGGGTCACCGGCGCCCGCGGCGACCGGGACGACGTCTTCAGCAAGGGGTTCATCTGCCCCAAGGGAGCCTCCTTCGGCGCCGTCGACGGCGACCCCGACCGGCTGCGCGCCCCGCTCGTCCGCACGGACGGCGTGCTGCGCGAGGCCACCTGGGAGGAGGCGTTCGACGCGGTCGCCGCCGGCCTGCGCCCGGTCGTGGAGCGCCACGGCCCGGACGCCGTCGGGGTGGTCCTCGGCAACCCCAACGTGCACACCATGGCCGGTGCGCTCTACCCGCCGGTGCTGCTCGGCGCCCTGCGCACCCGCAGCCTGTTCACCGCCTCCACCGTCGACCAGATGCCCAAGCACGTCTCCAGCGGGCTGCTGTTCGGCGACCCCAACGCCATCCCGGTGCCCGACCTCGACCACACCGACCACCTGCTGCTCATCGGCGCCAACCCGCTGGAGTCCAACGGCAGTCTGTGCACCGCCCCCGACTTCCCCGGCCGGCTCAAGGCGCTCCGGGCCCGTGGCGGGAGGCTCACCGTCGTGGACCCGCGCCGCACCCGCACCGCCAAGCTCGCCGACCGGCACCTGGCGATACGCCCCGGCACCGACGCGCTGCTGCTCGCCGCGATGGCCCACACCCTCTTCGCGGAGGACCTCGCCGACCTCGGGCACCTGGCCCCGCACATCGAGGGCCTGACCGAACTCCGCGACGCGCTGGCCGACTTCACCCCCGAGGCCGTGGCCCCCGCCTGCGACCTGGACGCCGGGGTCGTCCGCACCCTGGCCCGCGAACTCGCCGCCGCCCCGACCGCCGCCGTCTACGCCCGCATCGGCAGCTGCACCGTCCCCCACGGCACCCTGGCGAGCTGGCTGGTCGACGTCCTCAACATCCTCACCGGCAACCTGGACCGCCCCGGCGGCGCCCTCTTCCCGCAGGCCGCCACCGACCGGACACCGCGCCCGGCGGGTCCCGGCCGCGGGTTCGCCCTCGGCCGCTGGCACTCCCGGGTCCGGCGGCACCCGGAGGCCAAGGGCGAACTGCCCCTGTCGGCCCTGGCCGAGGAGATCGACACGGCGACTTCCACCGGGGAACCGGTCCGCGCGCTGATCGCCGTCGCCGCCAACCCGGTGCTCTCCGCGCCCGACGGCGACCGGCTCGACAAGGCCTTGGCCTCCCTGGACTTCATGGTCAGCGTCGACCCGTACCTCAACGAGACCTCGCGCCACGCCCACGTCGTCCTGCCCCCGCCCCCGCCCGCCCAGAGCCCGCACCACGACTTCGCGTTCAACACCCTCGCCGTCCGCAACCAGGTCCGCTACACCCGCCCCGCCGTCCCGCTGGAGCCCGGCCGCATGGCCGAGAGCGAGATCCTGGCCCGGCTGGTGCTCGCGGTCTCCGGCATGCACGGCGCCGACCCGGCCGCCGTCGACGCGATGGTCGTCGAACAGACCCTCGCCAAGGCGGTCCGGGACGAACACGGGCCGGTCCACGGCCAGGACCCGCACGCCCTCGCCGCACGGCTCACCGGCGACAACGGCCCCGAGCGGCGCCTCGACATGATGCTGCGCCTCGGCCCGTACGGCGACGGCTTCGGCGCCCGTCCCGACGGGCTGACCCTGGCCCGGCTGCTCGACCACCCGCATGGCATCGACCTCGGCCCGCTGCGCCCCCGCCTCCCGCAGCCGCTGCGGACCCGCAGCGGCCGGATCGAGCTGCTGCCCGAGCCGATCGCCGGCGACCTGCCCCGGCTGCGCGCGGCCCTGCGCGAGCGCCCCGCGGGACTCGTCCTCGTCGGCCGCCGCCACCTGCGCTCCAACAACAGCTGGATGCACAACGTGCCCGCCCTGACCGGCGGCAGCAACCGCTGCACCCTGCACATCCACCCCGAGGACGCGGCCCGGCTCGGTGTCCGGGACGGCGCCGGGGTCCGGGTCCGGGGCGCCGGGGGAGAGGTGGTGGCCCCCGCCGAGGTCACCGACGGCGTCCGGCCCGGTGTGGTGAGTCTGCCGCACGGGTGGGGCCACGACCGCCCCGGCACCCGGCTGGGCCACGCCTCCACGGTCCCGGGCGTCAACGTCAACCAGCTGCTCGACGGCACCCTGCTCGACCCGCTGTCCGGCAACGCGGTGCTCAACGGCATCCCCGTCGAGGTCGTCACACAGCTGTGACCTGGAGTTCTGCGCTTATTGCTCGCGCGCCGACCCCTTGTTGACCCTGTTCGGACGGACCTAACGTCGACCCACCGCCGGCCCCCAGGCGGAATGTTCAAGGGCGAACGTTAGGTACCCATCCATGCTGACCCTCCTCGGCTTCGCCATGATCGCGACCTTCCTGGTCCTGATCATGCTGAAGAAGATGTCGCCGATCGCGGCGCTCGTGCTCGTACCCGCGCTGTTCTGCGTGTGCGTGGGCAAGGGCGCCCACCTCGGCGACTACGTCATCGACGGCGTCACCAGCCTCGCCCCCACCGCGGCGATGCTCATGTTCGCGATCGTCTACTTCGGCGTGATGATCGACGTCGGCCTCTTCGACCCGGTGGTGCGGGGCATCCTCAGGTTCTGCAAGGCCGACCCGCTGCGCATCGTCGTCGGCACCGCGGTCCTGGCCGCGATCGTCTCCCTGGACGGCGACGGCTCCACCACCTTCATGATCACCGTGTCGGCGATGTACCCGCTGTACAAGCGCCTGAGGATGTCCCTGGTGGTGATGACCGGTGTCGCCGCCATGGCCAACGGCGTGATGAACACCCTGCCCTGGGGCGGCCCCACCGCCCGGGCCGCCACCGCGCTCAAGGTCGACGCGAGCGACATCTTCGTGCCGATGATCCCGGCGCTGGCCGTGGGCCTGGCGGCCGTGTTCGCCCTCGCCCTCGTGCTCGGCCGCCGCGAGCGCCGACGCCTCGGCGTGCTGACGCTGGAGGAGGTGCTCGCGGAGGAGACCGAGACGGTGCCGGCCGGCGCGGCCACCGGCGCCGGCGGCGGCACGCGGACCGCCGTGGGCCCGGGACCCGGCCCGGACACCACCCCCGGTGTCCCCGACGCTCCCGAGGACGACGGCATGCGGGGGCTCGACCCCCACCGCGCCACCCTGCGCCCCCGGCTGTACTGGTTCAACGCGCTGCTCACGGTCGCCCTGCTGACCGCCATGATCATGGAGTGGCTGCCGATCCCGGTGCTGTTCCTGCTCGGCGCCGCCCTCGCCCTGACCGTCAACTTCCCGCACATGCCGGACCAGAGGGCCCGCGTCGCCGCGCACGCCGAGAACGTCCTCAACGTCTCCGGCATGGTGTTCGCCGCCGCCGTCTTCACCGGCGTCCTCCAGGGCACCGGCATGGTCGACCACATGGCCGGGTGGCTGGTCGGCAACATCCCCGCGGGCATGGGGCCGCACATGGCCGCCGTCACCGGTGTGCTGAGCATCCCGCTCACCTACTTCATGTCCAACGACGGCTTCTACTTCGGCGTCCTGCCGGTGCTCGCCGAAGCCGGCCACGCGCACGGCGTCTCCTCGCTCGAGATCGCCCGCGCCTCGATCGTCGGGCAGCCCCTGCACATGTCCAGCCCGCTCGTCCCCGCCGTGTACGTCCTGGTCGGCATGGCCAAGGTCGAGTTCGGTGACCACACCCGGTTCGTGGTCAAGTGGGCCGTGCTCACCTCACTCGTGGTGCTCGGCGCGGGCCTCGCCTTCGGCATCCTCTGACCCCGCCGTGGAGGACGTGCGCACGGGGTCCACGGGGAGCCGCGGCTGGCTGCTGCGCCTCGTCATCGCCTTCGGCTGCGTGCAGGGGGCGGTGTCGACGGCCCGGCCCGCCGTCTCCTACCGGGCCCTCGCGCTGCGCGCCGACGAACGGGCGGTCGGTGTCATCACGGCCGGCTACGCCCTGCTGCCGCTGTTCGCGGCCGTACCGCTCGGCCGCCGCACCGACCACGGCCGCTGCGCGCCCCTGCTCGCGGCGGGCGTGGCCCTCATCGCCGGTGGCTGCGCGCTCGGCGGCCTCGCCGGTTCCCTGTGGGCGACGGCCCTGTGGAGCGGGGTGACGGGCCTCGGCCACCTCTGCTTCGTGATCGGCGCCCAGTCGCTGGTTGCCCGCCGGTCCGCGCCGCACGAACAGGACCGCAACTTCGGCCACTTCACCATCGGTGCCGCTCTCGGCCAGCTCGTCGGCCCCGTCGCCGCGGGCGCTCTCGTCGGCGGCCCCGACATGGCCCGCGGCAGCGCGCTCGCGCTCCTCACGGCGGGCGCGGGCGCGGCCGTCGCGTTCACCTCGCTGTGGCGCCTGGAGGACCGTACGGCCGTCGCACCGCACCCGCGGCGGGGCGCGCGCGTGCCGGTCACCGGCATCCTGCGGGCCCGCGGGGTACCCGCCGGGATGCTGATCAGCCTGTCGGTGCTGTCGGCGACCGACATCCTCACCGCCTACCTGCCGGTGGTCGGCGAGGACCGGGGCATCGCCCCGTCGACGGTCGGGGTCCTGCTCGGCCTGCGCGCCGGTGCCACCCTCGCCTGCCGGCTGGTGCTCACCCCGCTGCTCCGGCTGCTCGGCCGGCCGCTGCTGCTCACCGTGAGCTGTCTCCTGGCCGCCCTGCTGTGCGCGGGGGTGGCACTGCCGGTGCCGGTGGGCGCGCTCGGCGCGATGCTCGCGGTGCTCGGCTTCTGCCTGGGGGTGGGCCAGCCGCTGTCGATGACGACGGTGGTGCGGGCCGCCCCCGCCGGGGCCCGGTCCACCGCCCTCGCCCTCCGGCTGACCGGCAACCGGCTGGGCCAGGTCGCCGCGCCGGCCGCCGCCGGACTGGTCGCCGGCCTGGCGGGGGTGGCGGCGCCGTTCGTGATGCTGGGGGCGCTGCTGCTGCTGTCCTCGGGTGTGGCGCTGCGCTCGCCGGACCGGCCGGAGGAGGAGCCGGACCGCCCCGGGGAGGAGCCGGAGGGGCCGGCGGGGGAGCCGGAGGGGCCGCGTGAGCCGCCGGACCGGCGGGAGGGATCGCCCGGACGGGTGCACGAGGCACGTCCGGAGCGTCCGGGACTGCGCCGCACGGGTGATTTCTGACGGCGCGTCGGCCGTCGGTCCCGGCTCGCGCGGGGTGGATGGCGCAGAGTCCAGGCGAAAGAGCGATTTGTATGAAAATCGTCTGACTCGGAGGAACATCCATGCCCACCCTGAAACTCCCACGAGGCCTCGGCTCGCGCGCGGGCGCCACCGTCATTCTCTCCGCTCTCGCGGCGTCCGGCGCGTCGTGGGTGGCGGCGCCGGCGGCGTCGGCCCAGGGGGAGAACGGCGACATCAGGATCCACCGCGTGGGCGTGCCCTTCGGGGTCTCGAAGGACGATCCGGTGGTGTGCAAGTTCTACCTCGACGCCGTCAACTTCGACGTGCTGCCCACCATCGCCTACACCATCACGCCGCAGCCCCCGCTGCCGACCTCGGCCACCGTCGCCGGCACCATCCCGCTCGCCGGGGGCGCCGGTCACACCGACCCGCTCGGCCTGGCGGACGGCCAGTACCGGCTCACCTGGGTGGTGGCGGGTGCCCCCAAGGAGAAGGTCTTCCGGGTCCGTTGCAAGGACGAGCACCAGGAGGAGGGGCACGAGGGCCCGAACGGGCAGATCGCCGACGACCAGCACAACGACGGCGCCTGGGGGAAGAGCGACCAGGGCGGCCCCAAGGGTGGCGTGCACGCGGGCGGCGGCGGGCTCATCGACACGGCCGCCGCGTACTCCCCGGTGGCCGCCGCCGCCGTGGTGGGTCTGATCGCCGTCAGTGGTGTCGTGTACGTCCGGGTGGTCCGCCGGCGCCCCCATGGTGCCGCGTAGGCGCCGACGCAGGCCCTGGTACCGCACCCGCGGCTACCGGCTGGCCAGGACGGCGCTGCTCGTGACCGTCCTGGTGACGGTCGGCAACCGGTGCGGGCGGGACGGCGGGCCGGCTCTGCCCGGCCGGCCGGGCCGCCCGGACGCCGTGGCGGCCTCCGGCGCGGGCTCCGACCGGGCCGACGGACGGGGCTCCGGCCCGGACGACCCCGGTCCCCCCGCCGCGGCGGGCCCTCCGCCGAGCCCGCTGCCCCGGTCCCGGCCGACGTCCTTCCGGGTGCCCTCCCTCGGGATCGACGCCCCCGTCGCCCCGCTGCGCCTGGACGCGAACCGGCAGTTGGAGACGCCGCCCGTCGACCGGCCCAAGCTGGTCGGCTGGTACCAGGGCGGTCCCACGCCGGGCGAGTCCGGCACCGCGATCGCCGTCGGCCACCGCGACACCAGGACCGGACCCGCCGTCTTCGCCGGACTCGCCCTGGTCCGGCCCGGCAAGCCCGTCGAGGTGCGGCGGGCCGACGGCCGCACCGCCGTCTACACGGTGGACCGGGTGAAGGTCTACGACAAGGCGGGCTTCCCCGACCAGGAGGTCTACGGGCCCTCCCGGCGCCCGGAGCTGCGGATCCTCACCTGCGGCGGCCTCTTCAGCCGGCGGACCGGCTACACCAGCAACGTGGTGGTCTTCGCCCACCTGACCGCGACGAGGTGACCGGCGGACCGGCCGGTACGGGCGCCGGCACCGTACCGGCCGGTCCTTCGCGCGGCCGCCTCCCGGGCGCCCCGGGCGTCCCGCGGTCCGGGAAGGTCTGGCGCCGGAAAACTATCACCGCTAGTTTGTGTGTCGGACGACGCGGAACCGCCGGGAGGAAGCAGCATGAAGGCACACGACGCCCTGTACATCGACGGCGCCTGGCGCCCCGCCGACGGCGCGGACGTCATCGAGGTGGTCGACCCCGCCGACGAGCAGGTCATCGGCCGGGTCCCGGCGGGCAACGCCCTGGACGTCGACACCGCCGTCCGGGCCGCGCGCGCCGCCCTTCCCGGCTGGGCGGCCACGCCCCCGGCCGAGCGGGCCGCGCGGCTGGCCGCCCTGCGCGACGCCCTCACGGCCGGCGCGGACGAGATCGCCGCGACGGTCACCGCCGAACTGGGCTCGCCCCCGCAGTTCTCCCGGGCCGTGCACGTCGGCATGCCGATCGCGGTCGCCGACTCCTACGCCGGGCTGGCCGCCACCCACGCCTTCGAGGAGCGGGTCGGCAACTCCACCGTGCTGCACGAACCGGTCGGCGTGGTCGGCGCGATCACCCCCTGGAACTACCCCCTCCACCAGATCGTCGCCAAGGTCGCCCCCGCGCTCGCCGCGGGCTGCACGGTTGTCCTCAAACCCGCCGAGGACACCCCGCTCACCGCCCAGCTGTTCGCCGGGGCGGTGCACCAGGCGGGCGTACCCGCGGGCGTGTTCAACCTGGTCACCGGCCTCGGACCGGTCGCCGGCCAGGCCCTCGCCGAGCACCCGGGCGTCGACCTGCTCTCCTTCACCGGCTCCACTGCGGTGGGCCGGCGGATCGGCGCGGTGGCGGGCGCGGCCGTGAAGAAGGTAGCCCTGGAACTCGGCGGCAAGTCCGCCAACGTCATCCTGCCCGGTGCCGACCTGGCCCGGGCGGTCAACGTCGGGGTGGCCAACGTGATGGCCAACTCCGGCCAGACGTGCAGCGCCTGGACCCGGATGCTGGTCCACCGCGACCGGTACGAGGAGGCCGTCGAGCTGGCCGCGGCCGCCGCCGTCAAGTACGCCGAGCGCATCGGCCCGGTGGTCAGCGCCGCCCAGCGGGACAGGGTGCGCGGCTACATCGAGAAGGGCGTCACCGAGGGCGCCCGCCTGGTCGCGGGCGGTCCCGAAGCACCGCGCGAGCAGGGCTACTTCGTCAGCCCGACCGTCTTCGCGGACGTCACCCCGGAGATGACCGTCGCCCAGGAGGAGATCTTCGGGCCGGTCCTGTCGATCCTGCGCTACGACGACGAGGACGACGCCCTGCGCATCGCCAACGGCACGGTGTACGGTCTCGCGGGCGCCGTCTGGGCCGCCGACGAGGCCGAGGCGGTGGCCTTCGCCCGCCGCATGGACACCGGCCAGGTCGACATCAACGGCGGCCGGTTCAACCCGCTCGCGCCCTTCGGCGGCTACAAGCAGTCCGGGGTCGGCCGGGAACTCGGCGCGCACGGACTCGCCGAGTACCTCCAGACCAAGTCCCTCCAGTTCTAAGGGAGTCCGAGACCCATGGCCGTACGAGCCGCCGTCCTGCCCGCCATCGGCGCCCCGCTGGAGATCACCGGCATCGAGCTGCCCGACCCGGGCCCCGGGCAGGTTCGGGTCCGCCTCGCCGCCGCCGGCGTCTGTCACTCCGACCTGTCCCTGGCGAACGGCACCATGCGGGTGCCGGTCCCGGCCGTCCTCGGCCACGAGGGCGCCGGCACGGTCGTCGCCGTCGGCGAGGGCGTCACCCACGTCGCGCCCGGCGCGTCCGTGGTCCTCAACTGGGCGCCGTCCTGCGGCACCTGCCACGCCTGCGAGCTCGGCGAGGTCTGGCTGTGCGCCAACGCCCTGAACGGCGCCGCGGGCGTGCACGCCCGCACCGCCGACGGCACCGACCTGCACCCCGGCCTCAACGTCGCCGCGTTCGCCGAGGAGACGGTGGTCGCCGCGTCCTGCGTACTGCCGCTGCCTCAGGGAGTGCCGCTGGTGGACGCCGCCCTCCTCGGCTGCGCCGTGCTCACCGGGTACGGCGCCGTCCACCACTCGGCGAAGGTCCGGCCCGGCGAGACGGTCGCCGTGTTCGGCGTCGGCGGGGTCGGCCTCGCCACCCTCCAGTCGGCCCGCATCGCGGGCGCCTCCCGGATCGTCGCGGTCGACGTCTCCCCCGGCAAGGAGGAACTGGCCCGCGCGGCCGGCGCCACGGACTACGTCCTCGCCTCCGACACCACCGCGCGCGAGATCCGCGCCCTCACCGGGAAACAGGGCGTCGACGTCTCCGTGGAGTGCGCGGGCCGCGCCGTCTCCATCCGGGCGGCCTGGGAGTCCACCCGCCGGGGCGGCCGCACGACGGTCGTCGGCATCGGCGGCAAGGACGAGCAGGTCACCTTCAACGCGCTGGAACTCTTCCACTGGGGCCGCACCCTGTCCGGCTGCGTCTACGGCAACAGCGACCCGGCCCGCGACCTGCCCGTCCTCGCCGCGCACGTCCGGGAGGGCCGCCTGGACCTCACCCGGCTGGTGACCGAGCGGATCACCCTGGAGGGCATCCCGGCGGCCTTCGACAACATGCTGGCGGGCAAGGGGGGCCGGGCGCTGGTCGTGTTCTGAGGGCGCGCGGCCGCCGGGGCGGGCCGGTGCGCTACGCGCCCTCCCGCACCTGCCGGTACTGCTGCGCGAGCCCGTCCAGCAGCGCGCCGAGCCCCGTCTCGAAGGCCCGCTCGTCGATCTTCTCCTGCTGCTCGGCGAGCAGGTGCGCCTGGCCGAGGTGGGGGTAGTCGGCCGGGTCGTAGGCGCTGGCGTCGTCCACGAAGCCGCCGGCGAAGGAACCGAGCGCCGAGCCCATGATGAAGTACCGCATCAGCGCGCCGATGGAGGTCGCCTGCGCCGGCGGCCAGCCGGCGTCGACCATCGCGCCGTAGACCGCGTCGGCCAGGCGCAGCGCGGCGGGGCGGCGGCCGGGGCCCCGGGCGAGGACCGGGACGATGTTGGGGTGGTCGCGCAGGGCTGCCCGGTAGGAGACGGCCCAGTCGTGCAGCGCGGTCCGCCATTCCCGGCCGTCCTCGAACATCGACAGGTCCACCAGAGCGCTCACCGAGTCCGCGACCGCCTCCAGGATCTCGTCCTTGGTGGCGAAGTGGTTGTAGAGCGAGGGACCGCTCACGCCCAGTTCGGCGGCGAGCCGGCGCGTGGAGACGGCCGCGAGCCCCTCGCGGTCCACGAGGTCCCGGGCGGTCTCGACGATCCGGTCGGTACTGAGGAGGGGCTTGCGCGGTCGGGCCATGGCGCACATAGTAGGGCTGGAATCAGAAACTAGCAGTGCTAATTTAAATGTACGGAATTCAAGAACCATCTGGTGTGGGGTGATCTCGTGGTGAACCTGATGCTCAGCGAGGAGCAGACGGCCGTACGGCAGCTCGCCCGGGACTTCGTGGAGCGCGAGATCGCCCCGCACGTCGTCGCCTGGGACCGCGCCGAGGAGGTCGACCGGGGCATCGTGAAGAAGCTCGGTGAGCTGGGCTTCCTCGGCCTGACCGTCGACGAGGAGTACGGCGGCTCGGGCGGCGACCACCTCGCCTACTGCCTGGTCACCGAGGAGCTCGGCCGTGGCGACTCCTCGGTCCGCGGCATCGTGTCCGTCTCCCTCGGCCTCGTCGCCAAGACGATCGCCGCCTGGGGGAGCGAGGAGCACAAGCGGCGCTGGCTGCCCGGCCTCACCTCCGGGGAGTACGTCGGCTGCTTCGGCCTCACCGAGCCGGGCACGGGGTCCGACGCGGGCAGCCTCACCACGCGGGCCGTCCGCGACGGCGGCGACTACGTCATCAACGGCACCAAGATGTTCATCACCAACGGCACCTGGGCCGACGTCGTCCTGCTCTTCGCGCGCTCCACCGATGCCCCCGGCCACAAGGGCGTCTCCGCCTTCCTCGTCCCCGCGGACACCCCCGGCCTGACCCGCCGCACCGTCCACGGCAAGCTCGGCCTGCGCGGCCAGGCCACCGCCGAGCTGGTCCTCGAGGACGTCCGGGTGCCCGCCTCCGCCCTGCTCGGCCAGGAGGGCAAGGGCTTCTCCGTCGCCATGTCCGCGCTGGCCAAGGGCCGGATGTCGGTGGCCGCGGGCTGCGTCGGCATCGCCCAGGCCGCACTGGACGCGGCCGTGCGGTACGCCGGCGAGCGCGAGCAGTTCGGCAAGCCCATCGCCCGCCACCAGCTGGTGCAGGAGCTGATCAGCGACATCGCCGTGGACGTGGACGCGGCCCGGCTGCTGACCTGGCGGGTCGCCGACCTCGTGGACCGCGGCGAACCGTTCGCCGTCGAGTCCTCCAAGGCCAAGCTGTTCGCCTCCGAGGCCGCCGTCCGCGCCGCCAACAACGCCCTCCAGGTGTTCGGCGGCTACGGCTACATAGACGAGTACCCGGTCGGCAAACTCCTGCGCGACGCCCGGGTGATGACCCTCTACGAGGGCACCAGCCAGATCCAGAAGCTGCTCATCGGGCGCGCCCTGACCGGTGTCTCGGCGTTCTGAGTACGTCCCCTGAGTATCCCGGCGGATGTGGCGCGCGCCGCGTCCGCCGATGCTGTGTCCCATGAGTGACACACCGGTCAAGCAGCAGAGCACGGCCGCCTTCCACGGCCAGGCCGTCGCCTCCTTCGCCCTCGCCCTGACGGCCACCGCCATCGGCGTCTACCGGCTGGACGCCGGCGCCTGGGTCCGCGGCTTCCTCGCCATCGCCGTCCTCTACCTCGTCACCTCCGCCTTCACCCTCGCCAAGGTCGTCCGGGACCGCCAGGAGGCCGGGTACCTCGTCAGCCGCGTCGACCAGGCACGCCTGGAGAAGCTGCTCGCCGCACACGACCCCTTCGACAAGCCCTGAGGCACCGCAGGCGCCGGTGACCTGGCCGGGCGGCCACACTAAGCGCCCGCTCACTGTCGGCGGTATGGTGGTGCTCCTGTCACGAGAGGGGCGAACGAGCGATGAGTACGGCGGAGGAGACGACCGGCGGCGAAGTGGAGCCGTGGGAAGAGGTCACCCCGGACGCGGCCCGGCGGCTGCTCGTCGCCGCCGTGGAGGCCTTCGCCGAGCGGGGCTACCACGCGACGACCACCCGTGACATCGCGAGCCGCGCCGGCATGAGCCCGGCCGCGCTCTACATCCACTACAAGACCAAGGAAGAGCTGCTCCACCGGATCAGCCGGATAGGCCACGACAAGGCCCTCGACATCCTGCGCACGGCGGCCGGCCGCGAGGGCCGCGCCTCGGAGCGGCTGGCCGACGCGGTCAGCTCCTTCGTCCGCTGGCACGCGGGCCGGCGGACGACCGCGCGGGTCGTGCAGTACGAACTCGACGCCCTCGGTCCCGACGCCCGCGCCGAGATCGTCGCGCTGCGCCGCCAGGTCGACGCCGAGGTGCGCGGCATCATCGAGGACGGCGTGGCCTCGGGCGAGTTCGACGTGCCGGACGTGCAGGGCACCACGCTCGCCGTGCTGTCGCTGTGCATCGACGTGGCCCGGTGGTTCACCGTGAACGGCCCGCGCACCCCCGAGGAGGTCGGCGCGCTCTACGCCGACCTCGTCCTGCGGATGGTGGGGGCCGGATAGCCGCCCCGGGGGCTCAGAGGTAGTAGCGGGACACCGACTCGGCGACGCACACCGGCTTGTCGCCGCCCTCGCGCTCCACGGTGAACGCGACCGTCACCTGCACCCCGCCGGTCACGTCCGCCACGTCGGTGATCGTCGCCGTGGCGCGCAGCCGGGAGCCGACGGGGACCGGGGCGGGGAAGCGGACCTTGTTGGTCCCGTAGTTGACGCCCATCTTCACGCCCTCCACCCGGATGAGCTGCGGCCCGAACAGCGGCAGCAGCGACAGGGTGAGGTAGCCGTGGGCGATCGTGGTGCCGAACGGCCCGGCGGCGGCCTTCTCCGGGTCCACGTGGATCCACTGGTGGTCCCCGGTCGCCTCGGCGAACAGGTCGATCCGCTTCTGGTCGACCTCCACCCAGTCGGTGTGGCCCAGTTGCTCGCCCACGGCCGCCCTCAGTTCGTCGGGGGAGGTGAAGATCCTCGGTTCTGTCATGTTCCCGGCCTCTCGCTCGCGTCTCTAAGCAACTGCTTAGCATGGTCGGGTGGGAGGGCGATGTCAACGGACGGCCCGGCGGCCGGGTGGGTAATCTCTGAGAGGTGCCCCAGATTCCGGAGAAGATCCACGAGCTGACCGTCGGCCAGTTGTCCGCGCGCAGCGGCGCCGCGGTGTCCGCCCTGCACTTCTACGAGGCCAAGGGCCTGATCTCCAGCCGGCGCACCCCGGGCAACCAGCGTCGCTACAGCCGCGACACGCTGCGCCGGGTCGCGTTCGTCCGCGCGTCCCAGCGGGTCGGCATCCCCCTCGCCACGATCCGCGAGGCCCTGTCCCGACTCCCGGAGGAACGGACGCCGACCCGGGAGGACTGGGCGCGGCTGTCGGAGGAGTGGCGCTCCGAACTGGAGGAGCGCATACAGCAGCTGAACCGGCTGCGGGACCACCTGGCCGACTGCATCGGGTGCGGCTGCCTGTCCCTGGAGAACTGCGTCCTGTCCAACCCGGACGACGTCTTCGGCGACCGCCTGACAGGCTCCCGACTCCTGCCGGAGAACCACTGACCCCGAGGGCCCACGAACAGAGCACCGACGCCGCGCTCTCCGGCCCCCCGCCTCAGCCGCCTGCGCTGCCGCCCGCCCGGCCGCCCGCTCTGCGGGACCGGTGAGCGGGGCGGCACCGCCGAGTCGCGCACCCGGTTGTCCGGGACCGGTACCGGTCGGCTGTTCGACTCTCGGCGGAGGCCGCTGACTCCGGCGGGCCGGGAACCGAGCGCCGGCGCCGCGCTCTTCGGCCACCGCCCCGCCCGTCTACGCGGCCGGCCCCCCGCCTCGGCCTGCGCTGCCGCCCGCCCGCCCGCCCGCTCCGGGGGACCGGCGAGCGGCGCGGGACGGCGGAGTCCCGCGCCCGCTCTGCCGAGACCGGCGCCGGGCGGTTGCGGGGCTCCTGGTGGGTGGCCGCCGGCACGACGGAGCGTCGTTCTTCAGCCGCCGCGCCGACCATCTGCCCGGCCGCTCCGGGGGACCGGCGAGCGGGGTGGCACCGCCGAGTCCCGCATCCGGCCGTCCGGTACTGGACCGCTGCGCGACTCCTGGCGGAGGACCGCTGACCTGGCGGGCTGCGGACGGAGTGCCGGCGCCGCGCTCTTCGCCCGACGCGCGCCGAACGTCTGCCTGGCCGCCCGTTCCGAGGGACCGGCGAGCGGCGCGGGACGGCGGAGTCGCACACTCGGCGTCCGGGACCTGTACTTGCCGGTTGCGCGGCTGCTGGCGGCGGGCCGCTGGCACCGGCGGGCCGCGCACGGTGCGCCGCTCTCGGTCACCCCGCCGACCTTCTGCCCGGCCGTTCCGCGGGACGGGCGCGCTGGGCGGTACCGCCGAGTCGCGCACCCGATCGTGCGCGACCGGTGTCGGACGGCTGCGCGCCCCCGGGCGGGCGCGGTCCCGGCGCGCGCCGGACGCACGCCCACGGGAGAGCACCGCCGGCTCGGCGTCCAACCCCGCCGGGCGGCGGGACAGGGGTGGGGGACTCAGGTGCGCGCCAGCGGTGCGACGGGCCGGCGTCCGCGTCTCGGCGGTCACCGGATCCGCGTCGATCACCTCGCGCGGTACGCGCACCGCGACGCGCCCCCGGTGGCGGGCCGGATGCCTGCCGAGCAGTTCCTCGGTGCCGTCCCTGTGCCGGGCGGCACCGGTCACGCGCCGTGGGCGACCGGATCCGGCCGCGCCCAGGCGCCGGTCGTCATCCGACCCGCGTCCGCTTCGCTTCCCGTGCCGGTGCGAGGGCGCGCGGCCATCGGCGGCCGGTGGTGCCGAACGACACCGGTGACCGCGTCGGCCGCCGCGTCGACGGGGTGCGGCACCCCCTGC
This sequence comes from Streptomyces sp. NPDC100445, assembly GCF_044759735.1. Taxonomy (NCBI): domain Bacteria; kingdom Bacillati; phylum Actinomycetota; class Actinomycetes; order Kitasatosporales; family Streptomycetaceae; genus Streptomyces; species Streptomyces sp. NPDC100445. Next base: position 327,161 of record NZ_JBIVZV010000006.1, on the reverse strand, counting down.
GCACCCCGCGACACCCACCGGGTGCGGGCCCGTCGGCCCTGTCACCGCTCAGGCCGTCATGAGCAGGCGCTCCCGCCTGGCGTACTCCAGCGCCCGCGGGGTGAGTACCGGTAGCGGCACGAGGATGCCGCAGTCCGCGCAGACCGGGCCGGACGACGGCTCGTGGTCCAGGCCGTACCGCCACACCAGGCGCTCCCCGTCGCACACCGGGCAGGACGAGCCCGGTGCCCGCTCCAGCGCGGCGATCAGCCGGCGCAGCACCACCGCCAGCGGCTCGTCGGGGTGGACCCGCGGGTCGTCGCACCAGGCGACGCCGAAACCGCCCCAGGTCATCCGGTGCCAGTCGTCGACGCTGCCCGGCCGGCGCAGCCCGTCGTGCTTCTCCTTCCTGCGCCGCTCCGTGAAGTCGCTCTCGTAGGCGAGCCAGACGTCACGGGCCTCCTCCAGTTCCTCCAGCGCGGCCACGAGCCGCGCCGGATCGGGGGAGCGGTCCTCCGGGCCGAACCCCGCCCGGGAGCACAGATGGTCCCAGGTCGCGCGATGCCCGTAAGGGGCGAACTTCTCGAGGCACTTGCGCAGTGAGTACCGCCGCAGCGCCAGATCACAGCGCGGATCGCGTACTTGTCTCGCCAGACTCCGGAAACCTGCCATCGTCCTGCACCTCCGTCACACCTGCACCTGCACCTGCACTCCGGTCACTTCGGCGTCGTCGCACGGACGTCGCCGAATAGACGTATCGACAGGCGATTCGGCTCCATCTCTTCTCCGGATCTCCTCGCGGACTCCCGAAAGTGACGCATGTTCACCTTTGAACGTGGGGATACCGGCGGTAACGTTCGGCCACCCCCAGTCGCTAGGAGCCGCCATGCCACGGCGAAGTCCACGTACTGCCCCTGACAGACTGAGAACGTCCCGACCTCTTCCCGGGTTCCTGAAGACCGCGTCCGTATGCGTCCTCGTCGCCGGTCTCCTCTCTCCCTTCACCCGGACAGCGGCGGCGGCGACCGACGCGGCCGCCCCGAACGACTACTGCGGCGGCCAGTGTTCGGACATCGTGCCGCCCGGCGAGAACGGCAACGCGACCCTCGCGCAGATCCTCCTCAACCAGGCCTTCGGCACCCAGCCCGCGCACGCGGAGGACCAGCTCGGCCCCTACGCCAACCTGGCCACCGGCTACAAGACGCTCACCGACGCCACCGTCAACACCTTCTTCAACGACGCCTCGTTCGGCGTCCCGGCCGGCCAGGTCGCCTCCACCGAGAAGCCGGCCGGCCGCGGCGACGTGATCATCGTGCGCGACAAGAAGGCCGGCGTGCCCCACATCACCGGCACCACCCGCTACGGCACCGAGTTCGGCGCCGGTTACGCGGCGGCCGAGGACCGGCTGTGGCTGATGGACGTCTTCCGGCACGTGGGCCGCGGCGAGCTGACCTCCTTCGCGGGCGGCGCCCCCGCCAACCAGGGCCTGGAGCAGCAGTTCTACCGCGACGCGCCCTACACCGAGGCCGACCTCCAGGCCCAGATCGACAACGCGGTCGCGAAGAACGGGGCGCGCGGGCGGCAGGCCCTCGACGACGTCGACGCCTATCTCGCCGGCATCAACGCCTACATCGACGCCTCCGACAGCGGCCGTTACTTCCCCGGCGAGTACGTCCTGACCGGACACAAGGACTCGATCACCAACGCCGGCACGATAGACCACTTCAAGGTCACCGACATGGTGGCCCTCGCCTCGGTCGTCGGTTCCCTGTTCGGCTCCGGCGGGGGCGGCGAGGTCGACAACGCGCTGTCCCTGCTCGCCGCCCAGGCCAAGTACGGCGTCGAGGAGGGCACCCGGGTCTGGGAGTCCTTCCGCGAGCGCAACGACCCCGAGGCCGCCCTCACCGTCCACGACGGCCGCAGCTTCCCCTACGCCGCCAAGCCCGCCGACGCCCAGGGCGGGGCCCTGCCCGACCCGGGCTCGGTGACCGGGGAACCACTGGTGTACGACCGCACGGGCAGCGCCGCCTCGGCGAGCGCCCGCAGGTCCTCCGCCACGGCCGCCACGGCGACGCTCGGCTCGGCCCGACGGGGCATGTCCAACGCCCTCGTGGTGAGCGGCGCCCACACCGCGAGCGGCCACCCGGTCGCCGTCTTCGGCCCGCAGACCGGCTACTTCGCCCCGCAGCTGCTCATGCTCCAGGAGATACAGGGCCCGGGCATCAGCGCTCGCGGCGCGTCCTTCGCGGGGCTCGGCATGTACGTGGAACTCGGCCGCGGCCAGGACTACTCCTGGAGCGCCACCACCTCCGGCCAGGACATCATCGACACCTACGCCGTCGAACTGTGCCAGGACGACCACCACTACCTGTACCACGGCACCTGCACCGCCATGGACCAGGTCGAGCGGAAGAACGCCTGGAAACCGACGGTGGCCGACGGCACGGCCGCGGGGTCGTACACCATGCGGGTGTGGCGCACGAAGTACGGTCCGGTGACCTACCGGGCGACCGTCGGCGGCAAGAAGGTCGCCTACACCACCCTGCGCTCCTCCTACCTGCACGAGGCCGACTCGATCATCGGCTTCCAGATGCTCAACGACCCCGACTACGTCAAGGGTCCGGAGGACTTCCAGAGCGCCGCGCGGCACATCAACTTCACCTTCAACTGGTTCTACGCCGACTCCCGGCACACCGCCTACTACAACAGCGGTGACAACCCCGTCCGGGCGGACGGCGTCGACGCCGAGTTCCCCGTCTGGGCCCGCCCGGCCTACGAGTGGCGGAACTGGGACCCCGCCACCAACACGGCCGACTACACCCCGGCCTCGGCACACCCCAATTCCGTCGACCAGGACTACTACATCTCCTGGAACAACAAGCAGGCCGAGGACTACACCACCGCGTCCTGGGGCGACGGCTCCGTGCACCGCGGCGACCTGCTGGACGACCGCGTCAAGAAGCTCGTCTCGGCCGGCGGGGTGACCCGGACGAAACTGGTGCAGGCCATGGCCGACGCGGGCCTCACCGACCTGCGCGCCGAGGACGTGCTGCCCGAACTGCTGAAGGTGGTCGACACCGCGCCGGTCACCGACCCCGCCGCCGCGGCGGCCGTGGGCAAGCTCAAGGCCTGGGTGGCCGCGGGCGCCAAGCGCACCGAGACGTCGCCCGGTTCGAAGACGTACGCCGACGCCGACGCCGTCCGTGTCCTGGACGCCTGGTGGCCGCTGCTGGTGAAGGCGGAGTTCGAGCCGGGACTCGGCAGCGACCTGTACACCGCGATCACCCACAGCCTGCCGGTCGACGAGGCGCCCTCCGCTGGCCACGGCCCGACCGGGTCGCACGCCGGCAGCTCCTTCCAGTACGGCTGGTGGAGCTATGTCGACAAGGACATCCGCGCGGTGCTCGGTGAGTCCGTCCGGGGCGGCCTGGCCCACACGTACTGCGGCGGCGGCGGACTCGGCGCCTGCCGGGACGTCCTGCTCGGCACGCTGAAGCAGGCGGCCGGCCTGACCGCCGCGCAGGTCTACCCCGGCGACGACCAGTGCTCGGCCGGCGACCAGTGGTGCGCCGACTCGATCGCGCAGCGCACCCTGGGCGGCATCAAGCACGGCCGGATCAGCTGGCAGAACCGGCCCACCTACCAGCAGGTCGTGGAGTACACCTCACACCGCTGAGGCGGCACGGGCGGCGGGTCAGCGGATGCGGCCCGCCGCCACCACCAGCCGCGCCAGCTCGGGGTGCACGATGTCGCTGTGCGCCCCGGTCGGCGCGCCCCCGCGCCGCACCACGGACGCCGCGTCGACGTTCACGCACCCCGACGCGGGCAGCGCACCGCCGAGCGCCGCCGCCAGGTCCAGCCGCGCGGTGCCCGGCACCCCCTGCGCCCCGTCGTGGCCCAGGGCGCCCCAGCGCGGGCCCAGGACGGCCGCGATCTCGCTGCCCAGGCAGGAACGGTCGTCCCCGGCGAGCCGGGAGGCCAGCGGGTAGAACGTGCCGAGCGCCGCGTCGAAGTGCGAGTAGCAGCACACCACCGGGCCGTCGACACGCCGCTGCCCGTCCTTCAGCGCCCCCGCCCGGTCGGGGGCGTGGGGCAGCCGGGCGGTGAACGCGTAGTGCGAGAAGGCGCCCTGGAGCAGGGTCACCGACTTGACGGTGTCCACCCCCTCGGGCAGCCCGCGCAGCGCGAACGCCACCAGCCGCCCGCCGAAACTGTGCCCGACCAGGTGCACCCGCACCCCGGGCGCCACCGCCGCCAGCCGCCCGAGCAGCGGCCCCAGCCCCCGCTCGCCCACCGTCCCGGCCCGCACCTTCATCTGGTGGTACGTCAGCTGCCGCAACAGCTCCTTGGCGCCGTCCCACGGGTTCGGCAGACTGAACCGCGCGGCACCGCCCGCCGTGTCGAGCGCGGCCAGCGCCTCCGCGAACTGCTCGCACGCGGCCACCGGATCACCGCCGAGGACCAGCGGATCACCGTCCTCGTCGGTGTCGGCGGTCCCCGCCGGGCCGCCCTCCGCGAGCCCCCGCGCCAGCCGGCCGAACTCGGCCAGCCCCGAAGCGCCGTCGGGACGTACCTCCAGCATCCGGTCCAGCCGGTCCACCACCGCCGCCCGGCCGGGGAAGGTGTCCGCGAGCGCCCGCCGGGTGCCCTCGTCCAGTCCCCGGCCCGGTGCCGCCGCGCCCACCGCCGCCGCCGGGCCGGGGAAGTCCGGGATCGGCTCGTCGCTGAACCGCATCGACGGCCAGATCACCCCCGCGTACCCGAGCCGGGCCTTCGGCGCGAGCTTCGGGAACGGGGCGAGGAAACGCCGGTAGAGCGCGGTGGCCCCCGACCGGTCGTTGTTCCAGCCGTGCGCGAACACGACCAGGTCGCGCACGCCGCGCCCGGCGATCTCCGCCAGCAGCCGGTCGCGTTCGGGGCCGTCACCGTCCCCGTCCGCGTCGAAGGTCAGCTCCCAGTAGGGAGTCACGCCCGTTCCAGGATCCGTCATGCCAGCTCCCTCGTCCCCGACGACCGTGTGGTGCGCCCGTATCGTCCTGCGGGGGCGAGGGGTTGGCCATACGGCGCGGCTCAGTCGTAGAGGAGGTATTCCCTCCGGGTCCGCCGGAACGCGGCCAGTTCGTCCTGCCAGGCGCCCACCACCTCGTCGGTGCCGGCGCCCGCGTCGATCATCGTGCGCACCCGGGCCGAACCGGTGAGCTTGTCGATCCAGTCGTCGGACCGCCAGGCGAAGCCGTCCCACACCCGTCGGGCGGTCACCAGCAGCGCGATCCCGGTGCGTACGGGGTCGTAGGCGGCCCGGTCGGTCACGTGGATCTGCACCCCGCCGACCGTCACCCCCTGGAACTTCGAGAACGTCGGCGTGAAGTACGCCTCCCGCAACCGCACGCCCGGCAGCCCCAGCGCGCCGGCGGCGGCGGCCCAGCGGCCGTCGACGCCCTCGGCGCCGAGGAGTTCGAACGGCCGGGTCGTGCCGCGCCCCTCGGAGAGGCTGGTGCCCTCGAACAGGCAGGTGCCGGAGTACACCAGCGCCGTGTCCGGGGTCGGCATGTTCGGGCTCGGCGGCACCCAGGGCAGGCCGCACTCGTCCCAGAACGCGTCGCGCCGCCAGCCCGACATCCGGACGGTCTCCAGGGCGACGGGCGTGGCCAGGAACTCCCCGTTGAACAGGAGGGCCAGTTCCGCGACGGTCATCCCGTGCGCCTGGGCGATCGGCTGCCGGCCGACGAAGGTGGCGAACTCCCGGTGCAGGACCGGTCCCCGGGCCTCGCGGCCGGTCACCGGGTTCGGGCGGTCCAGGACGACGAAGCGCAGGCCGGCGAGCTGGGCCGCCTCCATGCAGTCGTAGAGCGTCCACACGTAGGTGTAGAACCGGGCGCCGACGTCCTGGATGTCGAAGACGACCGTGTCGACGCCGGAGGTGGTGAAGACGTCGGCGAGCGCCCGGCCGCTCTTCAGATAGGTGTCGTAGACGGGGAGGCCGGTCGCGGGGTCGTCGTGGCGCCCCTCGGAGCCGCCCGCCTGCGCGGTGCCCCGGAAGCCGTGTTCCGGGCCGAAGACCGCGGTCAGCCGGACGCGGGGGTCGGCGTGCAGGACGTCGACGATGTGGCGGGTGTCCCGGGTGATGCCGGTGGGGTTGGTGACGACGCCGACGCGCCGGCCCGCCAGCAGCGCGTACCCGTCGGCCGCCAGTCTCTCGAAGCCGGTGCGCACCGGCTCCCGGTGCCGCGACGGGGCGGGGACGGTCCCGGGACCGCCGTGCCGGGAGGCGGCGGGGGCGGCCGGGGGTCCGCCGGGCCGGGCCGTCACGGGGACGGCCGCCACCGCGGCCGATCCGAGCAGGTTGCGTCGGGACAGGTGCATGGGATGGCCTCCGTGGGGTTGGAAGGTACCGGCAGGTCCGTGGTGGCTCGCGCGGTTCCCCGCCTCCCCCCGAGGGTGGCGCGGTCACCCTTTCCCTTATACATACCGACTGGTTAGTCTGTCCGGAAGAGCCGCGCGCGCCGCGCGAGAGTCGTGTCGAAGGAGACCGATGGTGGAAGCCGTGCAGGATGCGGGAGTGATCGTCACCGGAGCGGGCGGCGGGATCGGGGCCGCGCTGGCCCGGCGGTTCGCCGCCGAGGGCGCCCGGGTGGTGGTCAACGACCTGGACGCCGGCCGGGCCGAGGCCGTCGCCGCGGAGATCGGCGGGATCGCCGTGCCCGGCGACGCCTCCGCGATCGTCGGACCGGCCCGGGACGCGCTCGGCGGCACGGTCGACGTGTACTGCGCCAACGCCGGTGTCGCCTTCGAGGACGGCGACCTCGGCGGCCCCCTGGACGAGTACTCCTGGGCGACGTCCTGGGACGTGAACCTGATGGCCCACGTCCGCGCGGCCCACGCCCTGCTGCCGGACTGGGTGGAGCGCGGCGCCGGCCGGTTCGTGTCCACCGTCTCCGCCGCCGGCCTGCTGACGATGATCGGTGCCCCCTCGTACAGCGTGACCAAGCACGGCGCCCTCGCCTTCGCCGAATGGCTGTCGCTGACCTACCGCCACCGGGGGGTCAAAGTCCATGCCATCTGCCCGCAGGGCGTGCGCACCGACATGCTGTCCGCCACCGGCACCGCGGGCGACCTGGTGCTGCGGCCCACCGCGATCGAACCCGAGGACGTCGCCGAGGCGCTGTTCCGGGGCATCGAGGAGGACCGCTTCCTGATCCTCCCGCACCCCGAGGTCGCCGGCTTCCACCAGTCGCGCGCCGCGGACCCGGACCGCTGGCTCGCCACCATGAACCACATCCAGCAGAAGTGGGAGGCCGGCCGGTGACCGCGTCCCGCTACGCCGCCCGCCCCTGGCTCGCCCTGCTCGACGAGGCCCAGCGCGCCCCCGTCGACCCCGCCGACTCGCTCGTGCACGCGCTGCGCGCGGCCGTCGCGAAGGCCCCGGACCGCACCTTCCTCGCCTACTTCGACGGGCGCCTGAGCTACCGCGAGGCCGACGTGCTGAGCGACGGCGTCGCCGCCCACCTCGCCGCCCGCGGCCTGGCCTGCGGCGACCGGGTGGCCGTCCTGCTCCAGAACTCCCCGCACTTCGTGCTCGCGGTCCTCGGCGCCTGGAAGGCGGGCGCGACCGTCGTCCCGGTGAACCCCATGTACAAGGCGGGCGAGGTCGGGCATGTCCTGCGGGACGGCGAGGTGACCGCCCTGATCTGCTCCGACCGGGCCTGGGACTCCTACCTGCGGGAGACGGCCACCGGTTCACCGGTGCGGATCGTCCTGACCGCCTGCGAGCGGGACTTCCAGACCCGCGACGACCCGCGCGTGCTGTCCTTCGACCGGCTGCCCCCGGCCGCGGACGCCGACGACCTGACCGCCGTGGCCCGGCGCGGCGGCCACGCCCCCGCGGACCGCGCGCCGCGCCCGGAGGACATCGCGCTGATCAGCTACACCTCCGGCACCAGCGGCACCCCCAAGGGCGCCACCAACACGCACGCCAACATCATGCACAACGCCGAGCGGCAGGCCACCGGGCTCGGCCTGCCCCAGCCGCCCGTCTACCACGCCCTCGCGCCGCTGTTCCACATCACCGGCATGGTCTGCCAGTTCGGCGCCTGCCTGGACAGCGCGGGCACCCTGGTGCTCACCTACCGCTTCGAGCCCGGTGTCGTCCTGGAGGCCTTCACCGAGCACCGCCCGCACTACACGGTCGGCCCCTCCACCGCCTACATGGCGCTCGCCGCCCACCCGGGCGTCACCCGCGACCACTTCGCCTCCTTCACCCACCTCTCCTCCGGCGGCGCCCCCGTGCCGCCCGCCCTGGTGGAGAGGTTCCGCGAGCGCTTCGGGCCGTACATCCGCGTCGGCTACGGCCTCACCGAGTGCACCGCACCCTGCGCCTCCGTCCCGCCCGGCCTGGAGGCACCCGTGGACCCGGTCTCCGGGACGCTCTCCGTCGGCCTGCCCGGCGCGGACACGGTGGTGCGCGTCCTGGACGAGCGGGGCGAGGAGGTGCCCTTCGGGGAACACGGCGAGATCGTCGTACGGGGTCCCCAGGTGGTGCCCGGCTACTGGCGGCGCCCCGACGCCACCGCCGAGACCTTCCCCGACGGCGAGCTGCGCACCGGCGACATCGGCTTCATGGACCAGCGGGGCTGGCTCTACGTCGTCGACCGCAAGAAGGACATGATCAACGCCTCCGGCTTCAAGGTGTGGCCGCGCGAGGTCGAGGACGTCCTGTACACCCATCCGGCGGTGCGCGAGGCGGCCGTCGTCGGCGTGCCCGACGGATACCGTGGCGAGACCGTCAAGGCCTACATCAGCCTGCGGCCGGGAGCCGAGGCGGACCCGGACGAACTCGCCGGGTACTGCAAGGAGAGACTGGCCGCCTACAAGTATCCGCGTCAGGTGGAGATCCTGCCCGAACTGCCCAAGACGGCGAGTGGGAAGATCCTCCGTCGGGAACTGCGTTCCCGCACCGACGACTAGCAGCAGACCGGAAGGCAGGTGGCGGCAGTGCCCAGGACGACCGACGGAGACGGTGCGCCCGTCCCGCAGCGGCTGCTGGCCGCCGCCACCCGACTCTTCGCCGAACGCGGCTACGACCGCACCTCCGTGCAGGAGATCGTGGAGGCGGCCGGCGTCACCAAGGGCGCGCTGTACCACTACTTCGGCTCCAAGGACGACCTGCTGCACGAGGTGTACGCGCGCGTGCTGCGCGTCCAGCAGGAGCGCCTGGACCACTTCGCCGGCCTGGACGCGCCCGTGGACAAGCGGCTCAGGGACGCGGCGGCCGACGTGGTCGTCACCACGATCGACAACCTCGACGACGCGATGATCTTCTTCCGGTCCATGCACCACCTGAGCCCGGAGAAGAACAAGCAGGTCCGCGCCGAGCGCCGGCTCTACCACGAGCGGTTCCGCGCGCTCATCGAGGAGGGCCAGAAGGAGGGGGTCTTCTCCACCGCGACCCCCGCCGACCTGGTGGTGGACTACCACTTCGGCTCCGTCCACCACCTGTCCACCTGGTACCGCCCCGGCGGCCCCCTCACCCCCCAGGAGGTCGCCGACCACCTCGCCGACCTCCTGCTGCGGGCCCTGCGCCCCTGAACGGGCCCCGCACCGGCCGGTCAGTCGATGATCTCCCGGAAGAACAGGACCGCCGACGCGGCCGTGCCGCCGCCCACGCTCACCGCCACCGGCCACACGTCCCCGGCCAGCGCCGACAGGACGGTGGCCCCGACCCCGGCCAGCGCCGCGAGCAGGAACACCACCGCGGCCCGTTGCGTGAGCAGCGGCCCGGCCCGCTCCGGCCGCGGCCCGTCCCGCTCGGGCGACGGCCGGCCCGCCGGGGGCACCCCGGTGCTCCTCACCGGACGTCGCCGGCCCGGACGGGCACCGGGTCCTGGGACAGCGGGTCCACGCCGTCCAGCTCCGTCAGCCGCCACGGGTCCTGCGCCGGACGGACGACCGTGAACGCGACACGGCCGTCCGCGCCCGCCCGGACGCCGTACACGGCGGGCTCCGGAAGGCTGTTGTACTTGAACGGCGTGGAGAAGTAATACGCTCCGGTGTCCGGCACCACCACCAGGTCGCCCGGCTCCAGGGCGGGCAGCGCGCGGTCCCGGGCCAGCAGGTCCCCGGCGAAGCAGGCGGGACCGGCGACGTCCTGGCGTACCGGCCGCCCCCGCTTGGCCGCGCCGGACGGGTCGTGCGCCTCGATCCGCAGCGGCCAGGCGTCGGGACCGAACACGGTCCGGGTGGCGACCTGCACGCCGGCGTGCGTCACCGCGATCGGCCGGCCGCCCGCGGTCTTGGTGTACTCGACGTACGCGGCCATGAAGCCGTTCTTCGCCATCACGGACCGGCCGAACTCGGTGACGATCGCGTACCCGCCCTCGAACAGTCGCGGGGCGTGCGTCCGCAGCTGGTCCACGTACGCGTCGAACCCGGGGGTGACCTCGTCGTCGGCGAAGTTGACGGGCAGGCCGCCGCCGATGTCGATGCCCGCGATCCTGCCCGCCCCGAACGCGGCCGTCACCTGGTCGGCGAACTCCACCGCCTGCGCCACCCCGCGGGCCATCAGGTCCAGCGGGCAGCCCTGGGACCCGGTGTGGGTGTGCACCCAGCTCAGCCACGGATAGGTGCCGAACGCCCGCATCAGCCGTTCGCGGTTGCCCGGGTCCGTGAGCGGGACACCGAACTTCGACGTGCTCGTGGCGGTGCTCATCGCCGCGATGGAGCCGCCGCCGACCTGGCAGTTGAGGCGCACCCCGATCCGCGAGACCGGCGCCCGGCCGCCGAGCAGCCGGTCGATCCGCTCCAGTTCCTGGAAGCTGTCCGCGTTGACGGCCACCCCCAGCTCCAGCGCCCGCTCCAGCTCCGCCCGGGTCTTGGCGGGGGAGTCGAAGACGATCCGGTCGGCCGGGAACCCGGCCGCCAGCGCCCGGGCCAGCTCACCGCCGGTCGCGACCTCGCAGCCCATGCCCAGCCGGGCCAGCTCCGCCAGGACGGGCACGAGGCAGTTGGCCTTCGCGGCGAAGGTGTGCAGGACACCGGGCACCTCCGGGGAGCCGGGGAAGGCGTCGTCGAGCGCCCGGACGGTGGCCGCGACGGCGTCGAGGTCGACGAAGGCGGCCAGCAGCGACTCCTCCGGGTCCAGCAGCCTCTGCCGCACGGCCTCCTGGAGGACGTGTGCGCGCCGTACGGTGTCGAGGGGCACAGCGGTCATGGTGAACCTTCCGGTCTGGGACGAGGCGGCCGGGGCCTGTCTCCCCGGCGTGTTCCCAGACTGCGGGCCGCGCACCTGCCCCGTCATCGTCGGTTCCGCAAAGGCTCACCCCCCGAGCCGGCGCCCGGACCGGGCGGCCGGTCCGGTCGGACTCCGCCGTTGTGCGCGGCGACGAGGACGGCGCCCCCCGTTGGTGCGGGCGCACGAAACGCGCCGTGGGCACGCCCGTACGACGGGTCACGCCCCCGCGTCCGGATCCCCGAGCCGTAGCTGTAACTGCGCCAGCAGACGCGCGTCCGGGCTGCCGAGGTCCAGGTCCGAGACCGCGGTGATCCGGCCCAGCCGGTACCGCAGGCTGTTGGGGTGGACCGACAGCGCGTGGGCCGCCGCGGACACGTCACCGAAGTGGTCGAGGTAGGCGCGCAGCGACGCCACCAGCTGGCCTCCGCCCGGTCCGGCGTCGGACGCGGCCAGCCGCGCCACCGAGGTCCCCGGCGGCAGCTCCAGGTCCCGCAGCGCCTCCAGCACCCGCAGTACGCCGATCGTGTCGGCCACGTCCGCCACCCGGGCGACCGTGCGGTCGCCCCCGGTCCGGACGAGCGCCCGCAGGGCCTGCTCGGCGGTCCGGCGCGACTCCGCGGCCCGCGCCAGCGCCGACACCACCTCGCCCAGACCGGCCCGCACCGGTGTGCCCGTCGCGGCGGACAGCTGCGCGGTCAGCGACGTCCCCAGCTTCGTCAGCTGCTCACGCGCCGCGGCCGGGTCCGGGTCCAGCGAGGCGACCAGCACCAGCGCCCGGCCGCCGGCCGGCACCACCACGATCCGGTGGCCGAGCGCCGCGCAGTGCAGGGCCAGCGGGCCGTACAGCCGCGACGGGTCGTCCGCCGGTGCCTGTCCGGGCTCGCCCGCCCCGAATCCCACCGCCAGCACGGCACAGGGCTCCTGCGCCGGCAGCGACGCCCGCGCGGCCAGCACCTCGGCCGAGCCGCGCTCCTCCAGCAGCGCCCGCGCCGCGTCCTCCACCAGCCGGCTGTCCGCGCCGCGCGTGCGGTGGTGCAGCAGATGGGCGGCGGCCTCCCGGGACGCCGCGCGCAGCGCCTCGGACGCGTTCGGGGACAGCGGCCGGCCGCCGACCGCGGCCACCCAGACCGATCCCAGCACCTCACCGCCCGCGCGGACGGCGCACACCAGACGCTCGGGGTCGTCGCCCTGCGCCCTGCGGTGCAGCACGTCGTCCGCCGTCCACAGGGCGCGGAAGAAACCGGCGTCCCGCATGGCGGCCACCCGCCAGGGGGGAACACGCCGCCCGAGGATGGTCAGCCGGCGCATCTCGTCCACGTTCTCCTCCGTCGAGGAGAACGCCAGCACCCGGGAGTCGGTGTCCTCGATGGTCACCGAGCCGCCGACCAGCGCGGCCACCGCGTCGGCCAGCGCGTCCAGGTCCCCCAGGGCCGGCCCGGGGGCCGCTGCCGACGGCGCCGCCCCCGCCGCGGCCAGCCCGGCCCGCAGCACCACGACCAGCTCGTCCCAGCGGTACCAGGTGCGGAAGAACACCGCCGTACCGGCCTCCCGGGCCGCTGCCCGCAGCGCACCCGCGGCGCCCTCCGGGCGGTCCGGGCCGAAGACCACACCGGCGGCGCCGGCGTCACCGGCCCGGCGCAGGACGTCCACCGCCTGCGGCGAGCCGGCACCGACACCGACCGCGAGCACCAGCTCCCGGGGCCGGACCGCAGGGTCCAGCACGTCCAGGACGGCGACCCCGCCGACGGCCACGTCCAGCCCGCCGGGAGCCGTGTCCAGCTCCAGCGCCCCCGGCCCCACCACCGACAGCAGACGCTCCAGGGTCACCTTGTCCCCGCCCCACCCCGGGTGTTCCCGCGAATCGGCCACGCTTCCCCCTCGCCCCACCGCACGGCCGTGCCCGGCCGGCGTCCGGAAGGGGTACGACACCACAGCCCGCCCCCGCACTCAACAGCGCACGGAAACACCCGACGCGCCGCCTACGTGCCCCCCGGGGGCGGGGCCGGCGGGGCGTGGACACGGCTCCCCGGTCGGCCGGTGGGGAGGCCCGCTGGACGGCGTCCGCGACACGCGCCTGCGGCTCGATCGGTGCCTGTGCGCGGCGCGTCCGCCCGGCCCGGTGAGTCGGTGGCGGCCCTGGGCATGGGTGGGACGGCCCGGTGACCGGGCGGCGGCCGTGCGTGGGAGGTGGGGGCGGGGTAGGCGGGGTGGGCCGGTCCGGCGGGGGAGGGCGTGGGCCTCTCGTGTCGGGACGGTCCTCGGCCGGTGGGGAGGCCCGGCCGGGCGGCGTCCGTGAGACGCGTCCGCGGCTTGGGCGGAGGGTGACCGGTGGCCGTGCGCGCCGCGTCCGCCCGGCCCGGTGAGTCGGCGGCGGTCCTGGGCATGGGTGGGACGGCCCGGTGGGCGGCGTGGGGCCGGGCGAAGGATTACCCGGCGGCGGCCACGCGCGGGAGGCGGCGGCGTAGCCGGGGTGGGTCGGCCCGGCGGCGCGACGGCGCGGGCCTCTCGTGTCGGGACGGTCCTCGGCCGGTGGCTGGAGGTCACGCGGGGCGGCCCGGTCGGGGGCGGCCCGGTGGACCGGACCACGCGGCCCGGTCCACCGGGCCGTCCCCACGGCGGGACGCCGACCGTGCCCGCTGCCTGGTCCGCCGCCGGCCCACCTCCGGTCGGATCCGCTCCCCGATGCCACCGACCGGGCCACCGGCTGCTCCCGCCGAGGCCGTGCCCGTACCCGTCCCCGGCGGCGGGAGTCCGGCGCCCGGGTAGGGGGTTCGGCCCCGCCTCGCACGGGCCCCGGCCCCTGCCTGCCCCCGGCTCCCGCTCCCGCGGGGTACGGGGGCCGCACCGGCCGGGGGTGTCAGGTGTGCTTCCTCAGTTCCCTGCGGGCCAGCGAACGCTGGTGCACCTCGTCCGGGCCGTCGGCCAGCATCAGCGTGCGGGCGCTGGCGTACAGCTCGGCGAGCGGGTGGTCCTGGCTCACCCCGCCCGCGCCGTGCAGCTGGATGGCGCGGTCGAGGATGCCGACCACCGCCCGCGGCGTGGCGATCTTGATGGCCTGGATCTCCGTGTGGGCGCCCCGGTTGCCGACGGTGTCCATCAGCCACGCCGTCTTCAGCACCAGCAGCCGCAGCTGCTCCACGGTGACCCGCGCGTCGGCGATCCAGTTCTGCACCACCCCCTGCTGGGCCAGCGTCTTGCCGAACGCGGTACGCGACACCGCCCGCCGGCACATCAGCTCGATCGCCCGCTCGGCCATGCCGATCAGCCGCATGCAGTGGTGGATGCGGCCGGGGCCGAGCCGGGCCTGGGCGATGGCGAAACCGCCGCCCTCCTCACCGACCAGGTTGGCCACCGGCACGCGCGCGCGGTCGAAGACGACCTCGGCGTGCCCGCCGTGCGAGTGGTCCTCGTACCCGAACACCCGCATGGCGCGCCGCACGGTGACGCCCGGGGTGTCGCGCGGGACCAGCACCATGGACTGCTGGCGGCGGATGTCCGCCCCGTCCGGGTCGGTCTTGCCCATGACGATGAAGATCCGGCAGTCCGGGTTCATCGCCCCGGAGATGTACCACTTGCGGCCGGTGACGACGTACTCGTCGCCGTCCCGCTCGATGTGCGTGGTGATGTTCGTGGCGTCGGAGGAGGCCACCTCCGGCTCGGTCATCGCGAACGCCGAGCGGATCTCACCGGCGAGCAGCGGCTCCAGCCAGCGCTTCTTCTGCTCCTCGGTGCCGAACTGGGCGAGCACCTCCATGTTCCCGGTGTCGGGCGCGGCGCAGTTGGTCGCGGTGGGCGCGAGGTGCGGGGAACGGCCGGTGATCTCGGCGAGCGGCGCGTACTGGAGGTTGGTCAGCCCGGCACCGTACTCGGAGTCGGGCAGGAACAGGTTCCACAGTCCCTGCCTGCGGGCCTCGGCCTTCAGCTCCTCGACGACGGCCGGCGTGTCCCAGGGGGAGGCCAGCTCGGCGCGCTGCTCCTCGGCGACGGCCTCGGCGGGGTGGACGTACTCGTCCATGAAGGCGAGGAGCCTGGTGCGCAGCTCCTCGGTGCGCGCGTCGAACGCGAAGTCCATGGCGGTCAGCCTTCCTGAAGGGTGGTCAGTCCGTGGTCGATGAAGACGGGGACGAGTTCGCCGATGCGGTCGAAGCCGCGGCCGACCGTCTGGCCCAGCGTGTACCGGTAGTGGATGCCCTCCAGGATCACGGCGAGCTTGAACCAGGCGAACGCCGTGTACCAGGAGACGGCCGAGACGTCGCGGCCCGAACGCGCGGCGTACCGCTCGATCAGCTCCCGCGGGGACGGGTGCCCCGGTGCCTCGGCGGTGGTGGAGACGGGGGAGTCCGGCATGCCGAGCGGCGCGCTGTACATCACCAGCAGGCCCAGGTCGGTCAGCGGGTCCCCGAGGGTGGACATCTCCCAGTCGAGGATCGCCCTGATCCGGTCGTCGTCGCCGATCAGGACGTTGTCCAGGCGGTAGTCGCCGTGGACGACGGCCGGGGCGGGGGAGACCGGCAGCGCCCGCCCGAGGGCGGCGTGCAGCTCGTCGATGCCGGGCAGGTCGCGGTTGCGGGAGGCGTCCAGCTGCTTGCCCCAGCGGCGCAGCTGCCGGTCGAGGAAGCCCTCCGGACGGCCGAAGTCGGCGAGGCCCACCTCGGCGGGGTCCACCGCGTGCAGTTCGACCAGCGTGTCCACGAGGGAGAGCACCGCCGCGCGGGTGCGTTCCGCGCCGAGCGGGGCGAGCTGCCCGGCGGTGCGGTACGGGGTGCCCTCGACGAACTCCATGACGTAGAACGGCGCGCCGAGCACGTCCTCGTCCTCGCACAGCAGCACCGGCCGCGGCACCGGCACCCGGGTGGGGTGCAGGGCGCTGATCACCCGGTGCTCGCGCCGCATGTCGTGCGCGGTGGCCAGCACGTGGCCGAGCGGGGGCCGGCGCACGACCCACCGCCCGGTGCCGTCGGAGAGCGCGTAGGTGAGGTTGGACCGTCCGCCCTCGATCAGCCGGCCGGTCAGGGGGCCGCTGACCAGACCGGGGCGCTCGCGGTCGAGCAGGACGCGCAGCCGGTCCAGGTCGAGTCCGGGCGGGTGGTCGGCGCTCATACATCACTCCTACGAACGGGTGGAACACGACCCGACTCATGATGCCGACCGGTCGGTATGTCGTCCAGTGCGGGAGCCGAACGCGAGGTGAAACGTGACCGGAGCCACGATAGGCCGCCCGCGCCCCCGGACGCGCCGGACGGGCCGCTCGCACCCTCGGACGCGCCGCCGACCGGACGGTGCCCACCGGACCCCGGTTGCGCGCCGCCCGCGCACCCCGGAGGGTCGGGGGCATGAAGGGCATCAGCTACCGCCGCTACGGCGGACCCGAGGTGCTGGAGTACGGCGAGGTGCGCGACCCGAAGGTCGGCCCCGACCAGGTGCTGGTCCAGGTGCGCGCGGCGGCCGTCAACCCGGTCGACTGGAAGTGCCGCGAGGGCCGGCTCGACACCCTGCTGGACGCCGTCTTCCCGGTGATCCCCGGCTGGGACGTCAGCGGGGTCGTCGTACGGCCCGGGGCGGCGGTCACGGAGTTCGGCGTCGGCGACGAGGTCATCGGCTACGTCCGCGAGGACTTCCTGTCCCGGGGGACCTTCGCCGAGTACGTGGCCGCGCCCGTGCGCACCCTGGCCCGCAAGCCGCGCACCCTGTCGTTCGAGGAGGCCGCCGGTCTGCCGCTGGCCGGGCTCACCGCCTACCAGGTGCTGCACAAGGTGCTGGAGGTGAAGCGCGGCGAGACCGTCCTGGTGCACGCGGCGGCCGGCGGGGTCGGCTCCTTCGCGGTCCAGCTCGCCGCCCACACCGGTGCCCGGGTGATCGGCACCGCAGGCGAGCACAACCACGACTTCGTCCGCGGCCTCGGCGGCGAACCGGTGGCCCACGGGGAGGGCCTGGCCGAACGGGTGCGCGGGCTCGCCCCCGAGGGCGTGGACGCGGTCTTCGACACCATCGGCGGCGACACCCTCAGGACCTCCGCCAACCTGCTCGCCCCCGAGGGTCGGCTGGCGTCCGTCGCCGACCCGGCGGTGGTGGGCTACGGCGGCCGGTACGCCTTCGTCCGTCCCGACACCGCGGACCTCACCGCGCTCGCCGCCCTCGCCGACCAGGGGGTCCTCACCGTCCACGTGCAGGAGACGTTCCCGTTGGAGAGCGCGGCCGACGCCCACCGCCTCGGCGAGCGCAACCGCACCCGCGGCAAGATCGTGGTCACGGTGCCCTCGGACACCGGCCGGGACTGACGCGCTAGCGGGCGGGACCGAGCACCAGCGCCGCCGCGCACACCGCCGTCGCCACCGCGCACAGCACCGCCGCCGCCGCGTGGCGCGGGGCCAGCGCGGGCGGCGGGATGCCGGCGGACAACGCGCGGATACGGTGATGGGCCACGCTGAGGAAGGCCAGCCACAGCCCGCCGTACACCGCGCATCCGGCGACCGCCCCGGCAGCTCCGCCCCCGCGCAGCGCCGACCTCACGGCGAGGACGGCGGCCACGGTGGCGGACAGCGTGGTACGCCGCCAGGCCAGCCGGGTGCGCTCGGGCTGGAGCCCCGGGTCCCGGCCCGCCGGACCCGCCGCCACGCCCGTCGTCACCCCTCCCACCCGACCAGCACCACCAGGACCATCGCCACCGCCACCACCGCGACGACCAGGCCCAGCAGCGCGGGGAACCGGGACTCGGGCAGGTCCTCGCCGCGCCGCATCGCCCGCTCGCAGCGCACCCAGTGGTTCACCGCCCGCAGCGAGCACAGCACACCGGCGCCCAGCAACGCGAGCGCGAGACCGGCCCGCCACGCCCAGCGCAGGTCCGGCAGGAACTGGTCGACCGCGAAGCCGCCGCCGATCAGCGCGAGCGCCGTCCGCAGCCAGGCGAGGAAGGTCCGCTCGTTGGCCAGCGAGAACCGGTAGTCGGGCGTGCCGCCCTCGTCGCGTACCCGCTCCGGCGCGAACCACAGCCGGACGTTCCGTACCAAGTCGATCACACGACCGACCCTACCGGCGGCTCACCGGGACCGGAACGCCCCCAGGCGCTCGTACGCGGCGAGGCCGTCCGGCACCCACTCCCATTCGGTGAGCCGCCGCCCGACCTCCTCCTCGGTGAGGAAGGCGTGCCACTGCACCTCCTCGGGCTGGGGCCGCACCGGCAGGTCGCAGCGCACCTCGTACACCGCGGACCACCAGCTCCTGCCGGCACCGTCGTCGTAGAGGAAGGTGAAGAGGTGCTCCGGGCGCGGCAGCCCGGTGACGCCCAGCTCCTCCTCGGCCTCGCGCAGTGCCGCCGCGTCGTAGGACTCGCCCGCGCCGACGACCCCGCCGACGAACATGTCGTACAGGGACGGGAACACCAGCTTGGTGGCGGTGCGCCGGTGCACGAAGAGCCGGCCGGCCGCGTCCCGGGCCTGGACGAACACACAGCGGTGACGCAGCCCGCGGGCGTACGCCTCGCCGCGCGGGCAGCGGGCGACGACCCGGTCGTGCTCGTCGACGATGTCGAGGATCTCGTCAGCGGGATTCATGCCCGCCATCCAAGCAGGCCGGCGGGCTCAGCGGCGCTGGAGGTCCCGGGCCGACGGTTCCGTGCCCGTGGCGCCGCACGGCATCGCCGGGTGCATCCCCAGCAGGACGATGCCCGCCACCACGGCCGCGAGCCCGGCCGCCTCCCAGGCGAGCGCCCCGGTGTCGGTGCGCAGCCGGTCACCCAGGAACCCCACCCCGCACAGGATCCCGGCGAGCGGCTCGGCCGCGGTCAGCGCGGGCAGCGACATCCGCAGGGGAGCCGTCTCGAACGCGCTCTGCACCAGGACCAGCCCGGTGACCCCGCAGGCCAGCACGCCGTACGGCTGCCAGCTGGTGAGGAGTTCGGCGAGTCCGCCGTCGCCGAACAGGGTGCCGCTCACCCGGGTCAGCGCGTCCTGGACGCCGTACAGCAGGCCGGCGGCGGTGGCCAGCAGCACCGGGCCCCAGCTCAGCCGGGAACGCTTGGCGTACGCCGTCAGGACCAGCGCCACGCCCACCACGGCCCCGATGATCAGCCAGTGCCGCAGCGGATCGGCGACCGCCGTGCCGGCGCGCGGCTCGCCCGCCATGAGGAACGCGCTGACGCCCCCCGCGAGCAGCAGCAGCCCGGCCCAGCCCTGGCGGCCCAGCGACTGCCCGGTGCGGTAGCGGGACAGGGCGAGGGCGAACAGCAGGTTGGTCGCGAGCAGCGGCTCGACGAGCGAGATCTCCCCCTTGCCGAGGGCGACCGCGCCCAGCACCATGCCGGCCACCATCAGGCCGAGGCCGCCCAGCCAGCGCGGCATCCGCATCAGGTCGAGCAGCAGCCGGAAGGAGAGGAAGTCGCTGAGCGGTGCCTGCTGCGCCGCGTTCTGCTGGAGTACGAATCCGAAGCCCAGACAGCAGGCCGCGCTCACGGCGAGAACGAGAACCAGAACCGACACGCTGTGTACCTCATCATCCGGCCGGACCACGGGCGCGTAGTGGCCGACTGTAGCCTCCCCGGGGTGACATTGCCCCGGAAGCACCCGAAAGCGGGCAGTTGACTCGCCATGGTCCGGCGCCGG
The DNA here is from genome assembly GCF_044759735.1 of Streptomyces sp. NPDC100445. Taxonomy (NCBI): domain Bacteria; kingdom Bacillati; phylum Actinomycetota; class Actinomycetes; order Kitasatosporales; family Streptomycetaceae; genus Streptomyces; species Streptomyces sp. NPDC100445. Next base: position 307,358 of record NZ_JBIVZV010000006.1, on the reverse strand, counting down.
GGCGTCCGGCGCCATGGCGTACGCCACAACCGGCCCGGCCCGCGTTCCGCACGGTCCGTGGCATACGCCACAGGAAAAACCGCCGACCGGGCGGGCAGACCCCGGCCACCTGCGCCGGTTACACCAAGTTCCGCTCGGGGCAAGGCTGTTGAACGGTCGAACACCGGGATTCCGCTTGACGCAAGCCGTGGCTGCGGGTTTGCTGTCCGTGATCGGTTGATGGCAGCCCGAGAAAACAGGAAGCCCCCGGTGCCCCCTCTCCCGCCTGCGCCCGGCCTGCGCCGGGCCCCCACGGACGCGCCCGGCGCCCCCGCCGGGACCGACACCGCTGCCTTCGACGAGGCCCTCGGCGACGCCGGACTGCGCACCGCCCGCACCGCCCTGGCCCAGGGCCGCCGGCAGGCCGCGCGCTCCCTGCTGATCCACACCGGCGACGACTGGGACCGCCGCGGCCACCGCCTCACCGTCCTCGCCCGCGACCCCCGCGCCGCCGCCCGGGCCGGTGACTGGCTCGCCGCCGAGCCCGGCTCCGCCGACGCCGCCACCCTCCTCGCGCTCGCCCTGGTCCACCGCGCCCTGCGCGGCCGGGACGACGCCGGCCGGGCCCGCGAGGCCTGCGACACGGCCGCCGCGCTCGCCCCGGCCGACCCCACCCCCTGGCTCGGCCGGCTCCTGCTGGCCCGCGCCCTCGGCCCGGAGAGCGAACTGCTCGGGGCCTTCACCGAGCTGCGCCGCCGCCACCCCGAGCACCACCACGCCCACCACCTGCTGATCGCCCGCCTCGCCGAACGCCCCGCGGGCGGCCGGGCGGAGGTCCACGAGGCGTACGACGCCGCCGAACTGGCCGCCGCCGAGGCCCCCGCCGACTCACCCCTCGCCGTGCTCCCCGTCGTCGCCTACGCCGAGCGGTACCGGGTCCTGGCCGCCACCGGCCTCACCCCCGCCGACCCGGCCGCCTCCGGGCACTGGTCCGGCCCGCGGGCCCGCCGCATCCTGCGCACCTGCTTCGACTGGTGGCTGGAGTGGGAGCACGACGACCACCCGCGCCGCCACCTCGACCTCAACCACCTCGCCTTCGCCCTGACCTCGGCCGGCCGCCCGGCCGAGGCGGCCGCCCTCTTCCGGCGCATCGGCCGGCACGCCACCCCGGCCCCCTGGTCCTACGCCCACCGCGACCCCTGGGCGGCCTTCCGCGCGGCCCGCGGCCACGCCCTCGGCCGGTGAACGGCGGCGCCCCCGCGGCCGTACTCGGGGAAGAGATGACGAAAGTCTGACCGCTGCCCCCGACCCCTGGCCCCGCACGGACGGGAGTGCTCGAATGGGCCACGTGAACCCTGACCCACCCGAGGAACGGGACGGCCGGCCGGTCGGCCGCCGCATCTTCCTCGGCACCCTCGGCCTCGGCGCGCTCGGCGTGCTCGGCGCGCCCGTGCTCCAGCGCGGCATGGAAGGCTTCCTCGGCGAGGTCGCCGGCAAGGACCCCACGGGCCTGACCGGACTGCTGCCCAACGGCGGCGGATTCCGGTACTACTCCGTCGCCGCCTCCGTCCCGCGCCCGAGCCCCGCCGCCTACCGCCTCACCGTCGACGGCCTGGTCGACCGCCCGCACAGCTACACCCTCGCCGAGCTGCGCGCCCTGCCGCGCACCCGGCTCGTCCGGGACGTCCAGTGCGTCACCGGCTGGCGGGTCCCCGCCACCCCCTTCGAGGGCGTACGCCTCTCCGCGCTGCTGGACGCCGCCGGCGTCCACCGCTCCGCCCGGGCCGTCCGCTTCACCTGCTTCGACGGCACCTACACCGAGAGCCTCACCCTGGCCCAGGCCCGCCGCCCCGACGTCCTCGCCGCCCTGCGCATGCAGGACCAGGACATCGGCCACGACCACGGCGGCCCCGTCCGCCTCTACGTGGCACCCATGTACTTCTACAAGTCGGCCAAGTGGCTCTCCGGCATCACGGTCACCGACCGCGTCCGCCCCGGCTACTGGGAGGACCTGGGCTACGACGTCGACGCCTGGGTGGGCCGATCGAACGGACGCACCGATGCACCCACCGGCTGACGCCCCGGCCCGGCCGGCCACCCGCGTCCACCGCTTCACCCCGGCCGAACGTCTGGTGCACCGCGGCACGGCCGCGCTGATGGGCCTGTGCGTGCTGACGGCCGCCGTCCTCTACGTCCCGCAGCTGGCGATCCTCGTCGGCCGCCGCGAACTGGTCGTCCGCGTCCACGAGTGCGCGGGTCTCGCCCTGCCCGTCCCGTTCCTGCTGGGACTCGCCTCCCGCGCCTTCCGCACCGACCTCGGGTTCCTCAACCGCTTCGGCCCGCACGACCGGGTCTGGCTGCGCGCCGCCCTGCGCGGCGCCACCCGGCACGCCCCGCGCCCGGCCGGCAAGTTCAACGCCGGGCAGAAGGTCTACGCCGCCTGGATCGCCGGCGCCACCCTCGTCATGCTCGGCACCGGCCTGATGATGTGGTTCACCCACCTCACACCGCTGATGTGGCGCACGTCGGCCACCTTCGTGCACGACTGGCTGGCCCTGACCACCGGTGTCGTCCTGGCCGGCCACATCGGCATGGCCATGGCCGACCCGGAAGCCCGCAGGGGCCTGCGCACCGGGACGGTGAGCGAGGAGTGGGCCCGGCGGGAGCACCCCCTGTGGCGCCCCTGACCCCGGTGGCCCGCTCCCCCCGACCGACCCCGCCTAGACCACGAGGGACAGCAGCAGCACCAGACCGCCCGCGACCACGGAGATGATCGTCTCCATCAGCGACCACGTCTTGACGGTCTGCCCGACACTCAGCCCGAAGTACTCCTTCACCAGCCAGAACCCGGCGTCGTTGACCTGGCTGAAGAAGAGCGAGCCCGCGCCGATGGCGAGGACCAGCAGAGCCGTGTGCGTGGTCGACATGTCGGCCGCCAGCGGCGCCACCAGGCCGGCCGCCGAGACCGTCGCCACCGTCGCCGAGCCGGTCGCGAGCCGGATCACCACCGCGATCAGCCAGCCCAGCAGCAGCGCCGGGATCGACCAGTCCGCCGAGACGTCCAGGATCATCTTGCCCACCCCGGAGTCGATCAGCGTCTGCTTGAAGCCGCCGCCCGCGCCGACGATCAGCAGGATGCCGGCGATGGGCACGAGGCCGTCGTCGACGGTCCGGCGCAGCCGGTCCCGGGTGAACCCGGCGGCGCGGCCCAGCGTGAAGAACCCGACGAGCACGGCGGCGAGGAGCGCGATCAGCGGCGAACCGACGATGTCGAAGACGCGTTGCGTCGGGTCGGCGGTGTCGTCCACGACGATGTCCGCCAGCGCCTTGGCCAGCATCAGCACCACCGGCAGGAGCACGGTCGCGAGCGTCGCGCCGAAGCCGGGCCGCCGCTCCAGCTCCTCCGACGCGCGCTGCGGCAGCATCCGCTCCGGTGCCGGCACGTCCACCCAGCGGGCCGCGACCTTCGAGAACAGCGGACCGGCGATGATCACCGTCGGGATGGCCACGAGGATGCCGAAAGCCAGGGTGACGCCCAGATTGGCGTGCAGCGCGTCGATCGCGACCAGCGGGCCGGGGTGCGGCGGGATCAGGCCGTGCATCACGGACAGACCGGCCAGCGCCGGGATGCCGATGCGCATCAGGGAGTAGTTGCCGCGCCTGGCCACCAGCAGCACGACCGGGATCAGCAGCACGATGCCGACCTCGAAGAACAGCGGCAGACCGATCACCGACGCGATCAGCACCATCGCCCACGGCATCGCGCGCCCGCCCGCCCTGGCGAGGATCGTGTCGACGATCTGGTCGGCGCCGCCGGAGTCGGCGAGCAGCTTGCCCAGGATCGCCCCGAGCGCGATCAGGACGCCGACGCCGGCCACGGTCGCGCCGAGCCCGGCGGTGAAGCTGGTGATGGCCTTGTCGAGCGGCGCTCCGGCGACCGCCCCGAGCACCAGCGACCCGATGGTCAGGGCCAGGAAGGCGTGCAGCTTGAACTTGGTGATGAGCAGGACGATCACCGCGATGCCCACCAGGACGGCGATGCCCAGCTGGGCGTGTCCGGCGGAGGTGATCGGCGGAGGCGTGTCCGCTGCCAGCATCTCGACGCTGAGTCTGGTCACGGGGGTTCCCTTGCGGTTACGGAGAACGTGTTCGGAAGAAGGGGTCAGGCGGATGCGGCGGAAAGGGCGTCCAGCGCCCGCACGGCACGCTCGGTGATCTCCTGCGGGCCGCCGGCGACGTCCACGGCGACCCCCGGCTCGTCCGGCTCCAGCGGCTGGAGGGTGGCGAACTGGGAGTCCAGCAGCGCGGTGGGCATGAAGTGGCCCTGCCGCCGGGACATCCGCTCCTCGATCAGCCGCCGGTCACCGGTGAGGTGCAGGAACACGATCCCCGGTGCCACGGCCCTGAGCCGGTCGCGGTACGACCGCTTCAGCGCGGAGCTGCTGACCACCCCGCCGAGCCCGGCCCGGTCGTGCGCCCAGTGTCCGATGGCCTCCAGCCACGGCCACCGGTCGGTGTCCCGGAGCGGGATGCCGGCCGACATCCGGTCGATGTTGGCCTGCGGGTGGAAGTCGTCACCCTCGGCGTACGGCACGCCCAGCCGCGCGGCGAGCAGAGGACCGATCGTGGTCTTGCCCGTCCCCGCGACGCCCATCACGACGACGACCTGGGGGGTTCGCATCACTGCCTCGCTGTCTCCCTCGACATCCGACGCCACTGCGGCGTCGCCATACTGAAACTCATTAGGTACGACGAATTCAAGAGTGTGTGACATATAAGTCCGACTTTTTGTCTACGTGATCCGGGCCGTACGCTGAGTGCATGAGCACACCGGGCCGGGGCCTTCACGGCCGTGTACTGGACGCTCTCGGCCCCGCGATCACGGCGGGCGAGTACCCGCCGGGCAGCGTTCTGCGCACGGACGAACTCGCACAGCGCTTCGAGGTGTCACGCTCGGTGATGCGCGAGGCGGTCCGCGTCCTGGAGTCGATGCACCTGGTCGCCTCCCGCCGCCGGGTGGGCGTGACGGTCCGCCCCAAGGCCGAGTGGAACGTCTACGACCCCCAGGTCATCCGCTGGCGCCTCGCGGGCGCCGACCGCCCGCACCAGCTGCGGTCCCTGACCGTGCTGCGCTCCGCCGTCGAACCCGTCGCCGCGGGTCTCGCCGCCCGGCACGCCACGGCCGGGCAGTGCGCCGAGCTGACCGCGTGCGCCCTCGGCATGGTCGCCAACTCCCGCGGCCACCGGCTCGACCAGTACCTGGTCCACGACGTCGCCTTTCACCGCGCCGTCCTCACCGCGTCCGGCAACGAGATGTTCGCCCGCCTCGGCGACGTCGTCGCGGAGGTGCTGGCCGGCCGCACCCATCACGAGGTCATGTTCGAGGACCCCGACCCGGCGGCCGTCACCCTGCACGTACAGGTCGCCGAGGCGGTCCGCGCGGGCGACGCGGCCCGCGCCGAGGAACTGACCCGCCAGATCACCGTCGGCGCCCTCCACGAACTGGACGTCCTGGCCCCCTGACCGCCGAGCGCGGATGCGGGCGGCAGCCGGGTCGGTGCGCTGGTCCTGGCCGCTCGTCGGGGGTCCGCCGGGGTTCGTCGACGGGCGGCACGGCCGCGGCGCCCGGTCCGGTGCCGGGACCGGGCGGGGCGTCGGTCGGGGCAGTCGCCGTACACGTACCGGACGCCGGTGACGCGAGGCCCGACGGGGGCGCCGGCCTGACCGCTGGGGGTTCGCGGGCAGCTACCGCGCCCGTTGGCGTGCGGGGCCCCGCACCGGGGGCGGGCTCGTGCCCTCACCAGGTTCCAGCGGGCACGCGTGCGCTCACGGTCGGCTGTGCGGGCCCGGACCGGTACGGCGGTCTCCGGCCGGTGGTCCGGCGTCGCGGTCCCGGACCGTGTGGGGCGTGCGGGGAACCCGCAAGGGGCGCACCGGCAGTGGCGGCAACTCGTCCGGGTCCGGGACGAGCGGGCGCCGCAGGCCTGCGGGGACCTGTGCCCGGGTGGCCGGCCGAGTACTTGTCCGGGGTCGGGCCGGAGACCGGTACCCAGGTGGGCGTCCCCGGCCGGTAGCTCGTCCGGGAGTTCTCGGCGCCGAACCCACGGGGGTGCGCCCGGGCCCGCTGGGGGGCGTCCGGAGGGTTGCTCGTCCGGTGAGCCGCGTTCGTCGGGCGCCGAGGCCCGGGCCGGTGCGGGCGTTGCCCGGTGGGGGTCAGGCGTCCGGGAAGTCGCCGTCCACGTAGACCCACGCCCCGGCCACCCGCTCGAACCGGCTGCGTTCCAGCAGCGAGCCGCCCCGGTAGGAGGCGCGGAAGGTGACCGTGCCCGTCGTGTGGAAGGCCGACCCCTCGGTGGAGCCGAGGACCTCAAGCCCGGTCCACCGCGTCCGCGGATCGAGGTCCAGCCGTTCCGGCCGCGTCCGGGGATGCCAGGTGCGCAGCAGGTAGCCCGCGTCCCCCCGCACGAACGCGCTGTACCGCGACCGCATCAGCAGTTCCGCCGTCGGCGCGGCGGCCGGGCCGCAATGGAAGCGCCCGCAGCAGGCGTCGTAGGGCCGGGGCAGCCCGCAGGGGCACGTGCGCGAGGTCATGGCCCACATTCTGCCCGCGGCCGGGGGGCGCCCGCCCGCGCGGGGGTGCACAGTGGAAGGGGGCTCCACCGGCGCCCCCACCGGGCCGTGGCGCGCGGGGAGGAGGGACCGACGATGACCCGACCCCTGGGCAGCCGCCCTCCCGGCGTCAGGGAGTGGCGGCTGAACCTGTACCTGTGCGAGCGCGACCCGGACACCACGGCCCGGATCGTCCTGGACACCGGCGACGGTGTCCTGGAGAGCCGAGCCGAGGCCCGCCGCAGCCCCTACGACCCGGCGGTGCCGGACATCGGCGACGAACTCGCCGCCGGCCGTGCCCTCATCGCCATGGGCCGCCTGCTGCTCCGCGCCGCCGACGGCGACATGCGGGCCACCGGCACGCCCGCGGCGGACGCGGGCCTGCCGCCGCTCTGGCTCACCCGGGAGTGATCCCCGGCCCGGCCCCCGCCGGGGCAACGCGAAAGGCCCCCGCATCGCGGGGGCCCTGCTGGTGTCCGAGGGGGGACTTGAACCCCCACGCCCGATAAAGGGCACTAGCACCTCAAGCTAGCGCGTCTGCCATTCCGCCACCCGGACAAGGTGTCTGTCGTGCGAGATTTCCCTTTGGGCGGGGTTTCCCTCGCGGCGACGAAGGAAACATTACCAGGCTTTCCGGGGTGGCCGATCACCCCCCTTGCCCCGGCCACGGCCCCGGTCGCCCACGCGTGAACGGCGTGTGACGGGCCCGGCCCCGTCTTGGGCCGGGGTTGCGCCCGGGGAGAGGATGGGGGGAACCACCAGCAGTGACAGCGGGAGGAAGCAGCGTGAGCGAGACGGACACGGCCAGGAGCGTCACCGGTGAGGACGAGGTCGTGGACCTCTGCCGCGAGCTGATCCGGTTCGACACCAGCAACTACGGCGACCACTCCGGGCCCGGCGAGCGGAAGGCCGCCGAGTGGGCCGCCGAGAAGCTCGCCGAGGTCGGACTGGAGCCGCGGATCTTCGAGTCGCACCCGGGCCGCGCCTCCACGGTGGCCCGCATCGAGGGCGAGGACCCGTCCCGGCCCGCCCTGCTGATCCACGGTCACCTGGACGTCGTACCGGCCAACGCCGACGACTGGACCCACCACCCCTTCTCCGGCGAGATCGCCGACGGCTGCGTGTGGGGGCGCGGCGGCGTCGACATGAAGGACATGGACGCCATGACGCTGGCCGTCGTGCGGGACCGGCTGCGCAGCGGTCGCCGGCCGCCGCGGGACATCGTGGTCGCCTTCCTCGCCGACGAGGAGGCGGGCGGCACCTACGGCGCCCGCTACCTGGTCGACCACCACCCCGAGCTGTTCGAGGGCGTCACCGAGGCGATCAGCGAGGTCGGCGGCTTCTCCTTCACCGTGAACGAGCAGCGGCGGCTCTACCTGATCCAGACGGCCGAGAAGGGCATGCACTGGATGAAGCTGACCGTGGCCGGGACCGCCGGGCACGGATCGATGATCCACCGCGACAACGCGATCACCGAGCTGTCCGAGGCCGTCGCCCGCGTCGGCCGGCACAAGTTCCCGGTACGGGTCACCAAGACCACCCGCGCCTTCCTCGACGAGCTGGGCGACGCGCTCGGCACCCGACTGGACCCCGAGGACATGGAGTCCACCCTGGCCCGACTCGGCGGCATCGCCAAGCTGATCGGCGCGACCCTGAGCAACACCGCCAACCCCACCCAGCTGAACGCCGGCTACAAGGTCAACGTCATCCCGGGCGAGGCCACCGCCCACATCGACGGCCGGTTCCTGCCCGGACACGAGGAGGAGTTCCTCGGCGACATCGACCGGCTGCTCGGGCCGCACGTCCGCCGGGAGGACGTGCACGCCGACAAGGCGGTCGAGACCGGCTTCGACGGCGCACTGGTGGAGGCCATGCAGTCCGCGCTGCTCGCCGAGGACCCCACGGCCAAGGCCATCCCCTACATGCTCTCCGGCGGCACCGACGCCAAGTCCTTCGACGACCTCGGCATCCGCGGCTTCGGCTTCGCGCCGTTGAAGCTGCCGCCGGAGCTGGACTTCGCGGGCATGTTCCACGGCGTGGACGAGCGGGTGCCGGTGGACGGGCTGCGGTTCGGCGTGCGGGTGCTCGACCGGTTCATCGACGCGTCGTGAATCGGGCAGCCGTACGAGATCGCCCGAGAGGGTGAATGCGACGATAGGTTCGTAGCTTCATCAGTCCCTCCTCGTTACAGCTGATGTGACCCCGCACCTTGGGGTCGCATTGCCAACTAGGAGGAACAATGATCAAGAAGATCGTCGCCGCCGCGGCCGTCACCGGTGGCCTGGTTCTCGCGGGCGCGGGCCTCGCCGTCGCCGATGCCGGTGCCCAGGGCGCCGCTGTGAACTCCCCGGGTGTGGCCTCCGGCAACGTCGTCCAGGTGCCCGTGCACATCCCGGTGAACGTGTGCGGCAACACGATCGACGTGATCGGGCTCCTGAACCCCGCCTTCGGCAACGCCTGCGTCAACAAGTGAGGCCGGCCCCCCGTGGGACGTCACTCCCGAGGGGGCCTCTTACACGAGCCGTCGGCCCCGGAGCGCGCGCCATGCGCCCCGGGGCCGACCGGTCTCCGCGGCCGGCCGCCGTCCCGGACGCGGCCGGCCCTCCACGGCATCGAAGGCAGGGGGGAATCGAACATGCGACAGAGCACGCGCAAGGGCCTCATGACCATGGCCGCCGCGACCGGTGTGATCGCCGCCGTGAGCGGCCACGCCCACGCGGACGCGGCCGCCACGGGCGCCACCGCCGGCTCACCCGGCGTACTGTCCGGCAACACGGTGCAGGTACCGGTGCACGCGCCGGTCGACGTCTGCGGCAACACGGTGAACGTCGTCGGGCTCCTCGACCCGGCGGTCGGCAACACCTGCGCCGGGCACGGCGGCGCACCGGCACGGCACCACGGTGACAGCGGCGGCTCCGGCGGCTCGCACGCGGGCGGCGGCAGCACCGGCTCGCCGGGCGTCGGCTCCGGCAACACCGTGCAGGTGCCCGTCGACGTCCCGGTGAACGTGTGCGGCAACAGCGTCGACGTCGTCGGGGCGGGGAACCCGGCCGTGGGCGACGACTGCGGGCCCGGCGCCGGACACCCCGCGCAGCCGCCGGGCCGCGGGCACGGCACCCCGCCCGGCGAGCCGTCCCGGCCGGGCCACCCGAACCATCCTGGTCACCCGAACCGTCCGGGCCACCCGGTCCGGCCCGCGCACCCCGGTGATTCCGGTCACTCCGCGCACCCCGGCGGCCCGCGGTCCCAGACCCGGACGGCGGCCCGCTCCGACCGGCCCGCGACCACCGTCCAGCTCGCCCACACCGGCAACGGCCTGCCGCTCGGCGTGGCCCTGCCGGGCGCCGGGAGCGCGCTCCTCGCGGGCGCCCTGCTCTACCGCAAGGCACGGTCCGCGGCGTAACGCGCCCTCCCGGTCCGAAGGCGGGTACGGCCCCCGGCAGGGCCGTACCCGCCCGGAAAACGGAGCGGGCCCTGCCATGCCGGCGGGGCCCGCTCCGTTCAGTTGTCCCGTGTCACCACGTGGCACGCGCCTGGCGGATGATGCGCCGTCGCAGCCGCACTCTGCGGCTGCCGTCGCGCAGCAGGCTCAGTCGGTCCAACTCCCAGTGTCCGTACTCGGCATGGTCCGTCAACAGACGTGTCGCCTCCTTGCGGGACACCCCGCGAGGCACGTACACGTCGACAAATTCGTATTCCGGCATCGCATCTATTGTGCGGGCTGGTGCCCGGTACGGATAGCGTCTGCACTATGTCTGATGCTGCGCAGCCCACCGCTGCCGAGGTACGCGCCGCCGCCGAGGCGGTCAAGACCGCGCTCGACCGCCACCTGGCGGCGGTCGAACGCCGGTCGGGGGAGGACGACCCGGCCGTCTCCGAGGCGTTCAACCAGCTGGCCGCTGCCGCCGAGGTGTACGACGAGCTGCTCTACGACCGCTACGACGAGGTCACGCCCTTCGAGATCCCCGGCGCGGAGGACTCCCTGCCGCCGTACGCCGGACCCGACGAACCGAACGCGATCAGCGTGCTGATCCGCCGGGACTACACCGTCGCCGAGCCCCAGCGGCTGCTCGCCCAGGCCCAGCGGATCGAGGCGGCCGAGTACGACGACGACGAGGCCGCCCGCTCCGTCCCCGGAGCGCTCGGCATCCTCTTCGGCGAGTTCGAGGCCGACGAGATCGCCTCCCGGCACAAGGAGTTCGGCCTGGAGGAGGGCGACTCCACGCTGTGGGTCACCGCGGCGGAGGAGCCGGCCGAGGCCGGCGAGTGGCTGGAGGCGCCGTTCGAACACTTCGACCCGCAGCAGGTGGTGTGCCGCTTCGACGTGAGCGCGGTCTTCGACGACGAGGCTCCCGACCTCGAGGACGACGACATCGACTTCGTCGAGGACGGCCCGGAGGGCCCCGGGACCCTCGCCCGGGGTCACCGGGCCGACGGCGGTGGTGACGACGCTGACGGCGACGACGAGCTGGAGCCGCTCGACATCCGCAAGTGACCGGCACGGCGGCCCGTGACGGGCGCCCGGCCCGCCTCTCCGCCGCCGGACCCCACCGCCGCGTCCGGCCGGACCGACCGGGCCGGTCCGGGTCGAACAGCACCACCCGCGTCCCGTACGACGGCTCGACCCCGCCGACCCGCACGCCCGGACGGCCGATGCCTGCACCGGGCCGCCAGGCCGACCGCGGACCGGGCCGCCGGACGGGCCGGACCGGCCGGACGCCCGGGTGGGCCGTCAGGGCGTCGGAGTCTGGGTCCGCAGCAGGGTCCGCAGCCGGGTCGTGCGCGGTCCGGCGGGGATCTCCGCGACCGCCTTCGGCAGTGCCTGGTCCACGCCGTGCACGACGGACAGGTGCCGCTCCGCCCGCCCGAACGCCGTGTACACCCACGGTCTGCTGAGAGCCTGCGCCGCGTCGCCGGGCAGCACCACGACCGCCGCCGGCCAGCGCGCGCCCACCGCCTGGTGCGCGGTCAGCGCCCAGCCGTGCCGCACCCCGCTCTCCACCCGCTCCCGCGGCACGACCACGGGGACGCCCGCGCACGACAGGTGCAGCCCTTCGGCATCGGCCTTCACCACCACGCCCGGCACCGTACGGCCCGGCGCGGGGGAGTAGGCGACCCGGTCACCGGGGTCGAAGCCGCCGAACCGGCCGGGGCCCGGATTGAGCCGTTCCTTCAGCGCGGAGTTCAGGGCACGCGTGCCCACGGCGCCCCCGTGGCCCGGGGTGATCACCACCGTCCGGTCGGCGGGCACGCCGATCGCCCGCGGCACCGAATCCGCGACCAGCTGCACGGTCCGGTGCACGGCCTCGCCGGCGTCCCGCACCGGCACGATCACGACCTCCTTGCCCGGTGCGGCGACCTGGTTCAGCTCGCCGACGGCGATGCCGGAGACCAGTTCCCCGACCGGGCCGGGGTCGGGCACCCGGGAGACGACCTGGGGGCAGACGCGGGCCGCGACGAGGTCGGCGAAGACCCGGCCCGGACCGGCGGACCACAGCACCGCCGGGTCACCGCTCAGCACCAGCCGGGCCCCGTCGGGCAGCGACTCCACCAGCATCGCCGCGGTCTCCACGTCGAGCTGGGGCGCGTCCAGCACGATCAGCAGGTCGAGCTCCGAGGCGCCCTCCGCGTCCCGGGCCGGCCCCTCGGCGCCGGACAGCAGGCCGGCGACCGTGCCCACCTCCCGCTCGGCGGAGCTGTCGCCCAGCAGCGCGGCGAGGCGCCGGCGGCCGTCCGGCGTGTGGCAGGCGGCGAAGGCCCGCAGACCCGCGGCGCGGGCGGCGCCGAGCAGCGCGGCCGGTTCGGCGCGGGCCGCCTCCCCGCCGGTATGAAGCACCAGGCCGTGCCCGGCGACCGCGCGGGCCAGCTCGGCCGCGCCGCCGGACACCGCGGAGGCGGCCGTCTCCCAGGCCTGACCGGGCTCCGACGACGGGGAGTTGATGAGCCGGGCCAGGCCGTCGGCGAGACTCTCCTCGGCCATTGCGCAGCGCTCCAGGCCGACCAGCACCCGCACCGGCGCCTCCCGCTCCTCGTCGGTGTCCTGCGGCGCCGGGGCGCCGGGCTCCTCCAGGGCGTCCTGGAACACCAGCGCCTCGCCCTCGGCCAGGGCGCTCTGCACCGCCGCGTCCGGGTCCGGCACCGCCTGCCGGCCCAGCGCCGCGGTGAGCGTGGGCAGTTCCAGCGCGGTGTGCCCGGCCAGGGCCGCCTGTTCCAGCAGCCAGACGGTCAGCGCGCGGCCCCGCCGCTCGTCGTCGGGACCGCAGTCGGCGCCGAGCAGCGCCCGCGCGAAGCCGTCGGCCCGGTCCGGCCGGACGCCACCGACCCGGAGCAGCTGCCAGGGGTCCTCCCGCAGCGCCGCACCGGCGTTCTCGCCGAGGGCCGCGGCCACCTGCGGGGCCAGGCCGTCGGGCGCGCCGCCCTCGGTCAGCACCCGGCGCACGGCCTCCACGGTCTCCGGCGCGGGGACGCCGGGGGCGGCCGCGGCCGGGGCGGGCTGGAGCCTGCGCACGGGTTCCGGGGCGGGGCGGCGCGGCGCGGGGGCGGGGTCGGCGAACACCGCGGTCACCGGCTTCTCGCCGCTCTCCACGGCGCGCACCGCCGCGAGCAGGTCGGCCGCCTTGCCGCTGAGTTTGGCGCCGGCGGCCACCGGACCGGCCTTCTCGGCCTTCCGGCGCTCGATCCGCTCCCGTTCGATCCGCTGGGCGGCCAGCTCGGCCTCCGCCTCGGACACCCCACCGGTGGCGCCCCCCTCCGGGGACCCGCCACCGTCCGCGGGACCGGCGGCCTCCACGCCACCCCGGGAGCCACCTCCGGCCGGTTCATGCCCGTCCCCGTCCCCGTCGCCGTCCCCGGCAGACCCCGGCGTCCCCGGGCCGTCCCCGGCACCGACTCCGGCGGAACCGTCAGCACGGTCCGGGGTGCCCGGGGCGTCGCTCCCCACAGCCGCGTCGCCGTCCCCGGCCGGCACCGGCGCTCCCGGGCCGTCCCCGGCAGGGGTACCGGCACCGGCACCGGCACCGGCGGAATCCTCAGCACCGTCCGGAATGCCCGAGCCGCCGCTCCCCGCGCCCTCCTCGCCGTCCCCGTCCCCCCGGCGCTCCGCCTCTCCGGTCTCCCCGGTGTCCCCCGTGCCGTGCCGGTCCTCCGGGGCGGCCGGGGTGCCGACGGCCCCCGGGGTGCCGGCCGGGGCGGCCTCCGTGTCCGGTGTCCCCGGCCCGGCTTCCTCCGTGGTCTCCGGCTCGGTGCTCACAGCGTGCTCCAGTCGTGATCGGGATAGCGGTGCACGGGCGCCGACACGTCGTCCAGCGCCCGGCAGATCTCGTCAGGAAGACTAAGCGCCTCCACTGACAACGCCGCCGCGAGCTGCTGCGCGTTGCGCGCGCCGACGATCGGGGCGGTCACTCCGGGCCGGTCCCGGATCCAGGCGAGGGCCACCTGGAGCGGGGTGACGGCGAGCCCGTCCGCCGCCGTGGTCACCGCGTCCACGATGCGGCTCGCCGCGTCGTCGAGGTAGGGCTCGACGAACGGCGCCAGCTGCTCGGAGGCGCCGCGCGAGTCCTGCGGAGTGGCGTGGCGGTACTTCCCGGTGAGCACGCCCCGGCCGAGCGGCGAGGACGGCAGCAGGCCCACGCCCAGGTCGAGGGCGGCGGGCAGCACCTCCCGCTCCACGCCCCGCTGGAGCAGCGAGTACTCCATCTGGGTGCTGGCCAGGCGGGTCCGCGTGCCCGGGGCCGCGAGCTGCCACGTGGCCGCCTTGGCCAGCTGCCAGCCGCAGAAGTTGGACACCCCCGCGTACCGGGCGCGGCCGCTGCTCACCGCGAGGTCGAGGGCCTGGAGGGTCTCCTCCAGCGGCGTGTCGGGGTCGTAGGCGTGGACGTGCCAGACGTCGACGTACTCCGTGCCCAGGCGGGCCAGGGAGGCGTCGAGCGCGGCGAGCAGGTGGCCGCGGGAGCCGTCGAAGCGGCGGTCGGGGTCGCGGACGCTGCCCGCCTTGGTGGAGATGACCAGGTCCCGGCGGGCCACCAGTTGCTCCATGAGCTGCCCGAGCAGGTACTCCGCCTCGCCGTCGCCGTACACGTCGGCGGTGTCGACGAGGGTGCCGCCGGCCTCCCAGAACGCCTTCAGCATGGCCGCGGCGTCGTGCTCGTCGGTGCCCCGGCCCCAGGTGAGGGTGCCGAGTCCGATCCGGGACACGCGAAGGCCGGTCCGGCCGAGATGCCTCTGCTCCATGTCCGCGAGATTACTGGCCACACCCGCAGCCGTGGGTTGCCTGTGGATAACCTTCCCGACGAGGGACGAACACCTGGTCGCGCCCGGGGCGGGGGTCCGGCCGGCGCCCCGCCCACCCCGCGCCCCGCACGCTCCGACCGCACGTCCCCGGCCACGCCCGGCCCCCGTCGCCCGGCCCCGCGCTAAGGTCTGCGCCACAGGACGTTACTCGTCGGTAAGGGGAATCGCGCATGCAGCTCGGGATCAACCTCGGCTACTGGGGTGCCGGAATGGACGGCGACAATCTGGCCGTGGCGCAGGAGGCCGACCGGCTGGGCTACGCCGTGTGCTGGGCCGCCGAGGCGTACGGCTCCGACGCGGCGACGGTGCTCAGCTGGGTCGCCGCGCAGACCGAGCGCATCGACGTCGGTTCGGCCATCTTCCAGATCCCGGCCCGCCAGCCCGCGATGACCGCGATGACCGCCGCCACCTTGGACTCGCTGTCCCGCGGCCGGTTCCGGCTCGGCCTCGGCGTCTCGGGCCCCCAGGTCTCCGAGGGCTGGTACGGCGTCAAGTTCGACAAGCCGCTGGCCCGCACCCGCGAGTACGTGGAGATCGTCCGCCGGGCGATGACCCGCGAGCGGCTGTCGTACGAGGGCGAGCACTGGACGCTGCCGCTGCCCGGCGGCCCCGGCAAGCCGATCAAGCTGACCGTGCACCCGCAGCGCGAGCACATCCCGCTGTACATCGCGGCGATCGGCCCGAAGAACCTGGAGCAGACCGGTGAGATCGCCGACGGCGCGCTGCTGATCTTCCCCTCCGCCGAGCACCTGGAGGAGACCACCGTCAAGCACCTGCGCGCCGGCCGGGAGAAGGCGGGCCTGTCCCTCGACGGGTTCGACGTGTGCCCGACGCTGCCGATCGCCCTCGGCGACGACAAGGACGTCTCCCGCCTCGCCGACACCTTCCGCCCGTACACCGCGCTGTACGTCGGCGGCATGGGCAGCCCGAAGCAGAACTTCTACAACCAGCTCGCCCAGCGCATGGGGTACGAGCGGGAGGCGGCCGAGATCCAGCGCAGGTACCTGTCCGGGGACAAGCAGGGCGCCGCCGCCGCGGTCCCGCAGGACCTCGTCGACAGCACCACGCTGCTCGGTTCCGTCGACCGCATCGCCGACCGGATGAAGGCCTACGCCGCCGCCGGGGTCACCACGCTCAGCCTGGCCCCGGCCGGCTTCACCCTGGACGAGCGGCTCGCGTCGCTGCGGGCCGGCACCGAGGCCCTGGAGCGCGCCGGGCTCGCGTAGGGGAGTTCAGCGGCCGTGGTGGGGGCTCGGGGGTCTTCCCCGCCACGGCCGTCACCCGGAACAACGCGTCCGGCGCCGCCCGGTTACGACTCCTGGGGGTCCTTCTTCCGGCCGGGCGCGCCGCACCCCGCCTCACAGCCAGCCGCGCTGCTTGAACAGCCGGTACAGGATCACCTCCAGCACCGCCATCACCGCGATCACCGCCGGGTACGACCACACCCAGTGCAGCTCCGGCATGTGGTCGAAGTTCATGCCGTAGACGCCCGCGATCATCGTCGGGACCGCGGCCATCGCCGCCCACGCGGAGATCTTGCGCATGTCGTCGTTCTGCCGGACGCTCATCTGCGCCAGGTGCGCCGACAGGATGTCCGACACCAGCCGGTCCAGGGCCTCCACCGACTCGTTCACCCGCGTCAGGTGGTCGCCCACGTCCCGGAAGAAGGGCCGTGCCTTGTCGTGCACGAACGGCACCCCGCCGCCGGCCGGGCCGTTGTCGGCCAGCCGGGACAGCGGCAGCGTCAGCGGCCCGGTGGCCCGCCGGAACTCCAGCACCTGCCGCTTGAAGGTGTAGATCCTCGACGCGGTGTTGCGCGACCCCCCGATCTCGGGCCGGAACACCTCCGCCTCCAGTTCGTCCAGGTCGGTCTGGAGTTCCGTCGCCACCTCCAGGTAGTGGTCGACGGTGGCGTCCGCTATCGCGTAGAGCACGGAGGTGGGGCCCTTGTCGAGCAGCTCGGGCTCCTCCTCCAGCCGGTGCCGCACGGCGGCCAGCGGCGCGCCCTCGCCGTGCCGCACGGTCACCACGAAGCAGTCACCTATGAAGATCATCACCTCACCGGCCGAGACGGCGTCGCTCCGGGGCTCGTACACGACCGGTTTGAGCACCAGGAACAGCGAGTCGTCGTACACCTCCAGCTTGGGCCGCTGATGGGCCTTCAGGGCGTCCTCCACGGCCAGCGGATGGAGTCCGAACTCCCTCGTGACCAGGTCGAACTCCCGCTCCGACGGTTCGTGCAGCCCGATCCACACGAACCCGCCCGCCGCCCTCGCCTCGGCGAGCGCGTCGGACAGGTCCTCCGGGCCCTCGGTACGGTGCCCCTGGCGGTAGATGGCGCAGTCCACGATCACGCGGCGCATTCTCCCTTCGGCCGATCACCGGCACATCACCGGCACATCCCGTGATGCGCCTACCCTGGTCCGCATGCCCACGCTGATCCTCGTAAGGCACGGACGTTCCACCGCCAACACCTCGGGCCTCCTCGCCGGCCGGACGCCCGGCGTCGCCCTGGACGAGCGCGGCGCCGCACAGGCCGCCGCGCTGCCCGGGCGGCTGGCCGGCCTGCCGCTGGCCGAAGCGGTCGTCAGCCCGCTCCAGCGCTGCCAGGAGACGGTGCGGCCGCTGCTGGCGGCCCGCCCGGAGCTGCGCGCCCACACCGAGGACCGGATCGGCGAGTGCGACTACGGCGACTGGACCGGCCGCAAGCTCGCCGAGCTGAAGGACGAGCCGCTGATGGAGGTCGTGCAGGCCCACCCGTCCGCGGCCGCCTTCCCCGGCGGCGAGTCGATGCGGGCCATGCAGACGCGGGCCGCGGAGGCGGTGCGCGAATGGAACGCGCGCGTGGAGCGCGAGCACGGCGCCGACGCCGTGTACCTGATGTGTTCCCACGGCGACATCATCAAGTCGCTCGTCGCCGACGCCCTCGGGCTCCATCTCGACCTCTTCCAGCGGGTCTCGGTGGAACCGTGTTCCGTCACCGCGATCCGCTACACCCGCCTCCGGCCCTACCTCGTCCGCCTGGGCGACACCGGAGACCTCGCTTCGCTCGCCCCGCGCGAGGAACCCGGCGAGGGCGACGCACCGGTCGGGGGTGGTGCGGGCGCACCGTGATCGTCGGCCGCAGTAGGGTGAAGCGGTCCGCACGGCCGCGCACCCGAACAGCCGTGCATGCCGAAGGCCCGCACCGCACCTCTCGAATCAATGGAGACAGGACGTGTCCCGTCAGGTGTTCCTCTACGACCAGCCGGACCGCTTCGTGGCCGGCACGGTCGGACTGCCCGGGCGCCGTACGTTCTTCCTCCAGGCCACCGCAGGCCCCCGGGTGACCAGCGTGGTCCTGGAGAAGACCCAGGTCGCCGCGCTCGCCGAGCGTATGGACGAACTGCTCGACGAGGTCGTGCGGCGCAGCGGCGGCAGCGCCGCCGTGCCCGCCGTGGCACCCTCGGAGATCACCGACACCGCCCCGCTGGCGAGCCCCGTCGAGGAGGAGTTCCGCGTCGGCACCATGGCGCTGGCCTGGGACGGCGAGGACCAGCGCATGATCGTCGAGGCGCAGGCGCTGGTCGAGCTGGAGGCCGACACCGAGGAGGACCTCGCCGAGGCCGAGGAGCGACTGCTCCAGGACGAGGAGAACGGGCCCCCGATGCTGCGGGTCCGGCTGACCGGCGCGCAGGCCCGGGCCTTCGCCAAGCGCGCCCTGGACGTCGTCAACGCCGGGCGGCCGCCGTGCCCGCTGTGCAGCCTCCCGCTCGATCCGGAAGGACACGTATGTCCGCGCCAGAACGGATACCGCCGCGGAGCGTGACGGCGGACCCCGACCCCGCCGAGCTGCTCGCGCGCGGTGAGCTGACCGTACGCGGGCGGATCCGCGAGGCGTCCAACGCGGCGCTGTTCTGCACGGTCGCGCTGGACGGCCGGCAGGCCTCCTGCGTGTACAAGCCGGTGGCGGGGGAGCGGCCCCTGTGGGACTTCCCCGACGGCCACCTGGCGGGCCGGGAGGTGGCCGCCTACGAGGTCTCCGAGGCCACCGGCTGGGGGCTGGTGCCTCCCACCGTGCTGCGCGACGGCCCGTACGGCGAGGGCATGTGCCAGCTGTGGATCGAGGTGAGCCCCGAGGCGGAGCTGCTCGCCCTGGTCGACGGCGAGGAGCCCGAGCCGGGCTGGAAGGCGATCGGGTTCGCCGAGGTCGGCGAGGGCCGCACCGCGCTCCTGGTGCACGCCGACGACGAGCGGCTGCGCCGGCTCGCCGTCCTCGACGCGGTGATCAACAACGCCGACCGCAAGGGCGGCCACCTGCTGCCGACCGCGGACGGCAGGCTCTACGGCATCGACCACGGCGTCAGCTTCAACGTCGAGGACAAACTGCGCACGCTGCTGTGGGGCTGGGCCGGGGAGCCGCTGACCCCGGAGGCCCTCGGGGTCCTGAAGGGGCTGCGGGAGGCCCTGGACGGGCCGCTGGGCGAGCGGCTGGGCGGACTGATCACGACGGCGGAGACGAACGCCACACGGGCGCGCGTCGACGCGCTGCTCGCCTCGGGCGTGCACCCCGAACCGGGCGGGGACTGGCCGGCGATCCCCTGGCCGCCGGTGTGACCGTCGCCGCCGGGTGCGCCAGCACATCCGGCGCCGAGGTGCAAGATGGCAGAACCGGGCATCCGGCTCGATCCCGTTCGTACGCGCGGCTCGACGCCGGTTAGGCTCATGTACATGCATGCCTGGCCCGCTTCCGAGGTCCCCGCCCTGCCTGGTCAGGGCCGCGACCTGAGGATCCACGACACCGCGACCGGCGGTCCGGTCACCCTCGACCCCGGTCCTGTCGCCCGAATCTACGTGTGCGGCATCACCCCGTACGACGCGACCCACATGGGTCACGCGGCGACCTACAACGCGTTCGACCTCGTCCAGCGCGTGTGGCTCGACACCAAGCGGCAGGTCCACTACGTCCAGAACGTCACCGACGTCGACGATCCGCTGCTGGAGCGCGCGGAGCGGGACGGCGTCGACTGGGTCACCCTCGCCGAGAAGGAGACCGCTCTCTTCCGCGAGGACATGACCGCCCTGCGGATGCTCCCGCCGCGCCACTACATAGGCGCCGTCGAGGCGATACCGGGCATCGTGCCGCTGGTGGAACGGCTGCGTGACCTCGGCGCCGCCTACGAGCTGGACGGCGACGTCTACTTCTCAGTGGAGTCCGACCCGCACTTCGGCACGGTCTCGAACCTGGACGCCGCCGCCATGCGGCTGCTCTCCGCAGAGCGCGGCGGGGACCCGGACCGTCCGGGCAAGAAGAACCCGCTGGACCCGATGCTGTGGTCGGCGGCCCGGCCCGGCGAGCCCAGCTGGGACGGCGGCACCCTCGGCCGGGGCCGGCCCGGCTGGCACATCGAGTGCGTCGCCATCGCCCTGGACCACCTCGGCATGGGCTTCGACGTCCAGGGCGGCGGCTCCGACCTGGCCTTCCCGCACCACGAGATGGGCGCCTCGCACGCCCAGGTGCTCACCGGCGAGTTCCCGATGGCCCGGGCGTACGTGCACGCCGGCATGGTCGCCCTCGACGGCGAGAAGATGTCCAAGTCCAAGGGCAACCTGGTCTTCGTCTCGGCGCTGCGCCGCGACGGCGTGGACCCGGCGGCGATCCGGCTCTCCCTGCTCGCCCACCACTACCGCGCCGACTGGGAGTGGACCGACCAGGTCCTCCAGGACGCCGTGGCCCGGCTCGGCCGCTGGCGCGCGGCCGTCTCCCGGCCCGACGGGCCCTCGGCCGACGCGCTCGTGGAGGAGATCCGGGCGGCGCTGGCCGACGACCTCGACGCGCCCGCCGCGCTCGCCGCGGTGGACCGCTGGGCGGCCCGCCAGGAGCGGGACGGCGGCACCGACATCGGCGCCCCCGGCCTGGTCTCCCGGGCCGTCGACGCCCTGCTGGGCGTGGCGCTCTAGCGGACGGCACACGGGGAGGGGCGGTACGCGTCGCGCGTACCGCCCCTCCCCGTGTGCCCGGTGCTCGGCTTCAGTCCTCGGCGGAGTCGCCCTGGTCCTGGTCGTCGCCCTCGGCCGCGTCGGGCCGGGGCGGCTTCGCCGGACGGGACCGGCCGCCCGGGTTGTCCCGCAGGTACGAACCGCCCTCCCCGCCCTCGGCGGTGGCGTGCCCGCCCGGCGGACCGCCGTCCCGGCGCCGCAGGTACCGCTCGAACTCGCGGGCGATCGCCTCGCCCGACGCCTCCGGCAGCTCCGCGGTGTCCCGGGCCTCCTCGAGCGTCTGGACGTACTCGGCGACCTCGCTGTCCTCGGCGGCCAGCTGGTCGACGCCCACCTGCCAGGCCCGCGCGTCCTCGGGCAGCTCGCCGAGCGGCAGCCGTACGTCGAGCAGGTCCTCCAGGCGGTTCAGCAGCGCCAGCGTGGCCTTCGGGTTGGGCGGCTGGGAGACGTAGTGCGGCACCGCCGCCCACAGCGACACCGCCGGGACACCGGCGTGCGTGCACGCCTCCTGGAGGACGCCGACGATGCCCGTGGGGCCCTCGTACTTGGTCTCCTCCAGGTCCATCCGGCGGGCCAGGTCCGGGTCGGACGTGACCCCGCTGACCGGCACCGGCCGCGTGTGCGGGGTGTCACCGAGCAGGGCGCCCAGCACCACCACCAGCTCCACGCCCAGCTCGTGCGCGAAACCGAGCAGCTCGTTGCAGAACGAACGCCAGCGCATGGACGGTTCGATGCCGCGCACCAGCACCAGGTCGCGCGGCTTGTCGCCGCCGACGCGGACCACCGACAGCCTGGTCGTCGGCCAGGTGATCTTCCGCACACCGCCGTCCATGAACACCGTGGGACGGTTCACCTGGAAGTCGTAGTAGTCCTCGGCGTCCAGCGCCGCGAACACCTCGCCCTTCCACTCGCGTTCCAGGTGCTCGACCGCCGTGGAGGCGGCGTCGCCGGCATCGTTCCAGCCCTCGAACGCGGCCACCATGACTGGGTCGATCAGCTCGGGAACCCCCTCCAGCTCGATCACCCAGTGCCTCCTTCCGACGTGCCTCGCTTGACTCACCAACCTTACGGCGTCCGGCGGCAACGCCGGCCCCCTCGCACGGGGCAGTGAACGGATCACTGCCCCGATGTCGGGTGCGGAACACCCCCGGTCAGCACGCGAAAAGGGCGGCCCCACCGGTGTGGGGCCGCCCTCGCGCACACGGACTACTTCCGGTCGAGCAGGTCCTGCACCTTCCCGCGGACCTCGTCCGTGGCCAGGCCGCGGATGGTCAGCGTGGTCCGGCGGCGCAGCACGTCGTCCGGCGTCTCGGCCCACTCGTGGTCGCGGGCCCAGACGACCTGCGCCCAGATCTCCGGGGCGTCGGGGTGGACGCGCTCGGCCAGCTCCGGGCTCTCGTTGGCCAGGCGGGCGATGTCGAAGGCCAGGGAGCCGTAGTGGGTGGCCAGGTGCCGGGCGGTGTCGGCGGCCATGCGCGGGCCGGGCGCCGGGTTGTCCACCAGCAGGCGGTGGGCGACCGCCCGCGGGTTGGCGACACCGGGCAGCGGCAGCTTCTTCGGCAGCGAGGAGATCGGCTCGAAGTCGTCACCGAGCGGATGACCCGGCAGCGCCTCCAGCTTCTTCATGATCGTGCGGCCGATGTGGCGGAACGTCGTCCACTTGCCGCCCGCGACGGACAGCATGCCGCCCCGGCCCTCGGTGACCACGGTCTCGCGCTTGGCCTTGGCGGTGTCACCGGGGCCGCCCGGCAGCACCCGCAGACCGGCGAACGAGTAGGTGATCAGGTCGCGCTGGAGCTGCTGGTCCCGGACGGAGAACGCGGCCTCGTCCAGGATCTGGGCTATGTCCTTCTCGGTGACGGACACGTCCGCCGGGTCGCCCTCGTACTCCTCGTCGGTGGTACCGAGCAGCAGCATGTCCTCCCAGGGGAGGGCGAAGGTGATGCGGTACTTGTCGATCGGGGTGGCGAGCGCGGCCTTCCACGGCGAGGTGCGCTTCAGCACCAGGTGCGCGCCCTTCGACAGGCGGATGGAGGGGGCCGCGGCCGGGTCCTCCAGCTTGCGCAGGTGGTCGACCCAGGGGCCGGTCGCGTTCAGCACCAGGCGGGCGTTGACCCCGAACTCGTCACCGGAGGTCCGGTCCTTGAGCTCGGCGCCGGTGACCCGGCCCTGGGTGAAGCGCAGCCCGGTGACCTCGGCGTGGTTCAGGACGACCGCGCCGGCCTCGACGGCCGCCCGGACCGTCATCAGCGCCATGCGGGCGTCGTTCATCTGGTCGTCGCCGTACACGGCCACGGCCTTGAGGTTCTCGGTGCGCAGCTCGGGCACGTCCTGCGCCGCCCGGGCGGGCGAGAGGAGGTGGCCGACGCCGTCACCGAACGCGGAGAGCGCGGAGTAGGCGAAGACGCCCGCGCCCAGCTTCGCCGCGCCGTGCGGCCCGCCCTTGTACACGGGGAGGTAGAAGGTGAGCGGGTTCGCCAGGTGGGGGGCCACCTGGCGGGAGACCGCACGGCGCTCGAAGTGGTTCTCCGCCACCAGCTTCACCGCGCCGGTCTGGAGGTAGCGCAGACCGCCGTGGAGCAGCTTGGAGGAGGCGGAGGAGGTGGCGCCGGCGAAGTCGCCGGCGTCGACCAGCGCCACCCTGAGACCGGATTGCGCGGCGTGCCAGGCGGTGGAGATGCCCAGGATGCCGCCGCCGATCACAAGAAGGTCGTACGACGCCTTGGCGAGCTGCTCCCTGGTCTCGGCGCGGCTCGGGTTGGAGCCGGAGGCCGGGTGCGTCCCCAGGGCAGGCACGGACTTCAGGGTGGACTGACTGGTCATGTCGGGTACTTACTCCTCGTCAGAGCTGACTGGGCGGGGGGACCGCTCAGTCCTCGTCCTCGAGCCAGCCCATGGACCGCTCTACGGCCTTGAGCCAGTTCTTGTACTCACGGTCGCGGATCTCCGCGTCCATGCGGGGGGTCCATTCGGCGGCCCGGCGCCAGTTGGCGCGCAGCTCGTCGGTGCTGGACCAGAAGCCGACGGCGAGGCCGGCGGCGTACGCGGCGCCGAGGCAGGTGGTCTCGGCGACCATCGGACGCACCACGGGGGCGTCCAGCACGTCGGCGAGGTTCTGCATCAGCAGGTTGTTGGCGGTCATGCCGCCGTCGACCTTCAGGGCGACCAGCTCGTCGCCGGAGTCCTTGACCATGGCGTCGGCGATCTCCCGCGTCTGCCAGGCGGTCGCCTCCAGGACGGCGCGCGCGAGGTGCGCCTTGGTCACGTACCGGGTCAGGCCGGCGATCACACCGCGGGCGTCGGAGCGCCAGTGCGGGGCGAACAGGCCCGAGAAGGCCGGCACGAAGTAGGCGCCGCCGTTGTCCTCGACCGAGAGCGCGAGCGTCTCGATCTCGGCCGCGGTGGAGATCAGGCCCATCTGGTCGCGCATCCACTGCACCAGCGAACCGGTGACGGCGATGGAACCCTCCAGCGCGTACACCGTCGGCTGGTCGCCGATCTTGTAGCCGACGGTGGTCAGCAGGCCGGCGTAGGAGTTGATGATCTTCGAGCCGGTGTTCATCACCATGAAGGTGCCGGTGCCGTAGGTCGACTTCGTCTCGCCCTCGGAGAAACAGGTCTGGCCGAACAGGGCCGCCTGCTGGTCACCGAGCGCGGAGGCGACCGGGATGCCGCCGAGCAGATCGCCGAGCCGGCCGCCGGTGACCTCGCCGTAGACCTCGGCGGAGGAGCGGATCTCGGGCAGGATCTGGAGCGGCACACCGATGGACTCGGCGATTCTCTCGTCCCACTCCATCGTGTGCAGGTTCATCAGCATGGTGCGCGAGGCGTTGGTGACGTCGGTGACGTGCCGGCCGCCGTCGACACCGCCGGTCAGGTTCCAGATGACCCAGCTGTCCATGGTGCCGAAGAGGATGTCGCCCGCCTCGGCGCGCTCCTTCAGGCCGTCGACGTTGTCGAGCAGCCAGCGGGCCTTGGGGCCGGCGAAGTAGGACGCCAGCGGCAGGCCGGTCTCGCGGCGGAAGCGGTCCTGGCCGACGTTGCGGCCCAGTTCGCGGCAGAGCGCGTCGGTGCGGGTGTCCTGCCAGACGATGGCGTTGTAGACGGGCTCACCGGTGTTCTTGTCCCACAGCACGGTGGTCTCGCGCTGGTTGGTGATGCCGATGGCCTTGATGTCGTCGCGGGTGATGCCGGCCTTCTCGACGGCTCCGGCGACGACCTCCTGGACGTTGGTCCAGATCTCGTTGGCGTTGTGCTCGACCCAGCCCGGCTTGGGGAAGATCTGCTCGTGCTCCTTCTGGTCGACGGAGACGATGCGGCCGTCCCGGTCGAAGACGATGCAGCGCGAGGAGGTCGTGCCCTGGTCGATGGCGGCGATGAAGGGGCCTGCGGTGTGGGCGTCGGTCACTGTGTGCTCCTGAGGGTCCGTGGTGGTGGGGCTGTACGTACGGCGCGTGGGCGGCGTCCCGGGGGATTCCTAGGCGAACGCGACGTTGTAGAGGCCTGCGGCGATCGCGGCGCCGACCAGCGGGCCGACGACCGGGATCCAGGCGTAGCTCCAGTCGGAACCGCCCTTGTTGGGCAGCGGCAGGAGGGCGTGCACGATGCGCGGGCCCAGGTCACGGGCCGGGTTGATGGCGTAGCCCGTCGGGCCGCCCAGGGAGAGACCGATCGACACGACCACGAGCGCGGTGATCAGTCCGCCGAGCACACCGAGGCCGTTGCCCTTGTCGTTCAGGCCCTGGGTGAGGACCGCCAGGATCAGCACGAAGGTGCCGATGATCTCCGTGGCCAGGTTCTGCACCACGTTGCGGATCTCCGGACCGGTGGAGAAGACGCCGAGGACCGGGCCGGCGCCCTTCTCCTGGGCCTCCACGGCCTTGGTGGACGTGGCCTGCGCGCCCGGACCGCCGACGATCTCCTTGTCGGTCAGGTGCGCGTGGAACTGTCCGTAGTAGGCGACCCACACCAGGGCCGCGCCGATCACGGCGCCGAGCAGCTGGCCGGCGAAGTAGGTCGGGACGTTGCTCCAGTCGCTGTCCTTGATGGCCAGGGCGACGGTGACGGCCGGGTTGAGGTGGGCGCCGGACAGGGGCCCGGAGATGTATACGGCCGTCATGACGGCGAAGCCCCACCCGAAGGCGATGGCGAGCCAACCGGCGTTACGGGCCTTGGAGGCCTTGAGCGTGACAGCGGCGCAGACGCCGCCGCCGAGCAGGATGAGTATGGCGGTACCGATGGTCTCGCCGATGAAGATGTCGGAGCTGGACACCCGCGACTCCTTTGTCCTTCGTCCAGGGGTAGCCGGACCCCGGTTCCCGCCGGGGGTCTGGCGCCCTCAGGGGGGTGAGAGCTGGCCGGCCTCTGGCGTTGTCACACTCTAGCGCGTATTGCCGGTAGGTGTTCGACAATGCCGACCGATGGACGGGAGTCTTGTTCGGCGTTACGCGTGCGTCAAGAGTTCTGTTATCGAAAACAGGATCGTTATTGATCGCTACGGCTTATCGACCCAGGGGCGACGGACATGCGTTTGATCCCGTATGTCTATTTCAGGGTAGATCGGCAGCCGGGACGTCGCCCGGCGTCCCGGTCATCACGCGCTTCCAGCCCAGGTCGGAGCGGTCAGAACCGTCCGGCGCCCAGATCGCGGGAGACCGCGCGGGCGCAGTCCCGCACCGCCGCGATCAGGTCGGGGCGCAGCTCGCCCTCCCGGCACAGCCGTTCCACGGCCCCGGTGATGCCGACCGCGCCCACCGGCATGCGGCGGCGGTCGTGGATCGGGGCGGCGAGCGAGGCCACCCCCTCCCAGGTCTCCTCCACGTCGGCCGCGTACCCCCGCGCGCGCGTCACGTCCAGGAGGTGCTCGAAGTCGCCCGGGTCGCACACCGTGCGGTCCGTGAACGGCTTCCGGTCCGCCTCCAGCGCCTCGCTGTGCGCCACCGGGTCGTACGCCGACAGCACCTTGCCCAGCGCCGTGGAGTGCAGCGGCTGCATGGCGCCGATCTCCAGCACCTGCCGGCTGTCGTCGGGCCGGAAGACGTGGTGCACGATCAGGACGCCCTGCTGGTGCAGGACGCCCAGGTACACGCTCTCGCCGCTGGAGCGGGCCAGGTCGTCAGCCCACACCAGGGCCCGGGCCCGCAGTTCGTGCACGTCCAGGTAGGTGGTGCCCAGCCGCAGCAGCTCCGCGCCCAGCTGGTAGCGCCCGGAGGCGTCGTCCTGCTCGACGAACCCCTCCTGCTGGAGGGTGCGCAGGATGCCGTGGGCGGTGCCCTTGGCGAGGCCCAGCGACGAGGCGATGTCCGACAGGCCGAGCCGCCGCTCGCCGCCCGCGAGGAGCCGCAGCATCGCGGCCGCCCGTTCGAGCGACTGGATGTTCCGTGCCATCGCCGTCCTGCCTCCGTCCCTCTCGACTGCCGTAGGCGCCATGCGAAATCCACCGTTCGGCAATGCCGAACACTACCGGTCCTCGGCGATCAACCGCCAATGGTCGGACGACACCTGTTACAGACCGGCCGGCCCACCCGCGGCCGCCCCGACACGTCCGCCCCGTGGACGCGGGTGCCCATCCG
The DNA here is from genome assembly GCF_044759735.1 of Streptomyces sp. NPDC100445. Lineage (NCBI taxonomy): Bacteria > Bacillati > Actinomycetota > Actinomycetes > Kitasatosporales > Streptomycetaceae > Streptomyces > Streptomyces sp. NPDC100445. The sequence goes on along the minus strand of NZ_JBIVZV010000006.1, from coordinate 279,930 downwards.
AGCCCACTCCCGGCTACTCTGACGCCGTGCGGCAACCCTGCCTGCCGGGGAAACCGCATAGCCGACAGCCGTCGCAGCCCAGGGAGCCCCTTCATGGCCTCGTTGCCCACGTCCCCTTCCGCCGACAGCCGGACCCGGGTGTCCGCGCTCCGCGAGGCACTCGCCACCCGTGTGGTGGTCGCCGACGGAGCGATGGGCACGATGCTCCAGGCCCAGGACCCCACCCTCGAGGACTTCGAGAACCTCGAGGGCTGCAACGAGATCCTCAACCTCACCCGCCCCGACATCGTGCGCTCCGTCCACGAGGCGTACTTCTCCGTGGGCGTCGACTGCGTCGAGACCAACACCTTCGGCGCCAACCACGCGGCCATGGCCGAGTACGACATCCCCGACCGGGTGTACGAGCTGTCGGAGGCCGGCGCCCGCATCGCCCGCGAGGTCGCGGACGCCCACGCCGCGGACGACGGCCGCCCGCGCTGGGTCCTCGGCTCCATCGGCCCCGGCACCAAGCTGCCCACCCTCGGCCACGTCGCCTTCACCACCATCCGGGACGGCTTCCAGGCCAACGCCGAGGGCCTGCTCGCCGGCGGCGCCGACGCCCTGATCGTCGAGACCACCCAGGACCTGCTCCAGACCAAGGCGTCCGTCCTCGGCGCCCGCAACGCCATGGAGCGGCTCGGCGTCGAGGTCCCGCTGCTCGTCTCGATGGCCTTCGAGACCACCGGCACCATGCTGCTGGGCTCCGAGATCGGCGCCGCGCTCACCGCGCTGGAGCCGCTCGGCATCGACATGATCGGCCTGAACTGCTCCACCGGCCCCGCCGAGATGAGCGAGCACCTGCGCTACCTCACCCGGCACTCGCGCATCCCGCTGCTGTGCATGCCCAACGCCGGACTGCCCATCCTGACCAAGGACGGCGCCCACTTCCCGCTCGACCCCGAGGGACTGGCGGACGCCCAGGAGAACTTCGTACAGGACTACGGCCTGTCCCTGATCGGCGGCTGCTGCGGCACCACCCCCGAGCACCTGCGCCAGGTCGTGGAGCGCGTCCGCGGCCTCGCCCCGGCCGAGCGCGACCCGCGCCCCGAGCCCGGCGCCGCCTCCCTCTACCAGACGGTGCCCTTCCGCCAGGACACCGCCTACCTGGCCATCGGCGAGCGCACCAACGCCAACGGCTCCAAGAAGTTCCGCGAGGCCATGCTGGAGGCCCGCTGGGACGACTGCGTGGAGATCGCCCGCGAGCAGATCCGCGAGGGCGCGCACATGCTCGACCTCTGCGTCGACTACGTCGGCCGTGACGGCGTCGCCGACATGGCGGAACTGGCCGGCCGCTTCGCCACCGCCTCCACCCTGCCGATCGTCCTGGACTCCACCGAGGTGGAGGTCATCAGGGCGGGCCTGGAGAAGCTCGGCGGGCGCGCGGTGATCAACTCCGTGAACTACGAGGACGGCGACGGCCCCGACTCCCGGTTCGCGAAGGTCACGCGGCTCGCGCGGGAGCACGGCGCCGCCCTGATCGCGCTCACGATCGACGAGGAGGGGCAGGCCCGCACCCCCGAGAAGAAGGTCGAGATCGCCGAACGGCTGATCGCGGACCTCACCGGGAACTGGGGCGTCCACGAGGAGGACATCCTCATCGACACCCTGACCTTCACCATCTGCACCGGTCAGGAGGAGTCCCGCAAGGACGGCGTCGCCACCATCGAGGCGATCCGCGAGCTGAAGCGGCGCCACCCGGCCGTGCAGACCACGCTGGGCCTGTCGAACATCTCCTTCGGTCTCAACCCGGCCGCCCGCATCCTGCTGAACTCCGTCTTCCTGGACGAGTGCGTCAAGGCCGGCCTGGACTCGGCGATCGTGCACGCGAGCAAGATCCTGCCGATCGCCCGCTTCACCGAGGAGGAGGTCCGCACGGCCCTCGACCTCATCCACGACCGCCGCTCCGAGGGCTACGACCCCCTCCAGAAGCTCATGCAGCTCTTCGAGGGCGCCACCGCGAAGTCCCTGAAGGCCGGCCGGGCCGAGGAGCTGGCCGCGCTGCCGCTGGAGGAGCGTCTCCAGCGCCGCATCATCGACGGCGAGCGCAACGGGCTGGAGGCGGACCTCGACGAGGCCCTGCGGGACCGGCCCGCGCTCGACATCGTCAACGACACCCTGCTGGAGGGCATGAAGGTCGTCGGCGAGCTGTTCGGTTCCGGCCAGATGCAGCTGCCGTTCGTCCTCCAGTCCGCCGAGGTCATGAAGGCCGCGGTCGCCCACCTCGAGCCGCACATGGAGAAGTCGGACGCGGAGGGCAAGGGGACCATCGTCCTCGCGACCGTGCGCGGCGACGTGCACGACATCGGCAAGAACCTCGTCGACATCATCCTCTCCAACAACGGCTACAACGTCGTCAACCTGGGCATCAAGCAGCCCGTCTCCGCGATCCTGGAGGCGGCCGAGGAGCACCGCGCGGACGTCATCGGCATGTCCGGCCTGCTGGTCAAGTCCACGGTGATCATGAAGGAGAACCTGGAGGAGCTGAACCAGCGCGGTCTCGCCGCCAACTTCCCGGTCATCCTCGGCGGCGCCGCCCTGACCCGCGCCTACGTCGAACAGGACCTGCACGAGATCTACGAGGGCGAGGTCCGCTACGCCCGGGACGCCTTCGAGGGCCTGCGCCTGATGGACGCCCTGATCGGCGTCAAGCGCGGCGTGCCCGGCGCGAAGCTGCCCGAGTTGAAGCAGCGCCGAGTGCGGGCCGCGGCCGTCGTGGAGGAGGCCGACGAGCGCCCGGAGGAGGGGCACGTCCGCTCCGACGTCGCCACCGACAACCCCGTGCCGGTCCCGCCGTTCTGGGACAGCCGGGTCGTCAAGGGCATCCAGCTCAAGGAGTACGCGAGCTGGCTCGACGAGGGCGCCCTGTTCAAGGGGCAGTGGGGGCTGAAGCAGGCCCGCACCGGCGAGGGGCCGTCGTACGAGGAGCTGGTGGAGACCGAGGGCCGCCCGCGCCTGCGCGGCCTGCTCGACCGGCTCCAGACGGAGAACCTGCTGGAGGCCGCCGTGGTCTACGGCTACTTCCCGTGCGTCTCCAAGGACGACGACCTGATCATCCTGGACGAGCAGGGCAACGAACGTACCCGGTTCACCTTCCCCCGCCAGCGCCGCGGCCGGCGCCTGTGCCTCGCCGACTTCTTCCGCCCGGAGGAGTCGGGGGAGACGGACGTGGTCGGCCTCCAGGTCGTCACCGTCGGCTCGCGCATCGGTGAGGAGACCGCCAAGCTCTTCGCCGCCAACGCCTACCGCGACTACCTCGAACTGCACGGCCTGTCCGTGCAGCTCGCCGAGGCCCTCGCCGAGTACTGGCACGCCCGGGTCCGCTCCGAACTCGGCTTCGCCGGCGAGGACCCCGCCGCCGTCGAGGACATGTTCGCCCTGCGCTACCGCGGCGCGCGCTTCTCCCTCGGCTACGGCGCCTGCCCCGACCTGGAGGACCGCGCCAAGATCGCCACCCTCCTCCAGCCGGAGCGGATCGGTGTGCACCTCTCGGAGGAGTTCCAGCTCCACCCCGAGCAGTCCACCGACGCCATCGTGATCCACCACCCGGAGGCGAAGTACTTCAACGCCAGGTGACCCCCGCCGCGCGGAGGGTCCCCCCGGACGGCCCACGCGCCGCGAGCGACGGACGAGGCGTTCCGCGCCGCGGCGTCGTACACTGGTCGGTCCACCGCAGGCCGGTTCCCGTACGGGAGCCGGCCTGACCGTCCCTCCAGGAGGTGCGCCCTTGACCAGCACGGTCCCCGCGCCCGGAACCTTTCCCCCCGCTCCCGCCGGCACCGGAGCGGACGGGACCGCACCGTCCGGTGGCTCCGGCCTCCAGGCGGTGCTGCTCGACATGGACGGCACCCTGGTGGACACCGAGGGCTTCTGGTGGGACGTCGAGGTGGAGGTCTTCGCCCGCCTCGGCCACACCCTGGACGACTCCTGGCGGCACGTCGTCGTCGGCGGCCCCATGACCCGCAGCGCCGGCTTCCTCATCGAGGCCACCGGCGCCGACATCACCCTCGCCGAACTCTCCGTGCTGCTCAACGACGGGTTCGAGGACCGCATCGACCGCGCCCTGCCGCTGATGCCCGGCGCCGCCCGGCTGCTCGGCGAACTGCACCGGCACGGCGTGCCCACGGCCCTGGTCTCCGCCTCCCACCGGCGCATCATCGACCGGGTGCTGTCCGTGCTGGGCGCGCACCACTTCGCCCTCTCCGTCGCGGGTGACGAGGTCTCCCGCACCAAGCCCTTCCCGGACCCCTACCTGCTCGCCGCCGCGGGACTCGGCGCGCACCCGGCCGGCTGCGCCGTGGTGGAGGACACCGCCACCGGGGTCGCCGCCGCGGAGGCCGCGGGCTGCCGGGTCATCGCCGTACCCTCCGTGGCGCCCATCGGCCAGGCCGCCGGACGGACCGTCGTCTCCTCCCTGGAAGAGGTCGACCTGGCATTTCTCCGGGGCCTGATGACGGAAATGCGCTAGGCGTTCACCCAGCGTGCGACGCCCTTTGACGCCGCGCCGGACCTATTCCGCGACAAGCGCGCCGCGACGGAATTGGCGGTGGGCCGACCGGCCGAATTGTGCTGACCCGTCACACAGTTGTAGGTGTGACGTTTCCCACGCCGACCGGACTCGACAGCCCCGTGCGGTTGTGCTGAGTGTCCCGGATCGGCCGGTCCGGGCGGGTCTTTGTGTCCCGATTGGTGGGAAGCTGCACTAATCCTGCCGCTGTCGGGTTTTCGGTGCGTCCGCGACCGGTTCCACTGCGTGATGGGGGATCAACTCACGCGGCCGTGAGGCGCCCTGCGGGCGCGGACTAATCTCGTCGCGAGAACATCACCGCGAACCCCCGTGATCCGTCGCACCACCCATGCATGCCGGATACACGGACCCGAACAGCTCTGGAGAAACTCCCGCATGAACCGCAAGACTTTGGTGCTGCCGGCGGTGGCCGGCCTGCTCACCCCGGTTCTCGCCGCGTGCGGCGGAACCGACAGCGGGAGCAAGAGCGGTGACGCCATCGTCGTCGGTACCACGGACCAGTTCACGGCCACCAAGGCCGCTCCGGCGCCGCTCGACCCCGCCTACGCCTACGACGTGGGCACCTGGAACATCCTGCGCCAGACCGTGCAGACCCTGATGGCCCAGCCCAAGGGCGAGGGCGACCCCGCGCCCGAGGCCGCCGAGAGCTGCTCCTTCACCGACAGCGGCAGCGAGCGCTACGTCTGCAAGCTGCGCAAGAACCTCACGTTCGCCAACGGCGACCCGGTGACCGCCGCCGACGTCAAGTTCTCCATCGAGCGCGCGCTGCGCATCAAGGCCGACAGTGGTGTCTCCGCCCTGCTGAACACCATCGACACCATCGAGACGCAGGGCGACCGCGAGGTCGTCTTCCACCTCAAGACGGCCGACGCCACCTTCCCGTACAAGCTGTCCACCCCCGTCGCGGGCATCGTCAACCCGAAGGACTACGACAAGGACAAGCTGCGCGACGGCTTCGACGTCGACGGCTCCGGCCCGTACACCCTCCAGGCCGACGTCAAGAACAACGCGATCACCAGCATCACCTTCACGAAGAACCCGTCCTACAAGGGCAACGTGACGGTGAAGAACGACGCCGTCGAGCTGCGCTCCTTCAAGGACGCCGACGCGATGGGCACCGCGCTGAACAAGGGCGACATCGACGTCATGACGCGCACCATGTCGCCCGCGCAGATCCAGAAGCTGGACGCCGGCAGCGACGACAACGCCGACCTCGTCGACATGCCCGGCCTGGAGATCCGCTACCTGGCCTTCAACACCGACGCGCCCAGCGTGAAGTCCAAGGCCGTACGCCAGGCGATGGCCCAGATCATCAACCGCGGCGAACTGGTCTCCAAGGTCTACGGTACCCAGGCCGAGCCGCTGTACTCGCTGGTCCCCGCCACCGTCACCGGCCACTCCAACTCGTTCTTCAACAAGTACGGCAACCCCAGCGTCGACAAGGCCAAGAACTCGCTCGCCAAGGCCGGGATCACCACGCCGGTGAAGCTCACCCTGCACTACACGACCGACCACTACGGCTCGGCCACCAAGCAGGAGTTCGAGATCCTCCAGCAGCAGCTGAACGACAGCGGCCTGTTCGACGTCTCCATCCAGGGCCACCCCTGGACGAAGTTCCGGCCCGCCGAGCAGAAGGGCGCGTACGACGTCTACGGCATGGGCTGGTTCCCCGACTTCCCCGACGCCGACAACTTCCTCGCGCCCTTCCTCGACAAGGACAACTTCCTCGGCTCGCCGTACGCCAACAGCACCATCCAGCGCTCGCTGATCCCGCAGTCGCGCCGTGAGGCCGACCGGCTCGGCGCCGCCAAGAGCCTGACCGAGATCCAGGACATGGTCGCCGACGACGTGCCGGTGCTGCCGCTGTGGCAGGGCAAGCAGTACGTCGCCGCGCGGGACAACATCACGGGCGTCTCCTACGCCCTCAACTCGTCCTCGACGCTCCAGCTGTGGGAGCTCGGCCGTGGTGTGAGCGGCTGACGGCTCTCCTCACCCGGGGGCCAGGGACGGCTGCCCCGGGACCCGGGGCCAGGACGGTGGCCCCGGGGTGACGAACCGACGACAAGGCACAGTAAAAGTGAACAAGCGCAACCCGTGGCCAGTCCTGCCCCTCGTGGCGGGGCTGGCCTCCGGCCTGTTGACCGGCTGCGGCTCGGGAACCGGCGATTCGGGGGGAACCGGTCCGGCCGTGGTGATGGGGATGTCCGACGACGTCCTCGCCACGGACCCGGCGTCCGGCTACGACCCCGGCTCCTGGCTGTTGTTCGACAACGTCTTCCAGTCGCTGCTCAGTTTCCCCAAGGGCGCGACCGAACCCGAACCCGAACTGGCGAAGTCGTGCGGCTTCACCGACACCCGGGCCACGGTCTACCGGTGCGAACTGAAGGACGGTCTGAGGTTCAGCAACGGCGACCCCCTCACCTCCGCCGATGTGAAGTTCTCCTTCGAGCGGATGCTGAGGATCGACGACCCCGCCGGTCCCGCCATCATGTTCCCGATGCTCGGCACCATCGCGACACCGGACGCCAGGACCGTCGTCTTCCATCTGAAGGTGCCCGACGCCACCTTCCCCAGCAAGATCGCCTCCGGCGCCGGTTCCGTCGTGGACCACCGCCAGTACGACGCGAACGGCCTGCGCACCGACCACAAGGCCGTCGGCTCCGGCCCCTACCAGCTGGACTCCTTCGACAAGGAGCAGGCGGTCTTCTCGGTCAACACCCACTACAAGGGCACCGCCGAGGTCAAGAACTCCGGCGTCACCCTGAAGTTCTTCCACGGGGACCGCACCGCTCTGAAGCGGGCCCTCCTCGACGGCGCCGTCGACATCGCCTACCGCGGTCTGGCCGCCTCCGACATCGCCGGCCTCGACCGGCAGAAGGACGACAAGGGCGTCGAGGTCATCGAGGGCACCAGCGCCGAGGTGCAGCACCTCGTCTTCGACATGAAGGACCCGGTGGCCGGCAAGCTCGGCGTGCGCAGGGCCATGGCCTACCTCATCGACCGCGACGCCCTCATCGAGAACGTCTACCAGGGCACCGCCACCCCGCTGTACTCGATCATCCCGGCGGGCATCGCGGGCCACAACACCGCCTTCTTCGACACGTACGGTGCCCGCCCCTCCCGCGCCAGGGCCGCCGCCGCCCTGCGCGCCGACGGCATCACCGGCAAGGTGAAGCTGACCCTGTGGTCCACGCCGTCCCGTTACGGCCCCGCCACCGACGAGGAACTCAAGGCCGTCGCCGGCCAGCTGAACGCCAGTGGCCTGTTCGACGCCGACGTGCGGTCCGCCCCCTTCGGCCGGTACGAGAAGGAGATCGCCCGCGGCAGGTACGGCGTGTACGTGAAGGGCTGGGTGCCGGACTACCCGGACGCCGACAACTTCACCGCGCCCTTCTTCGGCAAGGGCAACGTGCTGGAGAACCACTACGGCAACCGCACCATCACCGGTTCGCTCCTCCCCGCCACCGCCGCGCAGAGCGACCGGGCGGCGACCGACAAGGAGTTCGGCCGGCTCCAGGACATCGTCGCCGACGAACTGCCCGTCCTGCCGGTCTGGCAGGCCAAGCAGTACGCGGTCGTCCGCGACGGCGTCTACGGCCTGGAGTACTGCCTGGACGCCTCGACGGTGTTCCGGTTCTGGGAACTCAGCAAGAGCTGACGACCGCCGTGGCAGGGGCGCCCCGCACCACCGCGAGGGGCGCCCCCGCACCACGCCACCGGCGGCTACTGCGCGCCGGGGCGCACCAGTCCGCTCTCGTACGCGTACACCGCCGCCTGCACCCGGTCACGCAGGCCCAGCTTGGTCAGCACGTGTCCGACATGGGTCTTCACCGTCGTCTCGCTGACGAACAGGTCGGCCGCGATCTCCGCGTTGGACAGCCCGCGCGCCACCAGCTTCAGCACTTCCCGCTCACGGTCGGTCAGGGTGTGCAGGACGTCCGGCACCGGTTCCTCGCCGGAGGGCAGGTGCGTGGCGTACTTGTCCAGCAGCCGCCGGGTGATGCTCGGCGCGAGCATGGCCTCGCCGGCCGCCACGACCCGGATGGCCTGCACCAGTTCGTTGGCGGGCGCGTCCTTGAGCAGGAAGCCGCTCGCCCCGGCGCGCAGCGCCTCCACCACGTACTCGTCGAGGTCGAACGTGGTCAGCACCAGCACCTTCGCCGGACCGTCCCGCCCCGGGCCGGTGATCTGCCGGGTGGCCTCCACACCGTCCATCCGCGGCATCCGGATGTCCATGAGCACGACATCCGGCTGGAGCGCTCGCACCTGGTCGAGGGCCTGGAGACCGTCACCGGCCTCGCCGACGACGGCGAGATCCTGCTCGGCCTCCAGGATCATCCGGAAGCCGGTCCGCAACAGCGGCTGGTCGTCGACGAGTAGGACGCGGATGGCCACGTGACACTCCTTCGCTAGTCCGCGCCCATTCTGCCCTGCGCCACCGCCCCCGCCCCGACCGCCCTCACCGGCAGCGGGTAGGGCGGGGGAGTGCCGCCGAACTCCGGGCAGTGCGCCTGGTGGTCGCACCAGCCGCACAACCGGGTCGGCCGGGGCCGCCAGTTCCCCGTCTCGGTGGCCAGGCTGATGGCCTCCCACAGCGCGTGCAGCTTGCGCTCGACCCGCTCCAGGTCGGCGAGGACGGGGTCGTACGTCAGCACGTCACCGCTGCCGAGGTAGACCAGCTGGAGCCGGCGCGGGACCACCCGCTTCAGCCGCCACACCACCAGGGCGTAGAACTTCATCTGGAACAGGGCGCCCTCCGCGTACTCGGGGCGGGGCGCCTTGCCCGTCTTGTAGTCGACGATCCGCACCTCACCGGTCGGCGCCACGTCCACCCGGTCGATGATCCCGCGCAGCCGCAGCCCCGAGTCCAGCTCGGTCTCCACGAACAGCTCCCGCTCGGCCGGCTCCAGCCGCGTCGGGTCCTCCAGCGTGAACCAGCGCTCCACCAGCCGCTCCGCCTCGGCGAGCCACCGGGCCAGCCGCTCGCCCTCCGGATCGTCGGCGAACAGCTCGGTCACCTCCGGTCGGCTCTCCCGCAGCCGGTCCCACTGCCCGGGGATCAGCGCCTTGGCCCGCGGCGCGGTCCGCTCACCGGCGGGCGCGTCGAACAGGCGCTCCAGCACGGCGTGGACCAGCGTGCCCCGGGTCGCCGCCTCGCTCGGCTTCTCCGGCAGCCGGTCGATCACCCGGAACCGGTACAGCAGCGGGCACTGCATGAAGTCGCTCGCCCGGGACGGCGACAGCGAGGCCGGCGCCACGGCCGGCCGCTCCCCACCGTCCCCCGGGGACGCCGGCACCGGGGAACCCTCCGCCGGCACGGGTGAACCGTCAGCCGGCACCGGGGAAGCCTCCGGCACCGGGGAACCTTCCGCCTGCACCGGGGAACCCTCCGCCGGCACGGGTGAACCGTCAGCCGGCACCGGGGAAGCCTCCGGCACCGGGGAACCCTCCGCCTGCACCGGGGAAGCCTCCGGCACCGGGGAACCCTCCGCCGGCGCCCGGGAACCCTCCACCGGCACCGCCGACGGGGTCCCGGCCGGGGCCGCCGGCTGCTCCTGCGGTGGGGCGTCCGGTGGCGTGTGCCCGGCGCCGGCGGGTGGAGCCGCCGCCTCCTCGATGCTGCTGTCCATGTCCACAGACCTTACGGCCCGGCACCGACAGCGACCCCGTCGCCGGCCCGGCCGGACGCGCGGGCACGAGCGGACACAAGGGGTGCCGGAGCGGAAGGCACCGCCACAGCCGCATACCATCGAGCTGAGACCCTTCCGCCGGCAGGCGGGAGACGCTTCGAACGAGGGGACACCGTGGACGTGAGCGGCGGGAGCGGGCAGCCGCGGTCCGGCAACGACGGGCCGGCCGACAACTCCGCCGACCCCACGGCCGGACCCGGCGACCGCCCCGCGGACCAGGACCACGGCGCCCCCGGGCCCACGCCACCGCGACCGGACACCCCGCGCCGGACCCCGTCCGGCGACCCCGCCGGACCCCGCCCGGCCGACGAGGACGACACGGCCGCCGGACGCGACGGCGCCTCCACCGCGGACGGCACGACCGGCGCCCCCCGCCCCGAGGACCCGGACGGCCCACCGCGCCCGGCACCCGACGATGGCGCCCGCCCGGCCGGGCAGGAGGGCCCGCACGGGCCCGACCCGCACGCCGATCACTCCGCCGAGCACCGCTCCCTCGCGCACTCCGGCATCGCCAAGGGGGAGCCGCCGCGGCAGCGGCCCAAGGAGCCCGGCGGCGGCATCCTCATGGGACGGCCCTTCGGCGTCCCCGTGTACGTCGCACCGAGCTGGTTCCTCGTCGCCGCGCTGATCACCTGGGTCTTCGGCGGCCAGCTCGACCGGGTGCTGCCCGAGCTGGGCGCCGCCCGCTACCTGGTCTCCCTCTTCTTCGCGGTCGCCTTCTACGCCTCCGTCCTCGTCCACGAACTGGCCCACACGGTCGCCGCGATCCGCTTCCGGCTGCCGGTCCGCCGCATCCAGCTCCAGTTCTTCGGCGGCGTCTCGGAGATCGAGAAGGAGGCCGAGACCCCCGGCCGGGAATTCGTCCTGGCCTTCGTCGGCCCGCTGCTCTCCCTCGTCCTGGCCGGCCTGTTCTATCTCGCCATGCAGCCCGTCCAACCCGGCACCGTCCCCGGCGTGCTGCTGGCCGGGCTCATGGTCTCCAACCTCATCGTCGCGATCTTCAACCTCCTGCCCGGCCTGCCCCTCGACGGCGGCCGCATGCTCCGCGCCGTCGTCTGGAAGCTCACCGGCAGGCCGATGAGCGGCACCGTCGCCGCGGCCTGGGTCGGCCGCGCCCTCGCCGTCTCCGTCCTGATCGGCCTGCCGCTGGTCAACCACTCCGGCACCTTCGGCGGGAACGACACGCAGACCAGCGGCATGGACACGGTCACCGACGCCCTGCTCGCCGCGATCCTCGCCGCGATCATCTGGACCGGCGCCGGCAACAGCCTGCGCATGGCCCGGCTCCGGGAGCACCTCCCCGAGCTGCGCGCCCGCACCCTCACCCGGCGGGCCGTACCGGTCGAGACCGACACCCCGCTCTCCGAGGCGCTGCGCCGGGCCAACGCCGCCGGCGCCCGCGCCCTGGTCGTCGTCGACGCCGACGGCACCCCCCTCGCGCTGGTCCGCGAGGCCGCCATCGTCGGCGTACCCGAGCACCGCCGCCCCTGGGTGGCCGTGAGCGGCCTGGCCCAGGAGCTCACCGACGGCATGCGGGTCTCCGCGGAGCTGGCCGGGGAGGAACTGCTGGACACCCTCCGCGCCGCCCCGGCCACCGAGTACCTCGTGGTCGAGCGGACCGGCGAGATCTACGGCGTCCTGTCCGCCGCCGACGTCGAACGCGCCTTCGTGAAGGCGATGGCCCGGCCCACCCCGTGACCGTGGTCGGCGACCCCCCGAAACGCCGGTAGGCTGGTCACATGTCCGAACCGACCGGTGCCGCCCGCAGGCGCGGGCCCTTCAAGGTCGGGGACCAGGTACAGCTGACCGACCCCAAGGGCCGCCACTACACGTTCACGCTCGAAGCCGGGAAGAACTTCCACACCCACAAGGGCTCCTTCCCGCACGACGAACTGATCGGCGCTCCCGAGGGCAGCGTTGTCCGGACCACCGGCAACGTGGCCTACCTCGCGCTGCGCCCCCTGCTCCCCGACTACGTCCTGTCCATGCCCCGCGGGGCAGCCGTGGTCTACCCCAAGGACGCGGGGCAGATCCTCTCCTTCGCCGACATCTTCCCGGGCGCGCGCGTCGTGGAGGCGGGCGTCGGCTCCGGCTCGCTCAGCAGCTTCCTGCTGCGGGCCATCGGCGACCAGGGCATGCTGCACTCCTACGAGCGCCGCGAGGACTTCGCCGAGATCGCGAAGCAGAACGTGGAGCGCTACTTCGGCGGCCCGCACCCCGCCTGGCAGCTCACCGTCGGCGACCTCCAGGACAACCTGTCCGACACCGACGTCGACCGCGTCATCCTGGACATGCTCGCCCCCTGGGAGTGCCTGGAGGCCGTCTCCAAGGCGCTCGTCCCGGGCGGCATCCTGTGCTGCTACGTGGCCACCACCACCCAGCTCGCCCGCACGGTGGAGTCCATCCGGGAGATCGGCTGCTTCAACGAGCCGACCGCCTGGGAGACGATGATCCGCAACTGGCACATCGAAGGCCTGGCCGTCCGCCCCGACCACCGGATGATCGGCCACACCGGCTTCCTGCTCACCGCCCGCCGCCTCGCGGACGGCGTCGAGCCGCCCATGCGCCGCCGCCGCCCCGCCAAGGGCGCGTACGGCGAGGACTACGCCGGCCCCAACGCCGACGGTGGCGGCCGCTGACCGGCCCCGCACACCCGCAACACCAGGGCGCCGTGCCCCACTTCCCGGTCGACTCCGGGAAGTGGGGCACGGCGCCATCGCGTTGACACGGCGGCTCCCGCGAGCACGGGCTGCCGCCCAGGGGGAATCACCGGCCCCGCCGTTCCCCCGCGCCGTGCCGTGTGGCAGCATGCAGGCCATCCCACCAGCACAGCCCTCACAGGAGACACTCCTCGTGCAGCAATCCGCCGTACCGGAGCTCGCCCACACCCGGACCCGGCCGATCCACTGGGTCCTGACCGCCACCGCGGTCGCCGGCGTGGTGGCCCTCTCCACCGTCGCGCAGCCCGGTTCGGCCACGGCCGCCCAGCCCGCCGCCGCTCCCCGGACGACGACCGCGCCCGCCGCCGCGCCGGGCACGACCGGTGTGACGTTCCCGCTGGACTGCGGACCGGTGAAGGCCCTGGTCGTCAAGGAGGCCGACACCGACCTGGACGGCGACGGCAGGCCGGAGACCGTCGCGGTGGTCCACTGCGACGCCCCCATGGGCACCCCGCCGGACGGCGTCTACGTCCTCACCCGCGCCGCGGACGGCGGGAAGCCCCGCGTGGTGGCCACCCTGGTCCGCCCCGAGGACCGGCTCACCGTCACCGACTTCGCCGTACGCGCGCGCACCGTCTCCGCCACGCTGCTCGGCTACTCCTCGGACTCCGTGCCCAGTTGCTGCCCCGACCTGCGGACCCCCGCCGGCTGGCGGTGGGACGGCAGTGCCTTCATCCGCTCCACGGGCGCCTCGGCCCACAGCGTCTGAACCGGGCTCAGTCCGCCTCCGGCCCGTACACCTCGACCCTGTCCTGGACGCGCCGCACGTGGATGCACTCGCCGGGACACTCCTTGGCCGAGTCCACGACGTCCGCGAGCAGCGGCAGCGGCACCGGCACGGTGGCGCCCGGCGCCTGGAGCAGTTCCTCGTCCGCGCCCTTCACGTAGGCCAGTCCGTCGATGTCCAGCTCGAACACCTCCGGGGCGTACTGGGCGCAGATGCCGTCGCCGGTACACAGGTCCTGGTCGATCCAGACCTCCAGCGCCTTGCCGCCCGGGGCCTCCTGCTGCACGGTCATCTCTCCTGCCGTCGGTTCGCCGGGCGGTCCGGGCGCCGCGGGGGCCGGCCGGGTCCGCTCCAGCGGCTGTGGGACACCCCCGACCCTACCTCCGCCCGCGCCGGCACCCCGGCCCGGCCGGACCGGACCGCTCCGGGGTTTCCGGGGCGGCCCGCTCGGGTACCAGCGCCGGACCGGGACAGGGTGCCCCTGCGGCCGGACCGATCACTTCCAGCCGTCCCGGCGGTGACGTCCCCCGCGGGTTCCGTCGCTCTGCGTGATGATCGCGGGAGCGGCCCCCGGGCTGCCCGCGTACCGGCCGAGCGGCCCGGAACGGGCAACTCCGGCCCGTCACGGAGGGTTTCGACCACGCCATGCGCGGAACCGGCTGCTTTCCCCTCACGTCGAGTGGGTATCCACTCCGTGCGAGGCAGTGCGCGCCGGGTGACCGACGACACACCTTGACAGTCTTTGTGATCTAGGGGTTTCAATCGACACCCACCCAGGTAGGGTCTGGAAGCGTCCAGCTCCCCTTGGAGGAGGTGAGGACCGTGGCAGCCCACGACGACGACATGAACCGCGGCATCCGCCCGGGACGCGGGTCCGACGACCCGGCCGGGCAGATCGCCTACCTTGAGCAGGAGATCGCCGTCCTGCGACGCAAGCTCGCCGACTCTCCGCGGCACACGAGGATTCTCGAAGAGCGGATCGTCGAGCTTCAGACGAACCTGGCCGGCGTGTCCGCCCAGAACGAACGACTGGCCAACACCCTCCGCGAGGCCCGCGACCAGATCGTGGCCCTCAAGGAGGAGGTCGACCGGCTCGCCCAGCCGCCGGCCGGCTTCGGTGTCTTCCTCCAGGCGAACGAGGACGGCACCGCGGACATCTTCACCGGCGGCCGCAAGCTGCGGGTGAACGTCAGCCCCGGTGTCGAGCTCGACGACCTGCGGCGCGGCCAGGAGGTCATGCTCAACGAGGCCCTCAACGTGGTCGACGCCATGGAGTACGAGCGCGTCGGCGACATCGTCACCCTCAAGGAGATCCTGGAGGACGGCGAACGCGCCCTCGTCCTCGGGCACACCGACGAGGAGCGGGTGGTACGGCTCGCCGAGCCGCTGCTGGACGTCACCATCCGCCCCGGCGACGCCCTCCTCCTCGAACCCCGCTCCGGCTACGTCTACGAGGTCGTGCCCAAGAGCGAGGTCGAGGAACTGGTCCTCGAAGAGGTCCCCGACATCGGCTACGAGCAGATCGGCGGCCTCGGCAACCAGATCGAGGCCATCCGCGACGCGGTCGAGCTGCCCTACCTCTACCCGGACCTGTTCAAGGAGCACGAGCTGCGGCCGCCCAAGGGCGTCCTGCTCTACGGGCCGCCCGGCTGCGGCAAGACGCTCATCGCCAAGGCCGTCGCGAACTCGCTGGCCAAGAAGGTCGCCGAGGTCACCGGCCAGGCGGCGGGCAAGAGCTTCTTCCTGAACATCAAGGGTCCCGAGCTGCTCAACAAGTACGTCGGCGAGACCGAGCGGCAGATCCGCCTCGTCTTCCAGCGTGCGCGTGAGAAGGCCAGCGAGGGCACCCCCGTCATCGTCTTCTTCGACGAGATGGAGTCCCTCTTCCGCACTCGCGGCTCCGGTGTCAGCTCGGACGTGGAGAACACCATCGTCCCGCAGCTGCTCGCCGAGATCGACGGCGTGGAAGGCCTCCAGAACGTGGTCGTGATCGGCGCCTCGAACCGCGAGGACATGATCGACCCCGCCATCCTGCGCCCCGGCCGGCTCGACGTGAAGATCAAGATCGAGCGTCCGGACGCCGAGGCGGCGAAGGACATCTTCGGCAAGTACCTCACCGAGCGTCTGCCGCTCCACGCGGACGACCTCGACGAGCACGGCGGCGACCGGACCGTCACCGTCCAGAGCATGATCCAGACGGCCGTCGAGCACATGTACGCCGAGTCCGAGGAGAACCGCTTCCTGGAGGTCACCTACGCCAACGGTGACAAGGAGGTCCTCTACTTCAAGGACTTCAACTCCGGCGCCATGATCGAGAACATCGTGGGCCGGGCCAAGAAGATGGCGATCAAGGACTTCCTGGAGAAGACCCAGAAGGGCCTCCGCGTCTCCCACCTGCTCCAGGCCTGCGTGGACGAGTTCAAGGAGAACGAGGACCTGCCCAACACCACCAACCCGGACGACTGGGCCCGCATCTCCGGAAAGAAGGGCGAACGGATCGTCTACATCCGTACGCTCATCACCGGCAAACAGGGCGCGGACACCGGACGCTCGATCGACACGGTGGCGAACACCGGTCAGTACCTGTAACGGCGGGGCGGCTGCGGGTGCCCAGGACGGGTACCCGCAGCCGACTGCGTTTCCAGGGCCACGACCGGAGCAGTCAATGACGCGAATGATCTCCCCACCAGCGCAAAGGCGTTCTAGGCTCGTTCCTGCCGCCGAGTCGCGCCGTGCGGGAACGGGCACCGCACACGCACCGGAGCGCCAGCGGTACATGAGCGGCGCCCACGACCGAGGGCGCCGCCGGGCAAGGAGGGCCGCATGACCGTACGGCGAGTAATGGGAATCGAGACGGAGTACGGGATCTCCGTCCCCGGCCACCCGAACGCCAATGCCATGCTCACCTCGTCCCAGATCGTCAACGCCTACGCGGCCGCGATGCACCGGGCCCGCCGGGCCCGCTGGGACTTCGAGGAGGAGAACCCGCTGCGGGACGCGCGAGGCTTCGACCTCGCCCGGGAGACCGCCGACTCCAGCCAGCTCACCGACGAGGACATCGGCCTCGCCAACGTGATCCTCACCAACGGCGCGCGCCTCTACGTCGACCACGCCCACCCCGAGTACAGCGCCCCCGAGGTCACCAACCCCCGCGACGCCGTCCTCTGGGACAAGGCGGGCGAGCGGATCATGGCCGAGGCCGCCGAGCGGGCCGCGCAGCTGCCGGGCGCCCAGCAGATCCACCTCTACAAGAACAACACCGACAACAAGGGCGCCTCCTACGGCACGCACGAGAACTACCTGATGAAGCGGGAGACCGCCTTCTCGGACATCGTGCGCCACCTCACGCCCTTCTTCGTCTCCCGCCAGGTCTTCGCCGGCGCCGGCCGCGTCGGCATCGGCCAGGACGGGCACGAGCACGGCTTCCAGCTCAGCCAGCGCGCGGACTACTTCGAGGTCGAGGTCGGCCTGGAGACCACGCTCAAGCGCCCGATCATCAACACCCGCGACGAGCCGCACTCGGACGCGGAGAAGTACCGCCGGCTGCACGTGATCATCGGCGACGCCAACCTCTCGGAGATCTCCACCTACCTCAAGCTGGGCACGACCGCCCTGGTCCTGTCCATGATCGAGGACGGTTTCATCGCCGTGGACCTGGCCGTCGACCAGCCCGTGCGCACCCTGCACCAGGTCTCGCACGACCCGTCCCTCAAGCGGCTGGTCACCCTGCGCAGCGGGCGCACCCTCACCGCGGTCCAGCTTCAGATGGAGTACTTCGAGCTGGCCCGCAAGTACGTCGAGGAGCGCTTCGGCGCCGACGCCGACGACCAGACCAAGGACGTCCTCGGCCGCTGGGAGGACACCCTGACCCGGCTGGAGCGCGACCCGATGAGCCTGGCCGGCGAGCTGGACTGGGTGGCCAAGCGCGAGGTCATGGAGGGCTACCGCCGTCGGGACGACCTGGACTGGGACGCCGCGCGGCTGCACCTGGTCGACCTCCAGTACGCCGACGTCCGCGCCGACAAGGGCATCTACAACCGTCTCGTGGCCCGTGGGCGCATGAAACGGCTGCTGGACGAGGACGAGGTCGAGCGGGCCCGTACGAAGCCGCCGGAGGACACGCGAGCCTACTTCCGGGGCCGGTGCCTGGAGCAGTACGCGGACGACGTGGCCGCGGCGAGCTGGGACTCGGTCATCTTCGACCTCCCCGGCCGCGACTCGCTCCAGCGCGTCCCAACCCTGGAACCGCTACGCGGAACGCGAAATCACGTCAAGGAGCTGCTGGACCGCTGCCGCACCGCGGAAGACCTGGTCAGGGTGCTGTCCGGCGGGTGAGCGGGGTCAGGGGGGTACTCGATGCGACCTGGGCGGACGGGGTGGAAAGCCCGCCGCCCGGGAATCATCGGGATGGCCCCCCGTTCATTGGTGAAACTGCGGGGCCGATGTCGGACCCGGCTTGTAGGGTCTGATCATCACCGATCGGCAGGCGAACTGAGCGGGGTGAGGGTTATGGCGACCAAGGACACGGGCGGCGGCCAGCAGAAGGCCACGCGCTCCACCGAGGAGGTCGAGGAGCAGGCGCAGGACGCGCAGGCTCAGGACGACCTGAAGGAACGGCAGGAGAAGCTCTCCGACGACGTCGACTCCGTCCTGGACGAGATCGACGACGTCCTCGAGGAGAACGCCGAGGATTTCGTGCGGTCCTTCGTGCAGAAGGGCGGAGAGTAGGGCCGAGGAGGTCGCCGCACCTGCGCGGTGAGGGTCGCGCGGGGACGGGTGGCGAGCCGGGAACCGGCGTGACGGCGTCCAGGTGCACGGCCGGGAGTGCGTGGCGGAGTACGGCGCCGCGCACTCCCGGCGCACCCGGCGGGCGTGCCGGGCCGTGCCCTGCCGGGAGCTCCGGCCGAGGCGTCTTCGTCGGCTCCGCCGGCACATGTGGATCATTGCCATGGGACGGGTAGGGTCCGTGGCGTACCGTGCCCCAGCTGCAACGCCGCACCGGGGCAGTTCAAGGATCAGCCCGAGGCCATCAGGCGGGCTGCTGCTTACGTGGAAGGAATCGCGTGGAAGCCAACACTCGTAGCACCGGGCGTCTACCAGCTGCCTTCCTGACGCCAGGATCCTCCTCCTTCATGGACTTCCTCTCCGAGCACCAGCCCGCCCTGCTGCCCGGCAACCGGCAGCTGCCGCCCGTCCAGGGTGTGGTCGAGGCGCCGCACGGCACGACGATCGTCGCCGTCACCTTCCCCGGGGGCGTCGTGCTCGCCGGTGACCGCCGGGCGACCATGGGCAACGTCATCGCGCAGCGGGACATCGAGAAGGTGTTCCCGGCCGACGAGTACTCGGCCGTCGGCATCGCCGGCACCGCCGGTCTGGCCGTCGAGATGGTCAAGCTCTTCCAGCTGGAGCTGGAGCACTTCGAGAAGGTCGAGGGCGCCCAGCTGTCCCTGGAGGGCAAGGCCAACCGACTGTCGACCATGATCCGTTCCAACCTCGGCATGGCCATGCAGGGCTTGGCCGTGGTGCCCCTCTTCGCCGGGTACGACCTGGACCGCGAGCGAGGACGGATCTTCTCCTACGACGTCACGGGCGGCCGTTCCGAGGAGCACAACTTCGCGGCGACGGGCTCGGGGTCGGTCTTCGCGCGCGGTGCGATGAAGAAGCTGTTCCGCAACGACCTGACCGAGGAGCAGGCCACCACGCTCGTGGTCCAGGCCCTCTACGACGCGGCTGACGACGACTCGGCGACCGGTGGTCCCGATGTCGCCCGCCGGATCTATCCGATCATCACCGTGATCACCGAGGACGGCTTCCGCCGGCTCACCGAGGAGGAGTCGTCCGGACTGGCCCGCGCGGTGCTCCAGAAGCGCCTGGAGGAGCCCGACGGCCCCAAGGCCGCCCTGCTCTGACGCGGCCCCGTTCTCATCGAGGTGATCCAGTGACCATGACAGAAAGGGACGGATAACCGGTGTCGACGCCGTTCTATGTCTCACCCCAGCAGGCCATGGCCGACCGGGCCGAGTACGCCCGCAAGGGCATCGCCCGCGGCCGCAGCCTGGTCGTGCTCCAGTACGCCGACGGCATCGTGTTCGTCGGCGAGAACCCGTCCCGCGCGCTGCACAAGTTCAGCGAGATCTACGACCGCATCGGCTTCGCGGCGGCCGGCAAGTACAACGAGTACGAGAACCTGCGCATCGGCGGTGTGCGCTACGCCGACCTGCGCGGCTACACCTACGACCGGGCCGACGTCACGGCCCGCGGCCTGGCCAACGTCTACGCGCAGACGCTCGGCACGATCTTCTCCTCGGCGGCGGAGAAGCCGTACGAGGTGGAGCTGGTGGTGGCCGAGGTGGGGGAGACCCCCGAGGGCGACCAGATCTACCGGCTGCCGCACGACGGTTCCATCGTGGACGAACACGGCTCGGTCGCGGTGGGCGGCAACGCCGAGCAGATCAGCACCTTCCTGGACCAGCGCCACCGCGACGGCATGAGCCTCGCGGAGGCCCTGAAGCTGGCTGTGCAGGCCCTGTCCCGGGACACCAACGGCAGCGAGCGGGAGATCCCCGCCGAGCGGCTGGAGGTCGCCGTGCTGGACCGTACGCGTCCGCAGAAGCGCAAGTTCAAGCGCATCGTCGGCCGTCAGCTGGGGCGTCTGCTGGAGGCGGGCGGCGCGGCCACGGAGGCGGAGAGCGCCGACGAGGAGTGATCCTCCCCGCTCCAGGTGTGCCCCGGTCGCTCCCCGGCCGGGGCACCTGTCGTCCGTGGCGCCGGTGAGCGACGGCCCGCCGGCGGCGGGCCGTCGCGGCCTACGGCCGGCGGGGCGGTGCCGTGGAGCCCCGGACGACCAGGTCGACGGGGATGTCCCCGCTCTGCGGCGCGCGGCCCTCCAACACCGCCAGCAGGGCCCGCATCCCGTGCTCGCCGAACAGCTCGGCGTCCAGCCGCACGGTCGTCAGCTCGGGGTCGAGGGCGGTGGCCAGCGCCAGGTCGTCCAGGCCGGTGACCGAGACGTCGTCCGGTACCCGCAGGCCCAGGCGGCGCAGGGCCTTGTAGGCGCCCGCGGCGAGCTTGTCGTCGTCGCAGACCACGGCCGTGGGCCGGGGCCCGGGGGCGGTGAGCGCGGCCTCGGTGGCGGCCAGCGCGCCCTCGATGGAGATCGGGGCCCGCGCCGTACGCACGTGGGTGCCCGGGACGCCGGCCAGGCGCGCCGCCAGCTCGCGGGCGCGGATCTCGAACGTCCAGGACGGCACGTCCGCGGCCAGGTGCAGCACCCGGCGGTGGCCGAGGCCCAGCAGGTGCTCGGCGACCTGGCGGACGCCGTCGGTGATGTCCAGGTTCACGGTCGCGGCGCCCAGGCTGCCCGCGGGGTCGCTGTCCAGCATGACCAGGGGCAGCCGGTCGCCGCGGATCGCGCTGAGGGCGTCGGCGGCCATCGAGGAGGCGATGACGCCGTCCAGGGCGGCCTGCGCGGAGGCGAACGGGTCGCGGGCCGGGCCGATGCCCTCGGGGGAGGGGTAGAGGACGACGCCGAAGCCGTGCTCGGCGGCCACGCGCGCGGCGCCGGTGTAGACCCCGGCGAAGAACTCCGTCGTCAGGGCCGGCACGACGAGCAGGACGGTGCGGGTGTGGCCGAGGCGGAGGTTGCGGGCGGCCAGGTTGGGCCGGTAGTCGAGCTCGCGCGCGGCCTCCCGGACGCGTTCGGCGGTGGCCTCGGACACCCGGCCGCGCCACTTGTCGCCGAGGACGAGGGAGACGGCCGCCTGGGAGACCCCGGCCGCCCGGGCGACGTCACGGCTGGTCGGGCGGGTGCTGCTGGGTGCCACCGCGGGCCTGCTCCTCTGCTCCGGCCGTCCGCCCGGGGCGCTCGGCGCGCCCTCGCGTCACGGTCGGCCGTCTGGACGTGTGAACAGCGCTCATGGTACGTATGAACGGGGACGTTATACGTAACACTTCGGGCCGTCGAGGCGTCCCGCGAGCCACGGAAGGGCAAGAGATGGCCACGGGATACCTGGAGATCCTCAGAACGCGGCACGCCTGCCGGCTGCTCACCGGCACCCTGGTGGGCCGGCTGCCCAACGCCACCGCCGCCATCGCGCTGGTGCTCTTCGTCCGGGCCGAGGGCGGCTCGTACAGCCTCGCCGGCGCCCTCGCCGCGGTCTACGGGGTCGCCAACGCCGCCGGCCAGCCGGTCCTCGGCCGGCTCGTGGACCTGTACGGCCAGCCGCGCGTGCAGCTGCCCGCCGCGGTCCTCGCGGCCCTGTCGATGAGCGCCTTCGCCTTCCTGGGCACCGGCTCGCTCGCGCTCGCCCACGCGAGCGTGGCGGCGGCCGGCCTGTTCGCCCCTCCGCTGGAGGGCGGCCTGCGCGCCCTGTGGCCGTCCGTGCTGCGCCGCGAGGAGCAGGTGCACACCGCGTACGCCATGGACGCGGTCGCCCAAGAGATCATGTTCACCGTCGGCCCGCTGCTGGTGACCCTGTGCGTGTTCCTGTGGGACGCGCGCGCCGCGCTGCTCGTGCTGAACCTCCTCGGCGTGCTGGGCGCGCTGTCCGTGGTGGCCTCGCCGCCCTCGCGTGCCTGGCGCTCCGCCCCGCGCGAGGCGCACTGGCTGGGCGCACTGCGCTCGCCCGGCCTGGTCGCGCTGCTCGCCGCCTTCCTGTTCGTCGGCATCGCGCTGGGCTCCATCACGGTCGCCTCGGTGTCGTACGCCGACGGGCACGGCGGCGACGCGGTGTACGGCTGGCTGATGGCCGGGCTCGGCCTGGGCGCCCTCGCCGGGGGCAGCGTCTACGGCGCCCGCCGGTGGGCCGGCGCGCCCGAACGGCGGCTGACGGTGCTGGTGGCCCTGCTGGCGGTCTGCTACCTGCCGCTGACGCTGACCCCCGGCACGGTCGCCATGGTGCTGCTCAGCGTGGTCTCCGGCGTCTTCCTGGCGCCCTGCATCGCCTGCGCCTTCATCATCGTCGACCGGCACGCGCCGGCCGGCACCGTCACCGAGGCGTTCTCCTGGCTGGTGACCACGTTCACCGTGGGCGCCTCGGTCGGGACGGGCCTTGCCGGGCCGGTCGTCCAGGCCGGCGGCACCCTGTGGGGCTTCGCCCTGCCGGGCGCGGCCGGGGCCGTGTCCCTGCTGGTCCTGCTCGCCACCGGACGGGTGCTGGCGGCTCCCGCGCGGGGCGGGATCGTTGCGGCTTCATCGGAAAATGATCCAAATCGTGCTGTCGAACCTCGTTTCAGCTCGGGGGATCGGGCGTAATGTTCCCTCATGGACCGCCGCATTTTCGGGCTGGAGAACGAGTACGGCGTCACGTGCACGTTCAGGGGACAGCGCCGCCTGTCTCCTGACGAGGTGGCGCGGTACCTCTTCCGCCGTGTCGTGTCATGGGGCCGCAGCAGCAATGTCTTTCTGCGCAACGGCGCCCGGCTCTATCTCGACGTGGGCTCACATCCGGAATACGCGACCCCCGAATGTGACAACGTGACCGAACTGGTCACCCACGACAAAGCCGGCGAGCGCATTCTCGAAGGACTCCTGGTGGACGCGGAACGACGCCTGCACGAGGAGGGCATCGCAGGCGACGTCTACCTCTTCAAGAACAACACCGACTCGGCGGGCAACTCCTACGGCTGCCACGAGAACTACCTGGTGGCCCGGCATGGAGAGTTCTCCCGGCTCGCGGACATCCTCATCCCCTTCCTCGTCACCCGGCAGCTGCTGTGCGGCGCCGGCAAGGTGCTCCAGACCCCGCGCGGCGCGGTGTACTGCGTCAGCCAGCGCGCGGAGCACATCTGGGAGGGCGTCTCCTCGGCGACGACCCGCTCCCGGCCCATCATCAACACCCGCGACGAGCCGCACGCGGACGCCGAGCGCTACCGGCGGCTGCACGTGATCGTCGGCGACTCGAACATGTCCGAGACGACCATGCTGCTCAAGGTCGGCGCCACCGACCTCGTGCTCCGCATGATCGAGGCGGGCACCGTGATGCGCGACCTCACGCTGGAGAACCCGATCCGGGCGATCCGCGAGGTCAGCCACGACATCACCGGTCGGCGCAAGGTGCGTCTGGCCAGCGGCCGGGAGGCCTCCGCGCTGGAGGTGCAGCGCGAGTACTTCGACAAGGCCGTGGACTTCTGCGAGCGCCGCGGTATCCGCACCGGCACGGTCGCCGAGGTCCTGGACCTGTGGGGCCGCACGCTCGACGCGATCGAGGCCGAGGACCTCGACCGGATCGCCACCGAGATCGACTGGGTCATGAAGTACCAGCTCATCGAGCGCTACCGGGCCAAGCACAACATGACCATGTCGCACCCGAGGGTCGCGCAGATAGACCTCGCCTACCACGACATCCACCGCCGTCGTGGCCTGTACTACCTGCTGGAGAAGAAGGGCCAGGCGGCCCGGATCTGCAACGACCTGAAAATCTTCGAGGGGAAGTCGGTTCCCCCGCAGACCACTCGGGCCCGTCTGCGCGGCGACTTCATCCGGCGGGCGCAGGAACAGCGCAGGGACTTCACGGTCGACTGGGTCCACCTGAAGCTCAACGACCAGGCGCAGCGCACCGTGTTGTGCAAGGACCCGTTCCGTTCGGTGGACGACCGGGTGGAGAAACTGATCGCCGGAATGTAGCGGAGGGCGGAGTCAAGCGTCTCGGCTCCGAAATGCCGGAACGCCACACGGGCGCCGTACGTTTCCCGTACGGCGCCCTTCGCACGCCGTAGAGTTGCGCGCACGCCATCCGCAAGATCGACCGATTACGAGGCTCTCCGTGCGCCGACGCTCACTCCTCCTCGCCGCTGTCCCCGCAGGACTGGTCACGCTCGCCGCCTGCGGTGACGACTCCTCCGGCTCCGGCAAGACCAGTGCCTCGCCGTCGCCGTCGGCGTCCGCCCCGCCCCCGCCCAAGATCGTGGACGGACCGCTGCCGGCCGTCACGTCGGGCACGAAGTTCGGCGAGAAGCCGGTCATCGCCAAGGGACCGGGCGAACCGTCGAAGAACCTCGCGGTCAAGACGCTGATCCCGGGCACCGGCCGCACGGTCGCGGAGAACGACTTCATCCGGGCGAACTACCTCGGCCAGATCTGGAACACGGCCAAGGTGTTCGACAACTCCTACGACCGCAAGAGCCCGTTGGTCATGCAGCTCGCCCAGGGCAGCATCATCGACGGCTGGCGGTACGCCCTGGCGGGCAAGAAGACCGGCAGCCGGGTGGAGATCGCCGTCCCGCCCGCCCTCGGGTACGGCAAGTCGGGCCAGCCGGACGCCGGCATCAAGGGCACCGACACCCTGGTCTTCGTCATCGACCTCATCGACTCCTTCAACTCCAAGAGCTCGGCCGAGGGCAAGCCGGTCGCGCAGGACGACGCGGCCCTGCCGAAGGTGGGCACCAACACCGACGGCCAGGTGCCCAAGGTGACCATCCCCAAGTCGGACCCGCCGAAGAAGCTCGTCTCGACGTACGTGCTGGAGGGTGACGGTCCCGAATTGAAGTCGGGGCAGACGGTGCTGTGCCAGTTCCAGGGGCTCGTCTGGGACAGCGGCAAGACCTTCCAGCGGACCTACGGCTCCGGCCGGCTCAGCCAGTTCTCGCTGGAGCAGATGGCGCAGGCGGTCAAGGGCCTGGCGCAGGGACTGACCGGCAAGAAGGTGGGCAGCCGGGTCCTGATCGTCGTGCCGCCGCAGCTGGGCTACGGCGACAACCCTCCGAGCGGCGGGGTCGTCAAGAAGGGCGCCACCCTGGTCTTCACGGTGGACATCCTCGCGGCGATGTAGCGCCGGGGGCGCCCGGGGCGGGCGAGGGGCCCGTGATGATGAAAGACTGTCCGCGTTTCGTGTCGTACACAAGCAGGAGCTTCTGACGTGAGCATCGACAAGCCCGAGATCGACTTCCCGGGCGGCGAGCCCCCGGCCGGCCTCGAGATCAAGGACATCTGGGAGGGTGACGGGCCGGTCGCCGAGGCCGGCCAGAACGTCACCGTCCACTACGTGGGCGTGGCCTTCAGCACCGGCGAGGAGTTCGACGCCAGCTGGAACCGCGGTACCCCGTTCCGCTTCCCGCTGGGCCAGGGCCGGGTCATCAAGGGCTGGGACCAGGGCGTGCAGGGCATGAAGGTCGGCGGCCGCCGCCAGCTGACCATCCCCGCCCACCTCGCCTACGGCAACCAGAGCCCGACCCCGGCGATCAAGCCCGGCGAGACGCTCATCTTCGTGGTCGACCTGCTCGGCGTCTGATCCACGGCCCGGATCCGACCGGATCCGATCACCTGGGGCCCATGCCTGTTCGGGCATGGGCCCTCGGCTTTTGTCACCGCCCCGCGGAGCGGTACGGTCATCGGTCAGAAGCACCATAGGGAAGGCGAAGGGCGTCGATGGCCATTGCCAAGGCCGAGCGGTTGATGAACCTCGCGCTGTGTCTGCTCGGGACACGGCGGCCGCTCAGCAAGCGCGAGCTGCGCGCGTCCATCGAGGCCTACCTCGAGGCGGGGAGCGACGACTCCTTCAACCGCATGTTCGAGCGGGACAAGGACGACCTGCGCGAGCTGGGACTCGTCATCGAGACGGTCGAGAACCTCGACGGCGAGGTCGGCTACCTCGCCCGCCGCGACAGCAACCGGCTGCCCCCCATCACCCTGGACGCCGAGGAGGCCGCCGCCCTCGGCCTCGCCGCCAAGGTCTGGCAGCAGGCCCGGCTGGCCGGCGCGGCCAGCGGAGCCCTCCAGAAACTGCGTGCCGCGGGCCTGCCCGAGGACGTCGACCCGTACGAGGCGCACAGCGCCCTGGAACCGCGCATCCCGGTGCACGAGGCCGCCTTCGAGCCGCTGATGCTGGCCCTGCGCGACCGCCGCCCCGTCCTCTTCGAGTACCGCAAGGCCTCCGCCGCCCACCCCGAGCCCCGGCACGTGGAGCCGTGGGCGCTGGAGTGCTGGCGCGGCCACTGGTACCTGGCCGGCTGGGACCGCGACCGGGGCGCCGAGCGCGTCTTCCGCCTCTCCCGGATCACCGGCCGGGTCCGCTCACGGGGTACGGGCTTCACCGTGCCCGTACCGGACGTCGTCACCGTGCGCGAGACCGTCGCGGGTTGGGCCGGCGAGATCGCCGACCGCTCGGCGCTGATCCGGCTGCGCTCGGGCGCCGGTTACCCCCTTCGGGCGAAGGCCACCGCGGTCCGGGAACTCGGCGACGGATGGGACGAGTTGGAGATTCCGTACGGGCACGGCCTGGACGCCTGGCTGGTGGAGTTCGGACCGGACGTGGTGGTGCTGGAGCCGACCGAGCTGCGCGCGGACGTGGTCGACCGCCTGCGCGCGGTCGCCAAGGGCTGAGGGGGAGCAGGACTGTGGCAGGCAAACCGGTCAGGCCCGTGAACGCCATCGACCAGACCCGGCGGATGCTCTCGCTGGTGACCTATCTCCGGGAGCGCCCGGGCGCCCGGATCGCCGACGTGGCGCGTGCCTTCGGCATCACCGAGGACGAGCTGGTCGCCGACCTCGACCTGCTGCCCATGTGCGGCACCAGCTTCCGCGGCGGCGACCTGCTGGACATCGACACCGACGGCGAGCGCATCTGGTGGCACAACCCGGCCGCGCTCGGCGAGGAGGCGGCCGAACCGCTGCGGCTCGCCGCCGACGAGGCCACGGCCCTGCTGGTCGCCGCCCGCGCGGTGTCGACGCTGCCCGGCCTCAGGGAGGGGGACCGCCAGGCCCTGCTGCGGGCCACGGCCAAGGTGGAGACCGCGGCCGGCGAGGCCGCCGGGGCCAGCTCCCGCCTGTCGGTGACCTT
Source organism: Streptomyces sp. NPDC100445 (assembly GCF_044759735.1). Classification (NCBI taxonomy): domain Bacteria; kingdom Bacillati; phylum Actinomycetota; class Actinomycetes; order Kitasatosporales; family Streptomycetaceae; genus Streptomyces; species Streptomyces sp. NPDC100445. The sequence goes on along the minus strand of NZ_JBIVZV010000006.1, from coordinate 252,454 downwards.
CGAGTCCGAGGGCGGTGTCTTCGCCGACGTCGACCGGGCGATCTCCGAGCGCCGCCGGCTCTGGATCCGCTACTACTCCCCGGCGCGCGACGAGATCACCGAGCGCGAGATCGACCCCATCCGCCTGGTCAGCGTCGGCCACACCTATGTGGAGGCCTGGTGCCGCCGCTCCGAGGCCCGGCGCACCTTCCGGCTCGACCGGGTCGCCGAGATCAGGATCCTCGACGAGCCGTCCGCCCCGCCCGAGGTGGAGCTGCGCGACCTCTCCGAGGCCCTGGTGCAGCCGGCCGCCGAGGACCCGGAGGTCGTGGTCGAGGTCGGCCCCGGCGGCCGCTGGGTCGCCGAGTACTACCCGCACGACAGCGCCGATGAGCTGCCCGACGGCGGGCTGCGTATCACTCTGCGCACCCCCGACCCGGCCTCCCTGCGCCGGCTGGCGCTGCGGCTCGGTCGCGACGGCCGGATCGTCTCCCCGCCCGAGCTGGCCGAGAGCGCGCGCCGCGCGGCCCGCGCGGCGCTGGGGGCGTACGACGCTCGAGCGGGTGCGGATCGGGGCGCGGGTGACGGTCGGGACCTGAGGCCCGCGTGAGCCGCGGACGTGTGCCCCGGAGGCGGACGACGTGGAGCGACCAGAGGGAGAGGAGCGAGGGCTGTGGGGGAGTCCGCGGTGACCGGTGCGGCTGAGATGACGGCGGCGGTGGCCTTCGCCGGGATGCGCGGAGCGGTCCCGGTGGTCTTCCGGGCCGGCTGCCCCGACTGCCGGGGCCGTTTCGAACTCGCCGCGAGCGCCCTGCGCCTCGCCATCGGCGCCACCAGCCGGACGACGTTCTACTCCTTCACCTGCCCCGACTGCGGCACCCCGGTGCGCAAGCCCGCGGGGGAGCGGATAGTCGAGCTGCTCACCGGCGGCGGCGTGCGGACCCTGCGGCTGCACCCCACGGTCTAGGTGTGTTTGCCGGACGGGTTGGTGACGCGGCTGGGACCCGCCCCGGCGGACCGTCTAGTCTCGACGTCATGTTCTGGCCGATGTTCGCGGTAGCCATGGGGTTCCTGGGTCTCGCCGTCCTGGGAGTGTTCGCCGTGCGGGTGTTCCTGGAGGCGCGGCGCCTCGGGCAGCAGGTCGCCGATTCCGGGCGCCGCATCACCAGCGCCGCGGAGGACCTGGAGCGGGCTGCCGTGAGCGCCGCCCGTGCCGTCGACACCCTCTGAGCCGCGTCGCGCGGTGCCGTCGGGTCCCGGCCCGCGGATGCGGTGTCGGTCACTCGGCTCTGTCACCGCCCCCACCCGGCCAGGTACGCTGCTGGTGCTGGTAGCGGCCCGGTGACGAGGCGCGGTCCGCGGAGCAGGAGTACGTCGGGGGATTGCCCCGCGTTCATTCCCAGGCGTTACGATCGCAGCCAGCATGTCGTCCGGACAAGTGTCCGACCTGTCGGACGTTCCCGCCTCGGTGAGAAGGTGAAGATTTATGTTCCGCAACGGACTTGAGCCGTGGCACCTGCTGCTCCTCGTGCTGGTGATCGTGCTGGTGTTCGGCTCCAAGAAGCTTCCGGACATGGCGCGCTCGCTCGGCAAGTCCGCGCGCATCCTCAAGAGCGAGGCCAAGGCGATGAAGGACGACGGCAAGCAGCCCGAGGGCACCGCCCAGTCCACCGCCGACGAGCCCGCTGCGCCTCAGCGCACGATCCAGGCCGCCCCCGGTGACGTGACCAGCTCCCGCCCGGTCACCGAGCCGACGGACACGACCCAGCGCTGACGCGCGGACCGGGAGCCCGGTCCGCTGTACGAGATGAGGATGTGGGGTTGCTCAAGCCTGCCCGCAAAAAGGAGAGGGATCCCGAGGGGCGGATGCCGCTCGCGGATCACCTGCGCGAGCTGCGCAACCGGCTCGCGAAGGGTGTCCTGGCGATCCTCGCCGTCACGATCGTCTCGGCCTTCTTCTACCGCGACATCATCGAGGTCATCACCCGGCCGATGCTGGACGAGATCGGCTGCCACCAGTCCTTCGGGGAACTGGCCGACGCCAAGAACGTCCGCTGCGCGCACATCACCGTCAGCGGCCTGCTGGGCGCGTTCAACCTGGCCCTGAAGGTCTCCCTCATGTCCGGCGTCGTCCTCGCGTCGCCGGTCTGGCTCTACCAGCTGTGGGCGTTCGTCGCCCCGGGCCTGCACCGCGGTGAGAAGAAGTACGCCTACGCCTTCGTCGGCTTCGGTGCCCCGCTCTTCCTCGGCGGCGGCTACCTCGCGTTCCACGTGCTGCCCACCACGGCGAAGTTCATGATCGAGCTCACGCCCGCGGGTGCCGAGAACCTGTTGCCGCTGGACGACCTGCTGGACCTCATCACCCGCATGATCGTCGTCTTCGGCCTCGCCTTCGAGATGCCGCTGCTGCTGGTCATGCTGAACCTCACCCGCGTCCTGTCCGGCCGGCGCATGCTGGGCTGGTGGCGCGCCATGGTCGTCGGCATCACCGCCTTCGCGGCCGTGGCCACGCCCAGCCCCGACCCGATGACGATGCTGGCGCTGGCGGCGCCGATCTGGGCGCTCTACTTCATCGCCGTGGCCGTCGCGCTCCTCAACGACCGGCGCAGGGCCCGCCGCGAGGCCGCCGGCCCCAGCGACGACGAGGCCTCCGAGCTGGACCTCACCCCGGAGGACATCGGCGAGGTCGAGCCCGTCCCGGCCGCCCGGGCGCTGCCCGAGCAGGTGAGCGCCGACCGGGTCAACGGCTACGACGACGTGACCTGAGCCCGCACACCACGTGACGCCCCCGCTCCCGGAGCCCGCCGGGAGCGGGGGCGTCCGTCGTCGGCGGCGTCCTCGGGGGCCGGCCCGCGCTCCGGATAATGATCGTCCTGTTGTCGGTGGGGCCCGGTACGCTCGAAAGCACGATGACAGAGGACCTCTCACCGGCCGAGCGGTACGCGGCAGCCCGCAGGCGGGCTGCCGAGCAGGCCACCGCGCTCGCCTCCTTCCGCGAGATGTACGACTTCGGCCTCGACCCCTTCCAGATCGAGGCCTGTCAGGCCCTCGAAGCGGGGAAGGGTGTGCTGGTCGCCGCCCCCACGGGCTCGGGCAAGACGATCGTGGGCGAGTTCGCCGTCCACCTCGCCCTCCGGCAGGGCAAGAAGTGCTTCTACACGACCCCCATCAAGGCCCTGTCGAACCAGAAGTACGCGGACCTGTCCCGGCGCTACGGCGCCGACAAGGTCGGCCTGCTCACCGGCGACAACAGCGTGAACTCCGACGCCCCCGTGGTCGTGATGACCACCGAGGTGCTGCGCAACATGCTGTACGCCGGCTCGCGGACCCTCCTCGGTCTCGGCCACGTGGTCATGGACGAGGTGCACTACCTCTCCGACCGCTTCCGCGGCGCAGTCTGGGAGGAAGTGATCATCCACCTCCCCGAGTCGGTCACCCTGGTCTCGCTCTCCGCGACCGTGTCCAACGCCGAGGAGTTCGGTGACTGGCTGGACACCGTCCGCGGGGACACCGAGGTGATCGTCTCCGAGCACCGGCCCGTGCCGCTGTTCCAGCACGTGCTCGCCGGCCGCCGGATGTACGACCTGTTCGAGGAGGGCGAGGGCCACAAGAAGGCCGTCAACCCCGACCTCGTCCGCCTGGCCCGGATGGAGGCGACGCGGCCGTCCTTCCAGGACCGCAGGCGCGGCCGGTCGATGCGCGAGGCGGACCGCGAGCGGGAGCGCCGGCAGCGCTCGCGGGTGTGGACGCCGAGCCGTCCCGAGGTCATCGAGCGCCTGGACTCCGAGGGCCTGCTCCCGGCCATCACCTTCATCTTCAGCCGTGCCGCCTGCGAGGCCGCCGTCCAGCAGTGCCTGCACGCCGGCCTCCGGCTCAACGACGAGGACGCGCGGGAGCGGGTGCGCGCCCTGGTCGCGGAGCGCACCGCCTCGATCCCGCCGGAGGACCTGCACGTCCTCGGCTACTACGAGTGGCTGGAGGGGCTGGAGCGGGGCATCGCCGCCCATCACGCGGGCATGCTGCCGACCTTCAAGGAGGTGGTGGAGGAGCTGTTCGTGCGCGGCCTGGTCAAGGCCGTCTTCGCCACCGAGACCCTCGCGCTGGGCATCAACATGCCGGCCCGCTCGGTGGTGCTGGAGAAGCTCGTCAAGTGGAACGGCGAGCAGCACGCCGACATCACGCCCGGTGAGTTCACCCAGCTGACCGGCCGGGCCGGCCGCCGCGGCATCGACGTGGAGGGCCACGCGGTCGTCCTGTGGCAGCGCGGCATGAGCCCCGAGCACCTCGCCGGTCTCGCGGGCACCCGCACCTATCCGCTGCGCTCCAGCTTCAAGCCGTCGTACAACATGGCGGTCAACCTGGTCGAGCAGTTCGGCCGGCACCGCTCGCGCGAACTGCTGGAGACCTCCTTCGCGCAGTTCCAGGCGGACAAGTCGGTCGTCGGCATCTCGCGGCAGGTGCAGCGCAACGAGGAGGGCCTGGAGGGCTACAAGGCCTCCATGACCTGCCACCTGGGCGACTTCGAGGAGTACGCGCGACTGCGCCGCGAACTGAAGGACCGGGAGACGGAGCTGGCCCGGCAGGGCGCCAGCCAGCGGCGCGCCGAGGCCGCCGTCGCCCTGGAGAAGCTCAAGGCCGGTGACGTCATCCACGTGCCGACGGGCAAGTACGCGGGTCTGGCCCTGGTACTGGATCCCGGTCTGCCCGCCGGCCGCGTCGGCGGCCACCGCGGTTTCGAGCACCAGGACGGCCCGCGTCCGCTCGTGCTGACGGCCGAGCGGCAGGTCAAGCGACTGGCCTCGATGGACTTCCCGGTGCCGGTGGAGCCGCTGGACCGGATGCGCATCCCCAAGTCCTTCAACCCCCGTTCGCCGCAGTCCCGTCGGGACCTGGCCTCCGCGCTGCGCACCAAGGCGGGGCACATCCCGCCGGAGCGGGCGCGCAAGCAGCGGTCGCAGGCCGCCGACGACCGCGAGATCGCGCGGCTGCGCACGGCGATCCGCGCGCATCCCTGCCACGGCTGCAACGACCGTGAGGACCACGCCCGCTGGGCCGAGCGCTACCACCGACTGCTGCGCGACACCTCGCAGCTGGAGCGGCGCATCGAGGGCCGCACGAACACGATTGCGCGCACCTTCGACCGGATCGTGGCGCTGCTGACCGAGCTGGACTACCTGCGCGGTGACGAGGTCACCGAGCACGGCAAGCGGCTGGCCCGGCTCTACGGCGAACTCGACCTGCTGGCCAGCGAGTGCCTGCGCGAGCGCGTCTGGGAGGGGCTCAGCCCCGCCGAACTGGCCGCGTGCGTCTCGGCGTTGGTCTACGAGGCGCGAGTGGGAGACGACGCGCTGGCGCCGAGGCTGCCGTCGGGCGGGGCGAAGGCCGCGCTCGGTGACATGGTCCGGATCTGGGGGCGGCTCGACGCCCTGGAGGAGGAGTTCCGGATCAGCCAGACCGAGGGGGTCGGCCAGCGGGAGCCGGACCTCGGGTTCGCCTGGGCGGCGTACATGTGGGCGACGGGCAACGGGCTCGACGAGGTGCTGCGCGAGGCGGACATGCCCGCCGGTGACTTCGTGCGGTGGTGCAAGCAGGTCATCGACGTCCTGGGGCAGATCTCGGCGGCGGCGCCCGCGGAGGGGTCGACGGTGGCGAAGAACGCGCGCAAGGCCGTGGACCTGCTGCTGCGCGGCGTGGTGGCCTACTCGTCCGTGGGCTGATCCGTACGCCCGTCGGGTGTGGGCGCCTCCTGGCCGGGCGCCGGGGCTCCCACACCCGCCGGGTCCGCCGGGTCCATCGGGCCGTCGGTCGGGGGCGACTCACAGGGCGGTTCACTCCTCAGGGTGACTGACATTCGCATGCCTGTTCGTCGATACGTAGAGTGTTCGAACAACTGCACAGTGTGTAAATGGCTCTGAGCGTACTCCTGTCACAGCGGCGATTTCAGATGCTTGCCGAAGGGGACGCGGCGATGATCCGGTCGGACTAAGCTCGCCCGAGGCGCACCGGGTTGAGGTGATTCGTGCGCCTGTTCCCTTTATGCGAATCAGATTCCGATCGTCCGTGTACCTTCCCCCCGCAAGTCCACCCGACACCCAGCCGACTCATCTCGGAAGGCATCCATGGTGAGTGTTCAGAAGCCTCCCGGCGGCCGTGAACGTCCCTGTGCCCGCGTGCTGCTGGCGCCGGCCATAGCGATGGCCGCCGCGGCCGGGGCCGCCGTCGCCCTGGTACCGCCCACGGCCCGGCTCGCCGTCGGCGTGTGCGGAACGCTGGCCGTGCTGCTGGTCCTCGGCGCGGCCGGGGAGGCGGTCCGCCGCGGCCGCCGCCTGCGCCGAGCGCAGGCCGAACACGCCCGTCACGCCGCGTACCTGGAGCAGCGGATCGCCGCCCACGACGCGGTCGTGGACCGCCTCATCACCGACATCCTGCCCACCGGTTTCTACCGGTTGCGCCGCGGCGAGGCGCTCCGCGACACCCTGACCAACATCTACGACGCGGACCCCGGGCTGCGCGGCCTGCCCGAGAGCTACCGCGAACTGGCGCGCGTCGCCTGGCGCGGCGCCGACCACGAGATCTCGATGCGCGACGCCACGGAACGCTCCTTCGTGAGCATCGCCCGCCGCGTCCAGGCCATCGTCCATCAGCAGGCCAAGGAACTGAGGGAGATGGAGGAGGACCACGGCCGCAATCCCGAGGTCTTCGACGACCTGCTGCGCATCGACCACGGCACCTCGCTGATCGGCCGGCTCGCCGACACCATCTCGGTCCTCGGCGGCGGCCGGCCGGGCCGTCAGTGGCCCCTGCCGGTCTCCCTCTACAGCGTGCTGCGCGGCGCCATGTCCCGCATCCTGGAGTACCGCCGGATCGAACTCAGCTCCATCGTCACCATCAACATCAAGGGCACCGCGGTGGAGCCGGTCCTGCACGCCGCCGCCGAACTCCTCGACAACGCCACCCGTTACTCGCCGCCCTCGACCAAGGTGCACGTCACCGCCACCGAGGTGCAGTCCGGTGTCGTCATCGAGATCGAGGACGCGGGCGTCAGCCTCAGCGAGGAGTCCCGCGCCCGGATCGAGCAGGCGATCGAGGACGCGAAGAACAACGACGACGCGGACAACCTCGGCGAGAACCCGCGCCTCGGCCTCGCAGTCGTGGGCCGCCTGTGCAAGCAGTTCGACATGGACGTCTCGCTGCGCTCCTCCGCCTACGGCGGTGTCCGCGCGATCCTCATCGTGCCGCGGGTGATGACGACCACCGAGCCCGGCGTCGGCGCCGCGCACGGCATCGGCGCGACCGGCATCCCCAAGCCCGAACTCGGCGCGGTCGAGGGCCCCAAGCGGCCGCCCAAGAAGCGCCGCCCGACCAGCCCCAAGATCCCCGCGGGCATCTCCATGGAGGACGACGTCCCCGAGGTCACCGAGTGGACCGCGGGCGGTCTGCCGCAGCGCCGCAGCCGGATGAAGACCCCGATCGGCCAGCGGTTCGCGGAGCAGGCCGCCGCCGACCGCGCCGAGCGCGAGGGCAGGCCGACCATCTGGTCCCAGAGCAGGCCGGAACCCGAGCCGGAGATCGACCCCGAGCGCAAGAAGCTCATGGACCGGCCGCCGGGCATGTGGATGGAGGCGTTCTGGGACGGTCTGCGCAAGGGCATGCCGGCGGACGCCACCGCCTCGGAACTGACCGACTTCACGCTCCACCCGACCAAGTACCTGCATCTGCTCAACGATCCGGCCGATCCCGCCGAGGGCGCCACCGAGGCCGACGACGAGGGGACCCTCAAGTGATCCAGCAGCGAGCGAACCTGGACTGGATGCTCAAGCAGCTGAACGACGGTGTGCCGGGCATCGAGATGATCGTGGTCCTCTCCGCCGACGGGCTGCGCATCGCCCGCTACGGCGGCGACCCCGACGCCGCCGACCGGGTGGCCGCCGCCTGCGCGGGCGTCCAGAGCCTGGCCGGTGCCATCATCCAGGAGATCCCGGGCGCCGGTGACATGAAGGTCGTCGTCTTCGAGATCGACGGCGGCTATTTCTACCTGATGAACGCGGGCGCCAACGCCTACCTCGCCGTGCTCGCCGACGTGACCTGCGAACCGGGGCGGATGAGCGGCATGATGCGCGACCTCGTCGTCCGGATCGGGGCGCACCTGACCAGTCCACCCCGGCGCAACGGACAGGCCGTATGACCCCTCCACGACGCAAACGGCGCCGGCCGCAGCCGGAGGCGCCCCCACCGGCTCCGCCGGCCGGCGGTAAGGAGACGCGCCGGAACCCCGAGCGGCTGTACACCGTCGCGGGGTCCGCCGACGGCGCCCGCGCCGAACTCGACCTGGTGACGCTGATCGTGGCGCGCTCCTCGCCGCAGCCGTCCGCCTCGCCGGAGCAGGCGGCCGTGCTCCGGCTGTGCGCCGCACCGCTGTCGGTGGCCGAACTCTCCGCCTATCTCCAGCTGCCGTTCAGCGCGATGACCGTGCTGATCACGGAGCTGATCGGGGCGGAGCTGGTGCAGGCGCGCGCCCCCCTCGTCCGCCGGTCGGTACCCGACCGTTCACTCCTCGAAGCGGTGATGCATGGACTCCAACGGCTCTGACACGATCCCCGGCCCGCGCACCGAGGACCAGCTGCCGCTCACGGCCCAGGCCGCGGTGAAGATCGTGATCGTGGGCGGCTTCGGTGTCGGCAAGACCACCATGGTCGGCTCGGTCAGCGAGATCAGGCCGCTGACCACCGAGGAGACCATGACCCAGGCCGGTATCGGCGTGGACGACGACTACGGCTCCGACTCCAAGACGGCCACCACCGTCGCCATGGACTTCGGCCGGATCAGCATCACCGAGCAACTGGTGCTCTACCTGTTCGGCACCCCCGGCCAGGAGCGTTTCTGGTTCCTGTGGAACGGCCTGTTCGAAGGCGCCCTCGGCGCGGTCGTCCTGGTCGACACCCGGCGCCTGGAGGTCAGTTTCGACGTGATGGGCCGGCTGGAGGAGCGCGGCGTGCCCTTCGTCGTCGCCGTCAACTCCTTCCCGGACGCCCCCCGTCACCCGGTCGAGGACCTGCGCGCCGCGCTGGACCTGCCGCCGGCGGTCCCGATCGTCGACTGCGACGTGCGCCGCCGGGCCTCCAGCCGGGACGTGCTGATGACCCTCATGCGTTTCCTGCACTCCCTCGCCCTCTCCGGCGCCCGCACCTGACCCGCCACCGACCGATCCCCCCGCCACCATCCGTTCCGGAGCGACACCGTGACGTCTGAAACCCCATCACCGACCGGCACAGACCCCGCGTCCGGCCCACCGCCGGGCTGCCCGGCGCACGGCCTCGGCCCCGGGGGGCTGCACCGGCTGTACGGCCCCGACGCCGAGGACCTGGACGGCCTCTACGAGCGCCTGCGCGAGCAGCACGGCGCCGTGGCCCCCGTGCTGCTGCCCGACGACGTACCCATGTGGGTGGTGCTGGGGCACGCCGAGAACCTCCAGCTGGTGCGCAGCCCCTCGCAGTTCACCCGGGACAGCCGCATCTGGACCCCGCTGCTGGACGGCACGGTCAAGCCCGACCACCCCCTCATGCCGCACATCGCCTGGCAGCCCATCTGCTCGCACGCCGAGGGGGACGAGCACCAGCGGCTGCGCGCGGCGGTCACCGCGGCCATGGCCACCATCGACCACCGCAGCGTCCGCCGCCACATCGGGCGCCACACCCAGGCCCTGGTCAACGGCTTCTGCGAGCGGGGCCGGGCCGATCTGGTCACCCAGTTCGCCGAGCACCTGCCGATGGCCGTGATGTGCGAGGTCCTCGGCATGCCCGAGGAGTACGACGACCGGATGGTGCACGCCGCGCGGGACGCCCTCAAGGGCACCGAGACCGCCATCCGGAGCCACCGGTACGTGATGGACGCCCTCGGCCGGCTCACCGCCCGGCGCCGCGCCCGGCCCGAGGACGACTTCACCACCCACCTCATCGGCCACCCGGCCGGGCTCACCGACGACGAGGTCCGCGAACACCTGCGGCTCGTCCTCTTCGCGGCCTACGAGGCCACCGCCAACCTCCTCGCCAACGCGCTGCGCATGGTCCTGACCGAGCCGGGCTTCCGCGCCCAGCTCAACGGCGGCCAGATGACCGTGCCGGAGGCGATCGAGCAGTCGCTGTGGGACGAACCGCCGTTCAGCACCGTCTTCGGTTACTACGCCAAGCAGGACACCGAGCTGGGCGGCCGGCGCATCCGCAGGGGCGACGGGCTGCTGTTCGCGCCCGCGCCGGGCAACCTCGACCCGCGGATCCGTCCCGACCTGTCCGCCGGCATGCAGGGCAACCGGTCCCACCTGGCGTTCGGCGGCGGACCGCACGAGTGCCCGGGCCAGGACATCGGCCGCGCCATCGCCGACGTCGGCGTCGACGCGCTGCTGACGCGGCTCTCCGACATCCAGCTGGACTGCGCGGAGGAGGAGCTGCGCTGGCGGTCGTCCATCGCGTCGCGGCACCTGGTGGCCCTGCCGGTGCGGTTCGAGCCGAAGCCGCAGCAGGACGTGGAGATGCCGCCCCGGCCGGTGGCGGTACCCGCGCAGCGCTCCGCGTGGCGGATCGGCGCCCTGGGCGGCGACCCGGCCCCGGCCGCCGCGCCCCGGCCGGTGGCCCCTCGTCCGCCCCAGGTCCCGGTTCCGCCGCCGGTGCCCGCCGAGCCGTCCCGCCCGCCGGGTGCCTGGCGCCGGCTGCTGGCCTGGTGGCGGGGCGAGTGACGGCCGCCGTCCCCGGTCAGCGGCCGGCGGCCCACGCCTCGTACGACGTCCAGGCGGCCAGTGCGCGTCCGGTGACGAACCTGTGTTCGGTGCCGGTGACCGGGTCGGTGAACTCCAGCCGGGCGGCGAGCAGCTGGAGCGGCCGGCGGAAGTCGCCGGCCGGCACCGGGGCGGTCACCTCGGGGTAGAGCGGGTCGCCGAGGACGGGCACGCCCAGGGCGCTCAGGTGGACCCGCAGCTGGTGGGTCTGCCCGGTCGCCGGGAAGAGCCGGTACCGGGCCAGTCCGTCCCGGTGCCCGGCGAGCTCCACCCGCGTCTCGGCGTTCGGGTCGCCCGGCACCTCCCGGGCGGCCGGTACCCCGCGCTCCTTGACGATCCTGCTGCGTACGGTGCGGGGCAGGGCCAGCGCGGGGTCGTACGGCGCGACCGCCTCGTACTCCTTGCGCACCCGCCGGTCGCGGAACAGCGTCTGGTAGGCGCCCCGTTCCCCGGGCCGCACGGTGAACAGCACCAGGCCCGCGGTGAGCCGGTCCAGGCGGTGCGCCGCCGTCAGCGTCGGGATGTCCAGCTCGCGCCGGAGCCGGGCCAGCGCGGTCTCGGCGACGTGCGAGCCGCGGGGGGTGGTGGCCAGGAAGTGCGGCTTGTCGGCCACCACGATGTGCTCGTCCCGGTGGACCACCTTCACCGGGAACGGCACGGGCACCTCGGCGGGCAGCTCGCGGTGGAACCACACGAACGCCCCGGGCCGGTACGGCGCCCCCGGGGGGACGGGCCGTCCGTCGGCGCCGACCACCAGCCCCGCGTCGAACATCGACGCGACGACCCCGGGCCCGGCGCCGGTGAGCCGCTCCACCAGGTGTTCCCGTACGGTCGCCCAGGTGCCGTCCACGGGCAGCCTCACCCGTACGGGGTCCACTCCGTGGCGCTGGGGGAGCGGTGCGGGCGGGGGCGGCGTACGGCGTCTCACCGGGCCAAGGGTACGGGGGCGGTCACCGGGGGGTCGCGGTAATCGGCTGGGCCACCGGCCGCGGGATCGGCAGGATGGGGATCATGCCTTTCCTCAGCGAACCCGTCCTGTTCCCCGGGGCTCTCGCCCGCATCCCCCAGCCCGCCCTCACCACCGGTGACGGCCTGGTCCTGCGCCCGTGGCGGGACGAGGACGCGCCCGCCGTGCACGAGGCCTTCCAGGACCCGGCGATGCACCAGTGGCACATCAGGTCCTGCGCCTCGGTGGAGGAGGCCGCGGACTGGATCACACGGTGGCGCAAGGGGTGGGAGGCCGAGCGGGACGCCCAGTGGGCCGTGGCGGACGGGACCACGGACGAGCTGCTGGGCCGGGTCGGACTGCGCCAGATCCTGCTCGGGGACGGCGCCGCCGAGGTCGCGTACTGGACGGTGGCGCGGGCGCGCGGCCGGGGGATCGCCGCGCGTGCCACGTCCGCGCTGGCCCACTGGGCCTTCGAGGAGATCGGCTTCCACCGGCTGGAGCTGACCCACGCCCTCGCCAACGAGGCGTCCTGCCGCGTGGCCGTCAAGGCCGGTTTCGCCCCGGAGGGCGTCAAGCGCAGTGCCCTCCTGCACCCGGACGGCTGGCACGACATGCACCTGCACGCGCGGGTGCGGGGCGACGGCTGACGGGACCGGCGGCTCGGCGGCCCGGCCCGTGTCCGCCGGCTCCGCTCAGGCCGCCGTGGCCGTGCCCTCCTGCTCGGCCTCGATGCGGGCGTTCCAATCCCGCTTGGAGGCCTGCCAGCCGTCCTCGTTGTGGCCGAGGCGCCAGTAGCCGGAGATCGACAGGTCCTCGCGCGGGAGCTGGCGTTCGACGCGCAGCAGCCGGCGCAGCTCCTTGACGAACCCCGCCTCGCCGTGGACGAACGCCTGCGGCCGGCCCTCCGGGAAGCCGAGTCCGCGGACGGCCTCCAGCAGGGCCTCGCCGACGGGCCGGTCCCCGCGGTGCAGCCAGACGACCGGCACCTCGGTGTCGATCTTCTGTTCCTCCTCGGGGCCGGACACCTCGACGAAGGCGTGCGCACGGGCGCCGGCGGGCAGTGACTCCAGGGCGCGGGCGATCGCGGGCAGGGCGCTCTCGTCACCGGCGAACAGGTGCCAGCCGGCCTCCGGGTCGGGCGCGTAGGCGCCGCCGGGACCCATGAAGCGGACGCTCTCGCCGGGCCGCACGCGGGCGGCCCATGGGCCGGCCAGGCCCTCGTCGCCGTGGATCACGAAGTCGAGGGTCAGCTCCCGCTGTTCGGGGTCCCAGGCGCGCACGGTGTACGTCCGGGTCACCGGCCACTGCTCGCGCGGGAACTCGGCGCGGATCCGTTCCAGGTCGAAGGGCTCGGGGTAGGTGACGCCGGGGGCGCCGAACAGCAGCTTCACGTAGTGGTCGGTGCAGGTGTCCGCGGGGAAACCGGCGAGGCCCTCGCCGCCGAGCACCACACGCTGCATGTGCGGGGTCAGTCGTTCGGTCCGTACCACCTGGGCGGTATGGGGCTTGCGCGGCTTTCGTCCGGGACGTTCTGCCATCACGGCCTCCTGCATATTGGTTAGGTATGCCTAAGTTAACACTCGCCTTCCGTGAACACCCCGTCCCCGGGGGCGCGATGGGAGCCCTTTGCCGAGATATTCCGGTCAGGTCCCCGTCAAGGACGCTCCGCCAGGGTGGTCAGCAGCCGCTGGAGGGAGCCGCCCAGACCCCAGCGCCGCGCCAGCTCCTCCAGTGCCGCCGGGTCGCGCGGGGAGCGCGGCAGGGCGGTGTCGACGTCCGGCAGCGGCACGTCGGCGGCCACCCGCACCACCTTCGGCGCGACCGCGAGGTACGGCCGGGCCTCGGTGAGCCGCCTGCGCTGCGACGGCGTGAGCCGCGTCCGGGGATCGTCGACCGCCGCGACGATCCCGGCCAGGTCGCCGAACTCGGCGAGCAGCTTGGCGGCCGTCTTCTCGCCGATGCCGGCCACGCCCGGCAGGCCGTCGCTCGGGTCGCCGCGCAGCAGCGCCAGGTCCGCGTACCCCCGGCCGTCGACGCCATACTTCTCCCGCAGCACCGCCTCGTCGGTCAGCTGGAGCGTGCCGACGCCCTTCAGCGGGTACAGCACCCGGATCCCGCGTCCGTCGTCCACCAGCTGGTACAGATCGCGGTCGCCCGTGACGATGTCCACCGGTTCCCCGGCGCGCGCGGTGAACGTGCCGATCACGTCGTCGGCCTCGTACCCGGCGACGCCGACGCGCGCGATCCCGACCGCGTCCAGCACCTCCTCGATGACCGGCACCTGCGGGGCGAGCGTGTCCGGCACCTCCTCCTCGTCCGGCGCGTCCGCGCGCTCCCCGGCGACCCGGTGCGCTTTGTAGGAGGGGATCAGCTCGACCCGCCAGCGCGGCCGCCAGTCGGCGTCCATGCAGGCCACCAACTGCTCCGGCCGGTGGTCGCGGACCAGCCGGTCGATGAAGTCCAGCAGTCCGCGCACCGCGTTGACGGGTGTGCCGTCCGGCGCCCGCACGGAGTCGGGGACGCCGAAGTAGGCGCGGAAGTACAGCGAGGCGGTGTCGAGGAGCATGAGTCGTCCGGTCACGCTCGCATCATGCCGTACGGCACCGACAGCGACCCGGCTCCGACGGCGCCACCGGCCACGGCAAGGATCAGGCCGATCGTCCGCCGGGACGGACGACGGCCCGCGCGGTGCGCCCGACCGGGCCGGTCGGCGTTCTCGGCACCACCGGGGCCGGGTCCCGGGCCGGTCGCGGCACGCGCGATACTGGCGCGAAAGGTGAGGGTGCGGGGTCACTGGCATGTCAGGGATGTGACAGCACGTGAAACGGTTTGCCGAACATGCGTAGGGTGCAGACAAGTCATCGGGAGAGGTGTGCCCCGCGGCGGGCACCCGGACAGCGGCACGACGAGTGAGGGAGGGAGCCGGAGCGATGGGCGACCACAAGGAGCAGCAGCCCGTGCGGGTGGGCGCGGCCGTCCGGCGGCGCCGCCGCGTGCTGGAGCTGACCCTCGCCGTCGTGGCCGAGCGCAGCGGTCTGTCGGTGCCCTTCCTCAGCCAGGTCGAGAACGACCGGGCCCGTCCGAGCCGCACCTCCCTGGAGAAGCTGGCCGACGCCCTGCGCACCACGGCCGTCGAACTCCTCGCCGCCGCCGATCCGGCGGCCAGCGTGGACGTGGTCCGCGCCGAGCAGGTCGCCGAGGGCGACTTCGACCCGAGGACCCGCTCCCTGGTGCGCGGCCACCACCAGCTGCACGCCTCCGAGTACACCGGCGATCACGACGCCGGCCGCGAGTTCCAGCACCGCAACGACGAGCTGATGTACGTCGCCGACGGCGCGGTGGAGATCGAGGCCGAGGGCCGGGCCTACCGGCTGGGCCGCGGCGACACCCTCTACCTGACCGGCGGGGTGCGGCACCGCTGGCGGGCCACCGTCCCGGACACCCGGGTCGTCGTGGTGGCGGTCGCCGAGCACATCGAGGCCGTCCAGGACCGGTCCCGCTAGGGTGCGGGCCGTCTCCCTCGTCCCGTCGCTGACGGAGGCGGTCGCCGTCACGCTCCCCGGGGTGCTGGCCGGCGCCACGGACTGGTGCGACCACCCGGCGGACCTGGACGTCGTCCGGATCGGCGGCACCAAGAACCCGGACGTGGACCGGATCGTCTCCCTGGCCCCCGACCTGGTGATCGCCAACGAGGAGGAGAACCGCGCCCCCGACCTGGCCGCCCTGCGCGCGGCGGGCCTGGAGGTGCTGGTCACCGAGGTGCGCACCGTGCCGCAGGCCCTCACCGAGCTGGACCGGGTGCTCACCGCGTGCGGCGCGCCCGCCCGGCCGGCCTGGCTGGCCGAGGCGGAGGCCGCGTGGGCGGCACCGCCGCGGCCGACGGAGCGCGTGACGGCGGTCGTACCCGTCTGGCGGCGCCCCTGGATGGTCCTCGGCCGGGACACCTTCGCCGGCGACGTCCTCGCCCGTCTGGGCGTGGACCACGTGTACACCGCGCACCCCGAGCGGTATCCCCGCCTCCCGCTGGACGAACTGCGCGCGGCCGGCCCGGACCTCGTCGTCCTGCCCGACGAGCCCTACCGCTTCACCCCCGACGACGGCCCCGAGGCCTTCCCCGGCCTGCCCTGCGCCCTGGTCAGCGGACGGCACCTGACCTGGTACGGCCCGTCACTGGCGCGGGCGCCGCGGGTGCTGGCCGCGGCCCTGCGAGCAGCTCGCCGCTGAGCAGGCCGCGCACGGTGCCGCGGGCCGCCGCGGCCCAGGCCGCCACCAGGACGGCGTACAGACCGGCGGCCGCGACGGCGTACCCGGCCAGACCGGTGTGCCGGGCCAGCGCCGCGGCGCCGGTGACGCAGGTGCCCACCGGGAAGGTGAACGCCCACCACGTCAGCGTGAACCGCATGCCGTGACGCCGGGCCCGCACCACGAGCGCGGTGGACAGCGCCAGCCACAGCAGCGCGAACCCCATGACCGGCACCCCGTACAGCACGGCGAAGACGGCGAGGCCACGGGCGTACGGGGCCGGCAGGACCCCCGGGGCGGCGTCCGCGACCAGCGCGACGGCGGTGGTGGACTGCCCGAGCGGGCCGAGGACGAGGAACAGGGCCGGGGTGAGCGCGGTCGGCGGCGGCCCGGCGGTGACCAGCCGCGCGAAGACCAGGGGGAGCATCAGCAGGACGGCCAGCAGGCTCATGCCGAACAGGGCGAAGCAGCCCAGCAGCAGGGTCGCGCGGGGCCCGCCGGGCGGCAGGTGCGGCACGAGCAGCGGACCGGCCGCCGCCGACACCATGGGCGCGACCAGCGGCAGCAACCACACCGGGGTGGCTTCGGCGGCCGTGGCACGGTGCCGTACGGCCATCAGGTACGGGACGGCCACGGCGGCCCCGAGCGCGGTCGCCGTACCGGCGGTGAACAGCACGGTGTCCAGGGCGACCGCGGCGCGCGTGCCGATCAGGCCCCGTCCGGCCGTCAGGGCACCGGCGCCGACCGCCAGCAGGGCCATCGCCAGGCAGCCGTAGAAGGGGGCCGTCGCGGGGTCGAGGAGGTGGGCGCGGGCCTGGTCCCGGTGGTGGGTCCAGTGCAGGGCCCGGGCGGCCAGCAGGGTCACCAGCAGGAGCAGGGAGAGCGCCCAGAAGGCCGCGAGGACGCCGTTCGGGACGTGCGCGGGGCCGGGCAGCGCGACACCGGCCGAGCCGACGACGGCGGTGCCCATGACACAGGCGTACCAGTTCGGGCCGAGGTGCCGGACCCCGGCGGCTCGGGGCAGGGGGAGGGGCTGGGCTGCGGTGACCATGCGTCCACGGTGCCGTCGCCGGCCGGCGCCGACCAGAGAGTCCCGCCCTATGAGGGCATAAGCTGCTCTTATGAGTGAGGTGGAGGGGCGGCAGGCGCGCACCGCGTCGCTGGCGCACCGGGTACCGGACCTGGCCGGGCTGGAGCTGCTGCTCGCCGTGGCGCGGCTGGGGAGCCTGGGGGCGGCGGCGCGCGAGGTGGGCATCACGCAGCCCGCCGCCAGCAGCCGGATCCGCTCCATGGAACGGCAGCTCGGGGTGGCCCTGGTCGACCGCTCGCCGCGCGGTTCGCGGCTCACCGACGCGGGCGCCCTGGTGACGGACTGGGCCCGCCGGGTGGTGGAGGCCGCGGCGGCCTTCGACGCGGGCGCGCGGGCGCTGCGGGACCGCCGGGACTCCCGGCTCAGGGTCGCGGCGAGCATGACCATCGCCGAGTACCTGCTGCCGGGCTGGCTCCTCGCGCTGCACGCCCAGCGGCCCGACACGGCCGTCTCCCTGCTCGCCGGGAACTCGGCCAGGGTCGCGGAACTGCTGCTGGCGGGCGAGGCCGACCTGGGCTTCGTGGAGGGCCTGACGACACCGGCGGGCCTGGACTCGACGGTGATCGCCCACGACCGGCTGATCGTCGTGACCGCTCCCGGCCATCCGTGGGCCCGTCGCAGGCGGCCGCTGACCGGGGAGGAACTGGCCGCCACCCCGCTCATCCTGCGCGAGCGCGGTTCGGGCACCCGTCAGGTCCTGGACACGGCCCTGGGCGGTCTGGCACGTCCGCTGATGGAGCTGTCGTCGACCACGGCGGTGAAGGCGTCCGCGGTCAGCGGGGCGGGCCCCTCGGTGCTCAGCGAACTGGCGGTGGGGGAGGAGCTGGCGACACGGCGGCTGGTGGGCATCCCGGTCCGGGACATCTCCCTGCGCCGGGACCTGCGGGCGGTCTGGCCCAAGGGACACCGACCGGCGGGCCCGGCCCGCGACCTCCTCACCCTGACCCGGACCTGACCCGGATCTGACGGGAAGACGCGGGAAGAGGCCGTGCGGATCGAGGACGTCACCCCCCGCCCGTCGCCGGGAGTGACCCTCGTCCCGGCCTCCGCGGTGCCTCCCGGGGCTCCTCACAACTGGGTGACGCCTCCGTCCACCACGAGTTCGGTGCCCGTGCTGAAGGTGGCGTCGAAGGCCAGGAACGCCACCGCCCGGGCGACTTCCTCCGGGGTTCCCATACGCCGCATGGGATTCTCCGCGACCTGTACCTCCTTGAACCGGTCGGCGGCCTCCTTGCCCAGGGCGCTCTCCAGGATTCCCGTGTCGACGGGACCGGGACTGATCGCGTTGACGCGGATGCCGCGCGGAAGGAGTTCACGGGAGAAGCTGCGGGCCATCGAGCGCAATGCCGCCTTGCCCGCCGCGTAGACGCTGATGTCCCGCATCCCGATGACGTTCGCCACCGAGGTGGTGAGGACCACGCCGGCGCCCGTGCTCAGCAGGGGGGCGAGTTTCTGCACGGTGAAGAAGGCGCCCTTGACGTTGATGTCGAACGACTTGTCGTACATCTCCTCGGTCGTCGACGCGAGCGGCGTGGTCCCGGTGATCCCGGCGTTGACGAACAGGGCGTCCACCGTGCCCAGTTCGTCCCGTACGTCGGCCGCCAGAGCGTCCAGGTCCGGCAGCGAGGCGACATCCCCGCGGACGGCCCGCGCCCGCTCGCCGAGCTGTTCCCTCGCGGCGTCGAGCGTGGCCTGGGAACGGCCGGTGATCACGACGCGTGCCCCGGCGTCGGCCAGCAGTTTCGCCGTGGCGAGACCGATGCCGCTGCTGCCGCCCGTGATCACCACGTTCTTGCCGCTGTACCTGTCGTCCATTTCCGGGCTCCCCATTTCCTCGTCCTCCTCGTTCCCGCGCCGGGAATTCGGCAGAGTTCTCGGCGATGCGTTCGTGCATCCCGGGAAACGAGGAGAGGCAAAGAAGAAATGTGGGCGGACGTCATAGGGGTTCCTATGGCGTGCGGCTCTCTCGGCGGGACGCCGCGCCCACCAGTCCCCGCATCACGCGCAGGTCCTCACCCATCTCCGGATGCCACTGCACCCCCAGCATCCAGCACCCCCGCTCCGCCGGCAGCTCGACGGCCTCGACCGTGCCGTCCGCCGCGTAGGCCGACGGCACGAGCCCGGTGCCCAGCCGCTCCACCGCCTGGTGGTGGTACGTCGGCACGGTCAGCTCCTCCGGGACGAGTCCGGCGTACAGCGTCCCCGGCACGGGCTTCACCGGGTGCCCGCCGAACACGCCGACCCGCTCCGTGTGACCGTCGAGATGCTGGACCAGCGTGCCGCCGAGGGCGACGTTCAGCAGCTGCATGCCCCGGCAGATGCCGAGCACCGGCACGCCGGCCGTCAGCGCCGCGTCGATCAGGGCCAGCTCCCAGGCGTCCCGTTCCGGTGCGGGCGGTCCGGTACGCGCCGAGCGCTCCGCGCCGTACCGCGCCGGGTCGACGTCGGGGCCGCCCGCGATCACCAGCCCGTCGAGCCGGGCGAGGGCGGCGGGCGCCCGCCCGGGGGTGTCCGGCGGCAGCAGCACCGCCAGCCCCCCGGCCCGCTGCACCAGCCGGGGGTAGGCGGCGGGCAGCAGGGCCGCCTCCAGCTCCCAGACGCCCCAGCGGGCCCCGGCCTCCAGGTACGTGCTCACACCGATC
Organism: Streptomyces sp. NPDC100445; assembly: GCF_044759735.1. Lineage (NCBI taxonomy): Bacteria > Bacillati > Actinomycetota > Actinomycetes > Kitasatosporales > Streptomycetaceae > Streptomyces > Streptomyces sp. NPDC100445. Next base: position 232,784 of record NZ_JBIVZV010000006.1, on the reverse strand, counting down.
AGCGGTCGTACGGTCATGCCCGTCCTTCCCCAACGTCCGGAAGTCAAAGGTCGTCCATCACACCATTGCGTGTCCGGCTCACGCCAGGAATCCCCGCAGCAGCGCCGCCGTCCCCGCGCAGTGCTCCCGCATCATCTCCCGCGCCCCGTCGGCGTCCCCGTCCAGGACCGCCTCCACCAGCGCGGTGTGCTGGCGCTGGGAGTGCTCCAGGTTGCGCACCAGCAGCGGGATGCAGTCCAGCAGGTCGTTGACCGTGGCCCGGACCGCCGCGTACCGCGCGGCCAGCGACGGCGAGCCGGACAGCTCGGCCAGCGTCAGGTGCAGGAGCGTGTCCGCCCGGCGGTAGTCGGCCAGCGGCGCGTCGCGGGTGCGGTCCAGCGCCGCCCGCAGCCGGGCCGCCCGCCCGCCGGCCGGCCCGTGCGCCGCGCACAGTCCGGCGGCCCCCACCTCCAGCACCTCGCGGAACCGCAGCACGTCCTCCAGGTCGGTGCCGGCGACGCGCCGCCGCAGTTCGTCCTCGCCGCCCGCGTCCGGGCGGGGCAGCACGAACGTCCCGCCGTACCGCCCGCGCCGCGCCTCCACCAGCCCCTGGTCCTGGAGCACCTTCAGCACGTCCCGCAGCGTCACCCGGCTGATGCCGAGCCGGCCGGCCAGCTCCCGCTCGGCCGGCAGCCGCCCGCCGTCCGGCACCAGGCCGAGCCGGACGACCTGGAGGATCTGCTCCAGCGCCTCCTCGAAGCCGTTGCCCGCCCGCACCGGCCGCAGCACCGCGGCGAACCGGTCGCCCGCGCCGGGCGCGCGCGCCCCCTGCTCCTCCGCGTCCCGCGACACCCGCCGCACCCCCTTCCCAAGCAATGGTTCTCCGCAATACCTTATGGCTCCCGGCCCGCCCGCAAGGCGCGATGGCGCCGAAGGAGGCTCTCCCGTGGCGAAGCGCACACCCCCGCTCGGCGTCGAGGAACTGCACGCCCTCGTCGCGGGCGGTGAGATCGACACCGTCGTCCTGGCCTTCCCCGACATGCAAGGGCGCCTCCAGGGCAAGCGGTTCGCCGCGCGCTTCTTCCTCGACGAGGTCCTCCACCACGGCACCGAGGGCTGCGCCTACCTGCTCGCCGTCGACACCGAGATGAACACCGTCGACGGGTATGCCATGTCCTCCTGGGACCGGGGCTACGGCGACTTCGCCCTGCGCCCCGACCCGGCCACCCTGCGCCGCGTCCCCTGGCACCCGGGCACCGCCCTGCTCCTCGCCGACCTCGCCTGGGCGGACGGCTCACCGGTCGCCGTCGCCCCGCGGCAGATCCTGCGCCGCCAGCTGGAGCGGCTCGCGGAGCTGGGGTACACCGCCCAGGCCGGCATGGAACTCGAGTTCATCGTCTTCCGGGACAGCTACGAGCAGGCGTGGGACGCCGGGTACCGCGGCCTGACCCCGGCCAACCAGTACAACGTCGACTACTCGATCCTCGGCACCGGCCGCGTCGAACCCCTGCTGCGCCGCCTGCGCAACGACATGGCCGGCGCCGGCCTCAGCGTCGAGTCGGCCAAGGGCGAGTGCAACCCCGGCCAGCACGAGATCGTCTTTCGCTACGACGAGGCCCTCGTCACCTGCGACCAGCACGCCCTGTACAAGACGGGCGCCAAGGAGATCGCCGCCCAGGAGGGCGTGTCGCTCACCTTCATGGCGAAGTACAACGAGCGCGAGGGCAACTCCTGCCACATCCACCTCTCGCTCGCGGACGCCGACGGCGACAGCGTCATGGCCGGGCCCGACGGGATGTCCGAGGTGATGCGCCACTTCCTCGCCGGACAGCTGGCCGCCCTGCGCGACTTCTCGCTGCTCTACGCCCCCAACATCAACTCCTACAAGCGGTTCCAGCCGGGCTCCTTCGCCCCGACCGCCGTCGCCTGGGGGCACGACAACCGCACCTGCGCCCTGCGCGTGGTCGGCCACGGCCGCTCCCTGCGCTTCGAGAACCGCCTGCCCGGCGGTGACGTCAACCCCCACCTCGCCGTCGCCGGGCTGGTCGCGGCGGGCCTGTACGGCATCGAGCACGAGCTGGAACTCCCCGAACCCTGCGCCGGCAACGCCTACGACGCCGGCTTCGCGCACGTCCCCGCCACCCTGCGCGAGGCCGCCGAACTCTGGGAGAACAGTCCGATCGCCCGGGCGGCCTTCGGGGACGAGGTCGTCGCCCACTACCGCAACATGGCCCGCGTGGAGCTGGCCGCCTTCGACACCGCGGTCACCGACTGGGAGCTGCGCCGCTCCTTCGAACGCCTGTGAAAGGTCCTCACGTGTCCGACCCGCACGAGTCGTCCGGCCCGCACGGGCCGTCGGGACCCCACGAGCTGGAGATCGTCAACCCCGCCACCGAGGAGGTCGTCGCCACCGTCCCCGCAGCCTCGGCCGAGGACGTGGACGCCGCCGTCGCCCGGGCCGTCCGCACCCAGGCCGGGTGGGCCGCGCTCGCCCCCGCCGACCGGGCCCGGCTGCTGCGCCGGTTCGCCGACGTCGTCGACACCCACGCCGAGGAACTCGCCCTGCTGGAGGTCCGGGAGGCCGGCCACACCCTAGGCAACGCCCGCTGGGAGGCCGGCAACGCCCGCGACGTGCTCCTCTACGCGGCCGGCGGCGCCGAACGCCTGCTCGGTGCGCAGATCCCGGTCCCCGGCGGCTGGAACGTCACCTTCCAGGAGCCCCTGGGCGTGATCGGTGTGATCGCCCCCTGGAACTTCCCCATGCCGGTCGCCGCCTGGGGCGCCTTCCCCGCCCTGGCGGCCGGCAATGCGGTCGTCCTCAAACCCGCCGAGACCACCCCGCTCACCGCGCTCCGGCTCGCCGCCCTCGCCCTGGAGGCGGGCCTGCCCGAACACGTCCTCCAGGTGCTCCCCGGCCACGGCCGCACCGCCGGCCGTGCTCTGGTGGACCACCCGGACGTCGCCAAGATCGTGTTCACCGGATCCACCCGCACCGGCCGCGAGGTCATGGAGCGCTGCGCCCGCCTGGTCAAACCGGTCACCCTGGAACTCGGCGGCAAGAACCCCAACGTCGTCTTCGCCGACGCCGATCTCGAAGCCGCCCTCGACCCGTTCTCCTTCCTGGACAACTCCGGCCAGGACTGCTGCGCCCGCACCCGCATCCTGGTGCAGGAGACGGTGTACGAGGAGGCCCGCGACCTGCTCGCCGCCGCGCTGGCCGCCGTCGTCGTGGGCGACCCCGCCGACGAGGGCACCGGGATGGGCCCGCTGATCTCCCGGCGGCAACTGGACCGCGTACGCTCCTACGTCCCCGACGACGCCCCCGCCCTGCGAGGCACCGCCCCCGACGGCCCCGGCTTCTGGTTCCCGCCGACCGTCCTCACCGGTGAACGGCCCGACGGCCGGGCCGCCCGCGAGGAGATCTTCGGGCCCGTCGCCGTACTGCTGCCCTTCACCGACGAGGAGGACGCCGTCCGCCTCGCCAACGACACCGCCTACGGGCTCTCCGGGTCGCTGTGGACCCGGGACCTCGGCCGCGCCCTGCGCCTGTCCCGCGCCGTCCGCGCCGGCAACCTGTCCGTCAACTCCCACTCCAGCGTCCGCTACTGGACCCCGTTCGGCGGCTTCAAGCAGTCCGGCCTCGGCCGCGAGCTCGGCCCCGACGCCCTGACCGCCTTCACCGAGACCAAGAACGTCTTCATCAGCACGGAGGGCCCCGCACAGTGACCGCTCAGCACGCCGAACCCGTCTGCCGTCGCCTGGTCGGCCGTACCGCCGTCGTCACCGGAGCCGGCAGCGGCATCGGACTCGCCGCCGCCCGCCGCCTCGCCGCCGAGGGCGCCCACGTCGTCTGCGCCGACGTGGACGAGGCCGGCGGCCGGACCGCCGCCGAAGCGACCGGCGGGCTCTTCGTGCGGACCGACGTCACCGACCCCGAGCAGGTCGAGACGCTGTTCCGGACGGCCCACGACACGTACGGCAGCGTCGACGTCGCCTTCAACAACGCCGGCATCTCCCCGCCCGACGACGACTCCATCCTGGAGACCGGACTGGAGGCCTGGAAGCGCGTCCAGGAGGTCAACCTCACCTCCGTCTACCTGTGCTGCAAGGCCGCCCTGCCCTACATGCGCCGCCAGGGCAGGGGCTCCATCATCAACACGGCGTCCTTCGTGGCGCGGATGGGAGCGGCCACCTCCCAGATCTCCTACACGGCCTCCAAGGGCGGCGTCCTCGCCATGTCCCGGGAACTGGGCGTGCAGTTCGCCCGCGAGGGGATCCGGGTGAACGCCCTGTGCCCGGGCCCGGTGAACACCCCGCTGCTGCGGGAGCTGTTCGCCAAGGACCCCGAGCGGGCCGCGCGCCGCCTGGTGCACATCCCGGTCGGCCGGTTCGCCGAGGCCGAGGAGATCGCCGCCGCCGTCGCCTTCCTGGCCAGCGACGACTCCTCCTTCGTCAACGCCACCGACTTCCTGGTGGACGGCGGCATCTCCGGCGCGTACGTCACCCCCCTCTAGGACCGCGGTGTACGGTCCGCGCCCATGCGACAGCATCTCGCGTGGCTCCTGACGGCGGCCGCCGTCCTGACGGCCGCGCCCACCGCACCCACCGCGCCCACGGCCCGCCCCGCCCACTGCCCCCGCCTGACGGGGAACTGGTACGGCGACAACCGGGCCCGCCTCCAGCGGGTCGTCGACGCCTACGGCACCTGCTCCGGACACACCGGGGCGGTCGCCGCCTTCGACTGGGACGACACGGTCACCCGGAACGACACCACCGACGCCACCCTCTCCTGGGTCCTGCGCCACGACCGCCTCCCGCGCCCGGCCCGCTGGAAGGACACCAGCCCCTGGCTGACGGGCGCCGCCGACCGCGCCCTGACCTCCGCCTGCGGCACCGGCGCCGGCGCCCTACTTGCGACGTCGTCCCGGCCCCGCTGCACGGACGAGATCGTGGAGATCCGCGAGCACGGCACCACCATGAGCGGCGCCCCCGCCTTCGCGGGCCGCTGGAACCACCGACGCACCGTCCCGCGGTACGCCTGGGTCTCCCCGCTCTTCGCCGGCCGCACCCCCGCCGACCTCGCCTCCTACGCCCGCGCGGCCCGCCGCGAGGCGCTGGCCGCCCCCGTCGGCGCGACCCGCACCCTCGGCACGCACACGGTCCCCGCCTACGTCCGCTACTACGACCGGCAGCGCGACCTGATCGCCACCCTGCACCGCGCCGGGTTCCGGGTGTACGTCGTCTCGGCCGGCGTCGAGCCCGTCACCGAGGCCTGGTCCCGCGCGGCCGGCGTCGACGCCGCGCACACCCTCGCCATCCGCCCGGTCCTGGACCGCCGGGGCCGGATCACCGTACGCACCGAGGGCTGCGGCGGCGTCCCGGACGGCCGGGGCACGGTCATCCCCTACATCGACGGCAAACGCTGCCTACTCGACGAGGAGGTGTACGGCGTCCGGGGCGCCGCGGCGTGGCACCGGCAGCCCCGCGAGCGGCGGCCCGCCCTCGCCGCCGGGGACGCCGACACCGACGTCACCTTCGTCGGCGACGCCACCGGCGCCCACCTGGTGATCAATCGCAACAAGCCGGAGCTGATGTGCCGGGCGTACGACGACGCGGACGGCCGCTGGCTGGTCAACCCGATGTTCCTCGCCCCGCTGCCGCCCCGGTCCACGCCCTACCCGTGCTCCACCACCGCGTACACCGCGCCCGACGGCACGCCGGGACCGGTCCGCCGCGCGGACGGCTCGGTGCTCCCGGACCAGCCGGACGCGGTGTACTGACGGGCCCTCACAGGAACGTGCGTCCCTCGCCCCGGTAGGTCGGCACGGTCGCCGTCACCACGTCACCCTCGACGAGGTGCAGCGCGTCGAACCGCTCGCACAGCTCACCGGCCTTGGCGTGCCGGAACCACACCCGGTCGCCCAGGAGCAGGTCGTCGGCGGGCGAGCCGAGCAGCGGGGTCTGCACCTCGCCGGCGCCCTCCTGCGGGTCGTAGGCCAGCCCCCGCGGCAGGTACGGCACCGGCAGCCGGTCGCGGCCGGCGGCGCCGGACGCCGGATAGCCGCCGCCCAGCACGGTCACGACACCCACACCGGGGCGCCGCACGACCGGCTGGGCGAAGAGCGCGGCCGGACGGCCCGTGAACGAGGTGTAGTTGTCGAACAGGCGCGGCACGTACAGCCCCGAGCCGGCCGCGATCTCCGTCACCGCGTCCTCGGCCGCGGTGTGCTGCACACTCCCGGTGCCGCCACCGTTGACGAACTCCAGATCCGGGACGACGGCCCGCACCGCCCGCACGACCGCGGCCCGCCGCCCGGCCAGTTCCCGCCGGGCGGTGGCCTGCATCAGCCGGATCGCCCGCGAACGCAGCGGCCGTCCCGCCACCGCGTCCCCGACCCCGGCGACATGCCCCTCGTACGCCATGACCCCCACCAGCCGGAAACCCGGCCGCCGGGCCACCGAGCGGGCCAGCTCGGCCAGTTCGGCGGGGGAGCGCAGCGGCGAGCGCCGGGCGCCCACCCGCACCCGGCCGCCGAGCAGCTCCAGCGAGGTGTCCAGCTCCAGGCAGACGCGCACCACCTCACGCCCGCCGTCACGGGCGGCGTCGATCAGGTCCAGCTGCGCCGGGTCGTCGACCATCACGGTGACGCGGCCGGCGAGTTTCGGATCGGCGGCCAGCTCCGCGTAGGCGGCACGGTCGGCCGACGGATAGGCCAGCAGGACGTCCTCGAACCCCGACCGCGCCAGCCACAGCGACTCCGCCAGGGTGAACGACATGACGCCCCGGAAGCCGTCCCGGGCCAGCACCCGTTCCAGCAGGGCCCGGCAGCGTACCGACTTGCTGGCGACCCGGACGGGCTTGCCCCCGGCGCGTCGGACCAGGTCGGCGGCGTTGGCGTCGAACGCGTCCAGGTCCACGATCGCGAGGGGGGCGTCGAGATGGGCGGTGGCCCGGTCGTAACGGGCCCGGTCGGCGGCGCGCGCAGTCATGGCGGAAGCCTGCCAGACAGGATTACCGCAGGGTAGGGGGACGTTCCGGGCAGATGCCGCGGGCCCGCGCACCGGTTCCGTCCCGGCCCCCGGCAACCCGTAGAGTGACGCGCGGGTACGGCGCGAGGCGCCCGGCGGACGATCTGAACCGGGACGCGGATCCGGCCGTACGGGTAGGCGTGCCCGACGGGAGCCCCGCACCGGGCGCGGCCGGGCGGCACGACGGCCCGCGTACGACAGACGGCCCGGGCACGAGGAAACGGGGGGTGCATGAGCACGGAAGCGCGGCACGCTCCCGTCCCCCGACGTCCCCCCGCCCCGCCCGGACAGCCCGCCGGCACCGGGCCGCTCCCGCCCCCGCACCCACCGGCCCGCGCCACCGCCGCGCGCCCGCCCGCCGCCGAGCCCCCCGACCCCGACGACGAACCGTCGGTCTTCACCCCCCGCGCCCCCCGCCGGCGCACCGGTCCGGCCGTGCCCGGGGGAGCCGACCCCGTGAACCCGCCGCCGCCCCCCGCCTCGGCCCGCTTCCCCGACGCCCCGCCGACCGATCCCGGACCCGGCCGCGCGGGCGCCACCCCGCCCCGCCCGGCGGCCCCGGCGAGCCGATCCGGTGCCCGGACCATGGCGGACCGGCAGGCCCCGGAGGGGACGGCCCCGGCGGACGGGGAGCGCCGCCCGGTGCGGACCCCGGGCACCGCGGGGGAGACCCCGGCGAGGACCACGGCCCCCTCGGAGACGACCGCCCGGCTCCGCCCGGCCGCCCCCCCTTCCCTGCCCCCGGAGCCCCGCCGGCCCGCCACCGCGCCCCCGGCACCCCCGAGGCCCTCCGCCACCCCCGCTCCGGGCCACCCGGAGACCGGGCGGGAGCGTCCTGCCGGGCGCGCGCCCGGTGCCGGCGCCTGGAGTCCGACGGCACCCGCCCGCCCCGCGGGCCCCCCGCCGGACCCCGCCCACTCCTGGAGCGCCGCCGCTGCCGCCCGTCCCGTCGTGACGTTCGCGGAGCCCGAGACGTTCGGCGAGCGGACGCCCGGCCGCCGCGGGCCGCGCACCGCCGCTGCCGCCGCCTGCCTCGTGCTCGGCCTCGGTCTCGTCGGCGGCGCCGTCACCGGGAGCTGGCTCACCGGGGACGGCGGGGACCACGCCGCCGCCGGCGCGTACACGACCGCCGGGACCCTGTGGCACAGCGTGCCCGTTGACGACCTGTTCCCGCCCACCGTCCGGGGCACCGGCGCCGGCCCCGGCGGAGCCGACCGCACCTGGACCCGGATCGCCGTCGCCCCCGACAGCGGCTGCGCCCACGCCTTCGACCCGCTGTTGCGCCGGGTCCTCGCACCCGTCGGCTGCCGTCGGCTGCTCCGCGCCACCTACACCGACGCCACCCAGAGCCATGTCACCACCGTCGGCCTGCTGTTCACCGAGGCCGACCCCGCCGCGATGTCCGCGCTCGCCGCCCGCTTCCGCACCGAGCACCTCGACCGGCGCACCGACCTGATGCCCCGGCCCTACGCCGCTCCCGGCACGGCCGCCGCCTCGTTCGGCGACGCCCAGCGCGCCTCCTGGACCGTCTCGGTGCTCACCGACGCACCCGTCGTCGCCTACGCCGTCTCCGGCTGGGCCGACGGCCGTACCGTCGACGCCCCCCAGCCCGCCGCCGACGCCGTCCGCGCCGGCGCGGGCACGGCTCCTGCCCAGGCCGGCCTCGGCAACGAGGCCCAGGGCCTGGCCGACCGCATCGAACGGCGGCTGCGCGAGACCGTCCGCCCGGCCTCGGAGAAGCCCGCATGACGCACATCCGCGCGGCGGCGTCGAGCCTGCTGCTCGCCGGCGCCCTCGCCCTCGCCCCGGCCGGCGCCGCCCACGCCGACGGCATCCGCGACCGGCAGTGGGCGCTGTCCGCGCTCCACCTGGACCGGGCCTGGCAGACCACCCGGGGCCGGGGTGTCACGGTCGCCGTCCTGGACACCGGCGTCGAGGCCGACCACCCGGACCTCGACGGCAACGTCCTGCCCGCCAAGGACATGATCGGGTTCGGTGCCGGACCCGGGGACCGCACCTGGGCCCGGCACGGCACCGCCATGGCCGGCATCATCGCCGGGCACGGCCACGGTCCCGGCGACGGCGACGGCGTCATCGGGGTCGCCCCGGAGGCGAGGATCCTGCCCGTGCGGGTCATCCTGGAGGACGGCGACCCCGCCCGCGCCAAGGCCCGCACCGAGCGGGGCGGCGCCCTCGCCGACGGCATCCGCTGGGCCGCCGACCACGGCGCCGACGTCATCAACCTCTCCCTCGGCGACGACTCGAACTCCGCGCACCCCGAGCCCGGCGAGGACGAGGCCGTGCAGTACGCCCTGAAGAAGAACGTGGTCGTCGTGGCGTCCGCGGGCAACGGCGGTGACAAGGGCGACCACGTCTCCTACCCGGCCGCCTACCCGGGCGTCATCGCGGCCACCGCGGTCGACCGCTACGGCACCCGCGCCTCGTTCTCCACCCGCCGCTGGTACGCGGCGGTCAGCGCGCCCGGGGTCGGCGTCATCATCGCCGACCCCGACCACAAGTACTACGAGGGCTGGGGGACGAGCGCCGCGTCCGCGTTCGTCTCCGGGGTGGCGGCGCTGATCCGGTCCGCCCATCCCGCCCTGTCCCCGGCCCAGGTGAAGAAGGTCCTGGAGGACACCGCGCGGGACGCCCCGGTGGGCGGCCGGGACGACTCCCGAGGTTTCGGCATGGTCGACCCGGTGGCGGCCCTGGAGTCGGCGGCCCGTCTGAGACCGGCGGAGCTGCGCCCGGCGTCGTACGGCGAGCGGTACTTCGGTCCGGGGCCCGAGTCGCCCGGCGACGCCTCCCCGGCCTCCGGCTGGGCGGGCCCGCTGGCCGGCGGGGCCGGCGGGGTCCTGCTGGTCGCGGGGGTCGTCCTGTGGCGGGGCCGCGCAAGGGTACGTCCCGGCCGCCGCTGAACCCCGACACCGCCGCCTCCTCCGGGGCGATGTCCTGCGTCCGGAACCAGCGCCACCAGGCAGCCGGCGCCGTCGACGCGTGGCAGCCGGCCGTTCCTCGGCGCCGCGGAACCGCCCCACGCGTACGCGGGCCCTGCCGTCGGACCGGGTCCCGACCGCCGCGGACACGTGCGCGAGGTGTCACCGGCCCCCCGGCCGCCCGGCACGCCTTCCCCGATAGGGTCGGTGACCGTGGCGAACAAGAACATCCCCGACCCCGGCTTCTCCGACGACGACGGCTCCGCCGACCCCCGGCTGAGCGCCGCCCTCGCCGCCTGGGCCGAGGACCGCAGTGCCCTCGGGCCCGTCCTCCAGGCGCTCCGGGGCGCCCGCCTGCTCGTCCCCGTCGTCGCCGTGCTCGGCGAGGTGGAGGAGGACGAGAACGGGCTGCGCCGCGAGAAGACCAGCGACATGGCCGTACCCACCCTGAAGGCCGGCGGCCGCACCGCGCTGCCCGCCTTCACCTCCACCGCGTCCCTGGCCCGCTGGGACTCCGCGGCCCGCCCGGTCGCCGTACCCCTGCGCCAGGCACTGGAGGCCGCCGCGCACGAGAAGGCCGACACGGTCGTGCTGGACCTCGCCGGTCCGGTGCCGTTCGAGCTGACCGGCCCGGCGCTGCTCGCCCTCGCCGAGGGCCGCACCAGCATCGACCCGCTCGCCGACCCGGCGGTCGTCGAGGCCGTCCGCGCGGCGGTCGCGGCGGAACCCGCCGTGCTCAGCGCCCACCTCGGGCCCGGGCCGGCCGACGGCACCCTCGCGCTCGTCCTCGACCCGGCCGCGCCGACCGCCGAGGCCGCCCGGGCGGTCGCCGAGCGCCTGGCGGCCGACGAGACACTGCGGGCCCGCCTGGTGCGCGGCCTCGACCTGGCACTGCTGCCGGTCGGGACCACGCCTCCGGGCGAGCCCCTGTACGTACGCGGATGAGCGGGACGAACTAGCCGTAGACGGGACCGGTGTACTTCTCGCCCGGTCCCTGGCCCGGCTCGTCCGGCACGATCGATGCCTCGCGGAACGCCAGCTGGAGCGACTTCAGGCCGTCGCGCAGCGGGGCCGCGTGGAAGGAGCTGATCTCGGTCGTGCTCGCGTCCAGCAGGCCGGCGAGCGCGCCGATCAGCTTGCGGGCCTCGTCCAGGTCCTTGTAGGACTCGCCCTCCTCGCTCAGCCCGAGCTTCACGGCGGCGGCGCTCATCAGGTTGACGGCGACCGTCACGATCACCTCGACGGCGGGGACCTCGGCGATGTCGCGGGTCATGGCGTCGAAGTCGGGGGAGTCAGGAGGGGTGTCACTCATGCCCCACACGATAGGCGGTCGCGGCGGACCTCCCTCAATTAGCCCTCGTCAGGCCGGGCTGGTAGTCTGGTGAACGACCGGCCGGACATGTGATGTCCGGCCCACAAGTGGAGGCTCCGATCTCCCACCCGACCATCCTCCGGGACGGCGGGTCTCCGGTCAGGCGGCCACCATCGTTCCGTACGGACGATGGAGTCGCCCGAAAGTGCGCCCCGCGACTTCGCGACGGTGCTCCGGTGTTGTTCGGAGTCCCGCCTGTGATCGTCCGGGGCATTTTTCATGCTTCGGCGCGGTTAGGTGTTACGAACACAGACGTTACGCGGCTGTCCGCCAGACCGCCGCGTGGTGCTACCGAGGAGGATCCATCAGCGCCGAGCCCCGCATCAACGACCGGATTCGCGTTCCCGAGGTGCGACTTGTCGGTCCCAGTGGCGAGCAAGTCGGCATCGTGCCGCTCGCGAAGGCACTGGAGCTTGCACAGGAGTACGACCTCGACCTGGTCGAGGTCGCGGCGACAGCCCGTCCGCCCGTGTGCAAGCTCATGGACTACGGCAAGTTCAAGTACGAGTCGGCCATGAAGGCCCGTGAGGCGCGCAAGAACCAGGCGCACACGGTCATCAAGGAGATGAAGCTCCGGCCGAAGATCGACCCGCACGACTATGACACCAAGAAGGGTCACGTCGTCCGGTTCCTCAAGCAGGGCGACAAGGTCAAGATCACGATCATGTTCCGTGGCCGTGAGCAGTCCCGCCCCGAGCTGGGCTACCGGCTGCTCCAGCGTCTCGCGGAGGACGTCCAAGACCTCGGGTTCATCGAGTCGAACCCGAAGCAGGACGGCCGAAACATGATCATGGTTCTCGGTCCGCACAAGAAGAAGACCGAGGCGATGGCCGAGGCCCGTCAGGCGCAGGAGGCCCGCAAGGCCGACGCGAAGGCGAACCCCGGCAAGTCGCAGAACGCCGCCGAGGCCGAGGAGTCCGACGAGGCCGCGGAGTCCGACGAGGCCGCGGTGCCCGCCGAGGAACCCGCCGAGGCGTGATCCCTGGGGACGTGCGTCCCCGCGGATGTAACCGACAGAACTGAGCGACGCTCCGTCGTGCCCGGTTTCACGACCGGGCACCGGAGCGCCACCGACGAGGAGATAACGGCGCTATGCCGAAGAACAAGTCGCACAGCGGTGCCAGCAAGCGCTTCAAGATCACCGGCTCCGGCAAGGTGCTCCGCGAGCGCGCCGGCAAGCGCCACCTGCTCGAGCACAAGTCGTCCCGTGTCACGCGTCGCCTCACCGGCAACGCCGAGATGGCCCCGGGCGACGCCGCGAAGATCAAGAAGCTTCTCGGCAAGTGACGCCGCGGCGCCGCCTGGGCGCCGTACGTCTGGACCGGGACCGAATCGTTTCCGGGTCGTGTGAGCACCACCACGACCCCGCTACAAGGAGTTAACAAGTGGCACGCGTCAAGCGGGCAGTCAACGCCCACAAGAAGCGCCGGGCGATCCTCGAGCAGGCCTCCGGCTACCGCGGTCAGCGTTCGCGCCTGTACCGCAAGGCCAAGGAGCAGGTCACCCACTCGCTGGTCTACAACTACAACGACCGCAAGAAGCGCAAGGGCGACTTCCGGCAGCTGTGGATCCAGCGCATCAACGCCGCTGCCCGCGCCAACGGCATGACGTACAACCGCTTCATCCAGGGTCTGAAGGCGGCCAACGTCGAGGTCGACCGCAAGATCCTGGCCGAGCTGGCCGTGCACGACGCGGGCGCCTTCGCCGCCCTCGTAGAGGTCGCGCAGAAGGCGCTGCCGTCGGACGTCAACGCCCCCAAGGCGGCCTGACGCCCCGGCCACGAGCCGACGTGACCCCAGGACCCGCAGGCTGCATGGCTTGCGGGTCCTGCTGTTGCCGATGACGCCGCGCGGCCAGGTGCCCCCGCGCCGTCCCACGGGCGGGGACCGCCGCGGCGCGGGACACCCCGACGAGCTTTCGAAGGTAAGAGGATGCCCCCCGTCTCCCCCGAACTCATCTCCCCCCGCTCCACCCGGGTGAGCGCCGCACGGCGGCTCGCCAGGCGGAACTTCCGGGGGAAGGACCGGCTGTTCCTCGCGGAGGGCCCGCAGGCCGTACGGGAGGCCGCCGGGCACCGGTCCGGCGGGCAGGCCACCCTCGTCGAGCTGTTCGCCACCGTCGAGGCCGCGGAGCGGTACGCCGACATCGTCGGGGAGGCGCGGGACGCCGGCGCCCGGGTGCACCTGGCCTCCGAGGAGGTCATCGCCGAGATCTCCACCACCGTCACCCCGCAGGGGCTGGTCGGTGTCTGCCGGTTCCTGGACACCCCCTTCGAGGACATCCTCGCCGCCCGCCCCCGGCTCGTCGCCGTCCTCGCCCACGTACGGGACCCCGGGAACGCCGGCACGGTGCTGCGCTGCGCCGACGCCGCCGGCGCCGAGGCGGTCGTCCTCACCGACGCCTCCGTCGACCTGTACAACCCCAAGGCCGTCCGCGCCTCCGTCGGCTCCCACTTCCACCTGCCCGTCGCCGTGGGCGTCCCCGTCGAGCGGGCCGTGGCCGGGCTGCGCGAGGCCGGGGTGCGGGTCCTGGCCGCCGACGGCGCCGGGGACCGCGACCTCGACGAGGAGCTGGACCGGGGCACCATGGGCGGGCCCACCGCCTGGGTGTTCGGCAACGAGGCCTGGGGACTGCCGGAGGAGACCCGCGCCCTCACCGACGCCGTCGTACGCGTCCCCCTCCACGGACGCGCCGAGAGCCTGAACCTCGCCACGGCCGCCGCCGTATGTCTCTACGCGTCGGCCCGCGCACAGCGTGCCTCCGGAGGGTGCCGAACCGTCACCCAGAGCCAGTAGGGTGACCAACTCGGGGCCGGCGCGGTCTGAGAGGTGGGGTACGGGGATGACTGTGGCCGGCACGAGCACCGCGCCGGAGGGACGGGACGCGCGACAGGCCTCCGCGCCCCGGCACCGCGACGCGGACCTCGGTTTCGATCCCGACCAACTGCCCGACGGCCTCGTCGTCGCCGACGCCGACGGCCGCGTGGTCCGCTTCAACGCCGCCGCCGCCCGCATCACCGCCGTACCGGCCGCCGAGGCCCTCGGCCGGCCGCTGGAGCGGGCGCTGCCGCTGGAGGACCTGGAGGGCCGCCGCTGGTGGCAGCTGACCGACCCCTACGGCGGGCTCGCCATCCGGGTCCGCCAGCCGGAGCGCAACCTGCTGCTGCCGGGCGGCCGGGAGGTGCTGGTCTCCGCGCGGTACGTACGGGACGCACCGCTGGGGCCCGTGCGCAGCGTCGTCGTCTCGCTGCGGGACACCGAGGCCCGGCGCCGCACCGAGCGCAGCCACGCGGAGCTGATCGCCACCGTCGCGCACGAGCTGCGCTCCCCGCTGACGTCCGTGAAGGGGTTCACCGCCACCCTGCTGGCCAAGTGGGAACGGTTCACCGACGACCAGAAGCGGCTCATGCTGGAGACCGTCGACGCCGACGCCGACCGCGTCACCCGGCTCATCGCCGAGCTGCTCGACATCTCCCGCATCGACTCCGGGCGCCTGGAGGTGCGCCGGCAGCCCGTCGACATCGGCGCCGCCGTCTCCCGGCACATCCAGGCCTACGTGGCCGCCGGCCAGCCCGCCGACCGCTTCCTGCTCCGCGTCGAACAGCCGCTGCCCGCCCTGTGGGCCGATCCCGACAAGATCGACCAGGTCCTGAGCAACCTCATCGAAAACGCGGTGCGGCACGGCGCGGGAACTGTCACCATCGACGTCACGCGCTCGGTCTCCCCGCGCGAAGGGGAGGACGGCGACAACACAGCCACGTCGGTCACCGTGAGCGACGAGGGGCCCGGCATCCCGGAGGAGTCCATGAACCGCGTCTTCACCCGCTTCTGGCGGGGCAGCAAGCGCGGCGGCACCGGCCTCGGGCTGTACATCGTCAAGGGCATCGTCGAGGTCCACGGCGGCACCATCACCGTCGGCCGCGCCCCCGGCGGCGGAGCCGAGTTCCGATTTACCCTGCCCGTGGCAGCCCCGGCGTATCTCGCCTAGTGGCCCACGGGCGCATTCGCACACGTCCGCCCCGTTAGACTCGGCCTTTGGCACCTTTGTGTCCTGCACACGGCCCATCGGTCACGGGGACCATCCGCCTGGGGGCACCTCTCAGCGTCAGCTGGGGGACAATCGGAAGCACGGGAAGAGATGTCGGCACCCAATAAGTCGTACGACCCTGTCGAGGTCGAGGCGTTGAAACCGGAAGAGATCGAGCGCATGCGGGACGAGGCGCTCGCCGCCTTCGCCGCCGCGGGCTCCCTCGACGCGCTCCACGAGGCGAAGGTCGCGCACACCGGCCCGGCCTCCCCGCTGGCCCTCGCCAACCGCGAGATCGGCGCCCTGCCCCCGCACGCCAAGGCCGAGGCCGGCAAGCGCGTCGGCACGGCCCGCGGCGCCGTGAACAAGGCCCTCGCCGCCCGTCAGGCGGAGCTGGAGGCCGAGCGGGACGCCCGCGTGCTGGTCGAGGAGGCGGTGGACGTCACACTTCCCTACGACCGCGTCCCGGCCGGCGCCCGGCACCCGCTGACCACCATGATGGAGCGCGTCGCGGACGTCTTCGTCTCCATGGGGTACGAGGTCGCCGAGGGCCCCGAGGTCGAGGCGGAGTGGTTCAACTTCGACGCCCTCAACTTCACCCCGGACCACCCGGCCCGGCAGATGCAGGACACCTTCTTCGTCGACGGCCCCGAGGGCGAGAACGGCGACTCGGGTGTCATCCTGCGCACCCACACCTCGCCCGTGCAGGCCCGCGCCCTGCTGGAGCGCGAGCTGCCGGTCTACATCGTCTGCCCCGGCCGGGTGTACCGCACCGACGAGCTGGACGCGACCCACACCCCGGTCTTCCACCAGATCGAGCTGCTGGCCGTGGACGAGGGCCTGACCATGGCCGACCTCAAGGGCACCCTGGACCACATGGTCCGGTCGCTCTTCGGCGCGGACATGAAGACCCGGCTGCGCCCGAACTACTTCCCCTTCACCGAGCCGAGCGCCGAGATGGACATGCTCTGCTACGTGTGCAAGGGCGAGTCCGTCGGCAACCCCGACCGGCCCTGCCGCACCTGCTCCAGCGAGGGCTGGATCGAGCTGGGCGGCTGCGGCATGGTCAACCCGCGGGTCCTCACCGCCTGCGGCGTCGACCCCGAGAGGTACAGCGGCTTCGCCTTCGGGTTCGGCATCGAGCGGATGCTGATGTTCCGCCACAACGTCGAAGACATGCGAGACATGGTCGAGGGTGACGTCCGGTTCACCCGGCCGTTCGGGATGGAGATCTGATGCGGGTCCCGCTTTCTTGGCTGCGGGAGTACGTCGACCTGCCGGCGACGGAGACCGGGCGCGACGTCCAGGAGAAGCTGATCTCGGTCGGCCTCGAGGTCGAGACCGTCGAACAGCTCGGCACCGACCTCAAGGGGCCGCTCGTCGTCGGCCAGGTGCTCACCATCGAGGAGCTGGAGGGCTTCAAGAAGCCGATCCGCTTCTGCACCGTCGACGTCGGGGCGGCCAACGGCACCGGTGAGCCCCAGGAGATCGTCTGCGGCGCCCGCAACTTCGCCGTCGGCGACAAGGTCGTCGTGGTCCTCCCGGGCGCCGTGCTGCCCGGCGGCTTCGCGATCTCCGCGCGCAAGACCTACGGCAAGACCTCCCACGGCATGATCTGCTCCGCGGACGAGCTGGGCATGGGCGACGACGGCACCCACGGCATCATCGTGCTCCCGCCGGAGTACGAGGTGGGCACCGACGCCATCGAGCTGCTCGAACTGGTCGACGAGGTCCTGGACATCGCCGTCACGCCCGACCGCGGCTACTGCCTGTCGCTGCGCGGCGTGGCCCGGGAGACCGCCATCGCCTACGGCCTGCCGCTGCGCGACCCGGCCCTGCTGGACGTGCCCGCGCCGAACGCCTACGGCTACCCGGTGCAGGTCTCCGACCCCTTCGGCTGCGACCGGTTCAACGCCCGCACCGTCTCCGGTCTCGACCCCGAGGCGCGCTCCCCGATCTGGCTCCAGCGCCGGCTCCAGAAGGCCGGCATGCGCCCGATCTCCCTGGCGGTCGACGTCACCAACTACGTGATGCTGGAGCTGGGCCAGCCGCTGCACGCGTACGACCGGGCCCGCGTCCAGGGCCCCGTCGGCGTGCGCCGCGCCGAGGCCGGCGAGCGGCTCACCACGCTCGACGGTGTCACCCGCACCCTCGACGCCCAGGACCTCGTCATCACCGACGAGCGGGGCCCCATCGGCCTCGCCGGTGTCATGGGCGGCGCCCACAGCGAGATCGACGACACCGAGGGCACCACCACCGAGGTCGTCATCGAGGCCGCGCACTTCGACCCGATCTCCGTCGCGCGCACCGCCCGCCGCCACAAGCTGTCCTCCGAGGCCTCCCGCCGCTTCGAGCGCGGCGTCGACCCGCAGGCCGCGGCCGCGGCCGCCCAGCGGACCGTCGACCTGCTGGTGCTCCTCGCGGGCGGCACGGCCGACGCGGGCGTCACCGAGATCGTCGCGCCGTCCGCGCCGCGCACCATCACCATCCCGGCCGACCACCCCGACCGGGTCGCGGGCGTGGAGTACGGCCGCGAGACCGTGGTGCGCCGCCTCCAGGAGATCGGCTGCGACGTCTACGGGCAGGACGAGCTGATCGTCACCGTGCCGTCCTGGCGCGGCGACCTCACCGACCCCAACGACCTGGCCGAAGAGGTCATCCGGCTGGAGGGCTACGAGAACCTGCCCTCCACGCTGCCCAAGCCCCCCGCGGGCCGCGGCCTGACCGAGCGGCAGCGGCTGCACCGCCGGGTCGGCCGCGCGCTGGCCGGCGCCGGTTACGTCGAGGCGCCGAACTACCCCTTCCTCGGCGAGCAGGTCCTCGACCGGCTGGGCCTGGAGCCGGACGACTCCCGGCGCCGGCTCGTCACGCTGGTCAACCCGCTCTCCGACGAGGAGCCGGCGCTCCGTACGACGCTGCTGCCGGGCCTGCTGGCCACGCTGCGGCGCAACGACGGCCGCGGCTCGCACGACCTGGCGCTGTTCGAGACGGGCCTGGTGTTCCAGCCGCGCGCGGAGGCGAAGGCCGCGGTCCGGCTGCCCGTGGACCGGCGTCCCACGGCCGAGGAGATCGCCTCGCTGGCCGAGGCGCTGCCCGTCCAGCCCCGGCACGCCGCCGTCGTCCTCGCCGGCGCCCGCGAGCAGGCCGGCTGGTGGGGCGGGGGACGCCCGGCCGACTGGGCCGACGCCGTCGAGGCCGCGCGGACCGTCGCCCGGGAGACCGGCACCGAGTTGATCGTCCGCAAGGGCCGGCACGAGCCGTGGCACCCCGGCCGCTGCGCCGAGCTGGCGGTCACCACGGACGGCGCCGAGCGGGTCGTCGGGTACGCCGGCGAGCTGCACCCGCGGGTCGTGCAGGCCCTCGGCCTGCCGGCGCGCACCTGCGCCATGGAGCTGGACCTGGACGCGCTGGAGGAGGCGAGCGCGGGCCTGGTGACGGGACCGCGGATCTCCGCCTTCCCGGTGGCCACGCAGGACGTCGCCCTGGTGGTCGACCAGGTCGTGCCGGCCGCCGACGTCGAGGCCGCGCTGCGCGAGGGCGCGGGCGAACTCCTCGAGTCGATCCGCCTGTTCGACGTGTACGAGAACGCCGAGCAGCTGGGTGACGGGCGGAAGTCGCTGGCGTACGCGCTGCGGTTCCGGGCGGCCGACCGCACGCTGACCGTGGACGAGGCGTCCGCGGCGCGGGACGCGGCGGTGGCCGTCGCGGGCGAGCGGACCGGGGCGGCGCTGCGCAGCTGAGCGCGGCCGGGCGGCCGGCCGCGGTTCCTCCGTGACCGGCCGCCCGGCACTCCCTGCCCGCCGCATAAATGCAGGACGGCCCGGCTGACCTCACTCGTTCGGGTGGGAATCGGAGATGATCGGGTCTGCGCGGGTCATGCCGTCGACAGAATCGGACCGGCCTTTCGGGGTCGGTCCGTCCGCTCTGTCCGGGCCCACATGGGGGACCACAGGCATGATCCGCATCAAGGCACGGGCGCCCACCGCCCGAGGAACCGTACTGCCCACGCTCTGCGGAGCCGTGGCCGTCGGCTACCGGTACGGCTGCCCGCTCGCCCGGCAGGACGGGCTCGGCGCGCGCCTGGTCACCGGCGCCGTGTTCCTCGCCGTCGGCACCGCCCTCGTCCTCCACGTCCGGCGCACCCTGCTGCGGGAGCTGCGGCTCGCCCGGCGGGTGGCGTGCGCCGCGCAGAGCGTGGTCCTGCGTCCGCTGCCGCCCCGGCTGGACGGGCTCAACGTCGGTGCCGCCCAGCTCTCCGCCGACCGGGGCGCGAGCGTCGGCGGCGACCTGTACGAGGCCATCGCCACCGAGCACGGGGTGCGGGTGGTGATGGGGGACGTACGGGGACACGGGCTGGCCGCCCTCGGTACGGTCGCCGCCCTGCTCGGCAGCTTCCGCGAGGCCGCCCACGACGAGTCCGACCTCGGCCGGGTGCTGCACCGGCTGGACCGCACCCTCGGCCGCCACCTGCGCGAACGCGGCGCCCGGACCGGACACCCCGCGTGCGGCGCCCCCGGCGCGGACAGCCCGGTCGCCGAGGAGTTCGTCACCGTCCTGCTCCTGGAGATCGACCGGGACGGCACGTTCCGCGCCCTCAACTGCGGCCATCCCTGGCCGTACGTGCTGCGGGGCACGGCGGTCCAGCCGCTCACCCGCGCGGACCCGCTGCCGCCGCTCGGCCCGTTCCCGCCGCCGGCGCGGCCGGTGCCCCGGCCCTGCGGGCGGCTGCTGCCGGGCGAGTCCCTGGTGCTGTTCACGGACGGCGCGGAGGACGCCCGGGACGGACGGGGACGGTTCTTCCCCCTGCCGGACGTGCTGCGCGAGATCGTGCGCGAGCGTCCGGCCTCCCCGCAGACGGTCCTGCGCACGGTCTTCGGCGCGCTGCTGCACCACACCGGCGGACGGCCCACGGACGACGTCGCGGTCCTGGTCCTGCGCAACGACCGTACGGACCGGCGGCCACCGGAAGCGCGGGCGGCCACGTGCCCGGCGACGACCCGCCCGCGGCCGTCGACGCGCCGCTGACGTCCCGCGCCGCCCGGCCGGGCCACCGCTGTCTGAGGGGGAGCCGGCGGCCCGGCCGGTCTCTCGCGAGGCGACCCAGTGAACCGGCGCGGCCCGCCCGGCGACAGCGCGCGCGCCGTGCGGACGCGGGCACTGCGTTCACACCCCGTGTGAAGCCGGACGCACTACGCTGTCGGCACCAGGCCACTCGGGGGGCATACCCATGCAGCCCAACACTCTGCTCGACGCCATCCTGGACGAGGCGGGGATCTCGCACGCCGGTCTCGCCGCCCACGTCAACCAGGCGGGCCGCGCCCGCGGTCTCGCGCTGCGCTACGAACACACCGCCGTGGCCCGGTGGCTGAAGGGTCAGCGGCCCCGCGGCCAGGTGCCCGACCTGATCTGCGAGGTGCTCGCGGCACGGCTGCACCGGACCGTCGGGCTCGACGACATCGGCCTCGGGGTGCCCGGCGGCCCGAGCGCCCCGCACACCGGTTCGCTGAACGGGTTCGTGGAACGGGCCACCGCGCTGTGGCGGTCCGACGAACAGCAGCGGTCGCACGTGCTCGGGGCGCCCGCCGTCACCGGTACCCCGGCGGTGATGCCGGTGTGGGAGTGGGAGAACCCGCCGGAGGACGTGGACGTCTCCCGGGGCGGCCGGCACGCGGTCACCGCGTCCGACATCGAGATGCTCCGGGCCGCCCGCGCCCACTACGAGCAGCTGTACCGCAAGGCCGGGGGCATCGCGACCCGGTCCCGGGTCGTCGGTTTCCTGAACGCCGAGGCCGCGCCGCTGCTGCGCGGCGGTTACCCCGACGCCACCGGGCGCCAGCTGCACCGGGCGACCGGCGGGCTGGTGGCGATCGCGGGCATCTGCGCGTACGACTCCGACGCGCACGGTCTCGCCCAGCGCTACTTCCACCAGGCGCTGCGCCTGGCCAAGGCGAGCGGCGACCGGGGACTGGGGGCGTACGTCATAGCGCTGCTGGTCAACCAGTCGCTGTTCATGCGGGAGTACCGGCAGGCCGTGGCCTTCGCCGAGGCCGCGCTGCGCACCGCCGGCCGGCACATCACCCCGGCGCTCGCCTCCGACCTGTACGCGATGCAGGCCAAGGCGTACGCGCACCTCGGTGACAGCGGCAGCGCGCTGTCCTGCATCCGGCGGGCGGAGACGGCGGCCGGACGGATCCGGCGGGGGCACGAGCCGGCCGAGACGGGGTACGTCCAGCCCGGCCTGGTCAACGTGCAGGTGGCCGAGGCGCTGCTGAGCCTCGGGGACCTCGGCGCCGCCCGGGAACACGCGGCGGCGGCGGTCGGCAATCCCGCGCACGACCGGGGGCGGGTGCACCGGCTGGCCATGCTGAGCACCGTCGAGCTGCGCCGGGGCGACGCCGACCGGGCGGCGGCGACCGCCGTGCAGATGGCCGAGCAGGCCGGCGGGATGGAGTCGCAGCGGCTGCGGGACAGACTCCGCGCGGTGCGTGACCGGCTGCTGCGCTGCGGCTCGGCCGGCACCGCCGAAGCCGCCGAACGCGTGGACGCGGCCCTGCGCGTACCGCTGTAGGCCCACTGTGGGCACACCGTCCCTGCTGCGATATTGCCACTTACCCCAGCGGAAGGTGGCAGAACCGTGCAGTGGACGAAACAGAACGAACAAACTGTGTACGAGAATCGCTGGTTCAGCGTCAATCTCGCCGATGTCGCGTTGCCGGACGGCCGGCACCTCGACCACTTCGTGATCCGCCTGCGCCCCGTGGCGGTGGCGACGGTGGTCAACGAGGCGAACGAGGTGCTGCTGCTGTGGCGGCACCGGTTCATCACCGACAGCTGGGGGTGGGAACTGGCCGCGGGCGTCGTCGAGGACGGCGAGGACATCGCCGGCGCGGCGGCCAGGGAACTGGAGGAGGAGACCGGCTGGCGGCCGGGGCCCCTGCACCACCTCATGAGCGTGGAGCCGTCCAACGGCCTCACCGACGCCCGGCACCACGTCTACTGGTCGGAGCGGGGCGAGTACGTCGGACACCCCGTGGACGACTTCGAGTCCGACCGGCGGGAATGGGTTCCCCTCAAACTCGTCCCCGACATGATCGCCCGCGGGGAGGTCCCGGCCGCCAACATGGCGGCCGCGTTACTCCTGCTGCACCACCTCAGGCTCGCCGCGGACTAACGGGCCGTCATCGCCTGCCAGATCGTCACCGCGAGGGCGCCGAGCGCGGTCAGCGCGGCGAGCGAGGGCAGCGGCCAGCGCGCGTGTTCCAGCGAGGTGAGCCGGGAGTTCAGCTCGTCCAGTTCCTTGGCGGTCTCCTCGGTACGGTGGCGCAGCAGCGCCAGTCCGCCCTCGACGCGGGCATAGGCCACGTCGAGGCGGCGCCGTAACTCGGCGACTTCTCCATGGATCACGGGATGCTCCGGATCGACGGTCACGGGTCCGTTCCTCTCGGTAGTCGAAATGGATGATTCCGCTTCCCTTGCATGCGCATGGAGAGTCAACTCGCCTGGTGGGCGCGTGGGGAGCGTGTGCGACGGGCATATGCGTGCCCGGCGCGCACACGGTGTGTGAAACGAACGGGCCCGGCACCGCATCCGGTGCCGGGCCCGCGGGGCGTCGCTCCGGGTGATCAGCCGTAGGTGTAGAAGCCGGAACCGGCCTTCCGGCCCAGCCGGCCCGCCTCCACCATGCGCTGGAGCAGCGGGGGAGCGGCGTACAGCGGCTCCTTGTACTCGGCGTACATGGAGTTGGCGATGGAGACGATGGTGTCCAGACCGATCAGGTCGGACAGCTTCAGCGGGCCCATCGGGTGGGCGCAGCCCATCTCCATGCCGTTGTCGATGTCCTCACGGCTGGCGATGCCCGACTCGAACATCCGGATCGCCGACAGCAGGTAGGGCACGAGCAGCGCGTTCACCACGAACCCGGAGCGGTCCTGGGCGCGGATGGCGTGCTTGCCCAGCACCTTCTCGGCGAAGAGCTGGGCGCGGCTGAGGGTGCCCTCGGAGGTGGTCAGCGCCGGGATCAGCTCGACCAGCTGCTGCACGGGGGCCGGGTTGAAGAAGTGGATGCCGACGACGTGGTCCGGCCGGGAGGTGGTGACCGCCAGCTTCACCAGCGGGATGGAGGAGGTGTTGGAGGCCAGGATCGCGTCGGGCCGGGTCACCACCTGGTCGAGCACCTGGAAGATCTCGGTCTTGACCTGCTCGTTCTCGACGACGGCCTCGATGACCAGGTCCCGGTCGGCGAACTCGCCGAGGTCGGTGGTGAAGCTCAGGCGGGCCTGGGTGGAGTCCCGGTCCTCCTCGGTGATCTTGCCGCGTTCGGCCGCCTTGCCCAGGGAGTTGAACAGCCGGGTGCGGCCGATCTCCAGGGCCTCGCCGGTGGTCTCGGCGACCTTCACGTCCAGTCCCGCACGGGCGCACACCTCGGCGATGCCCGCGCCCATCTGGCCGCAGCCCACGACTCCGACGCGCGCAATGTCTCCCCCTGGGATGCCCGTCACATCGTCCCCTTCGCTTCTCCGGCTCGCTCGGCAGGCCTCCGGGTTCGGAGCCTGCTCCGATCGTGCACGTTACCGCCAAGTATCGATGATCGATCGTCCGGGTGGGGCCATTCTGGAGCACGAGACGATCCGTGACGAGGCGGATCCGAAGCGTACGGGGGTGTGCGCATGGGACGCATGTCACGGCGGTCCTTCACGCTGGCCGCGCTGTCCACCCTGGCCACGGAACCGGCCTGGGCCGGGAGCGCCGCCGGACCCGCGCCCGGCGACGCGGTGGGAGCCGACGGTCCGGTGCCGGGCGCGCACCCGGTCCCGGGCCACCCGGCGCGCGGGGCCGCCGAGATGCGCGGCGTGTGGCTCGCGACGGTCGCCAACCGGGACTGGCCCTCGCGGCCCGGCCTGCCGGCGGCCACCCAGCGCAAGGAGCTGATCGCCCACCTCGACCACGCGGTCCGCCGCCGGCTCAACACGGTCGTCCTCCAGGTACGGCCCACCGCCGACGCCCTGTGGCCGTCGCCCTACGAGCCCTGGTCCGAGTACCTGACCGGCGCCCAGGGCCGTCACCCCGGCTGGGACCCCCTGGGCACCGCCGTGCGCGAGGCGCACGCCCGGGGCCTGCGGCTGCACGCCTGGTTCAACCCGTACCGGATCGCCGAGCACACCGATCCCGGCCGGCTGGTCCCCTCCCACCCGGCCCGCAGGCACCCGGACTGGGTGGTGCCCTACGGCGGCCGGATGTACTACAACCCGGGCCTGCCCGAGGTGCGGGCCTTCGTGCGGCGGGCCGTGCTCGACGCGGTCGCCCGCTACCCCGTCGACGCCGTCCACTTCGACGACTACTTCTACCCCTATCCGGTCGCCGGCCAGACCTTCGACGACGACGACGCCTACGACCGCCACGGCGGTGCCTTCCCCGGCCGGGCCGCCTGGCGGCGGGACAACATCGACCGGCTGGTGCGCGGTACGGCGGCGGACATCCGGCGCGTGCGGCCCGGCACCCGGTTCGGCATCAGCCCCTTCGGGGTGTGGCGCAACGCCGCCACCGACGCGCGCGGCTCCGAGACGCGGGCGGGGGTGCAGACGTACGACGACCTGTACGCGGACACCCGCAAGTGGGTCCGCGGCAACTGGATCGACTACGTGGTGCCGCAGCTCTACTGGCACATCGGGTACGCCGCCGCCGATTACGCGGAGCTGATCGCCTGGTGGGCGGAGGTCGCCCGGGGCAGCCGGACGCGGCTGTACGCCGGCGAGGCCCTGTACAAGGCGGGCGCCGCCGGAGAGCCCTCCGAGTGGCAGGACCCGGTCGAGCTGTCGCGGCACCTCACCCTCGCCGCGCGCCACCCGCAGGTGCGCGGGCACGTCTTCTTCGCCGCCAAGGAGGTCGCGCAGGACCCGGTTGGGGCGATGGCACGGGTGGTCGCCGACCACTACCGGTGGCCGGCGGCCCCACCGGGCTGACCTACTGCTGCGTCCGGTCCTGCGGATGACGGACCTCGCAGTCGGGGCCGGGGGACATCACGGCCTCCCGCCCGTCCGCGAAACGGACCCGGTAGGGCGGATCGCCCCCCTGGCCCAGCACCTCGACGACTTCCGTGACCTGGTCGTGCTGGCCCACCACCCTGCCGTGCTGGACCAGGTGGTCGCCCTTGGCTGCGTGCATGGACGGGCCCTCCTCACGATCACGACCGCTGGGTGACGGCGATGCACACGAGCACCGCGACGGCGGTGAGCGGAGCGGCCGCCGTGAAGCGCTCGCCCAGCAGCAGCGCCGACCACACCAGTGTGAGCAGGGGCTGTGCCAACTGCAACTGGCTGGCCCGGGGGATGCCGATGGCGGCCATGCCCCGGTACCAGACGACGAGACCGAGGAACTGCGAACCCAGCGCCACCCACAGCAGCCCGGCGACGCCGTGCCCGGTGAGGTGTGCGGGCTCGTACGCCAGCGCTAGCGCGGCGGCCGGCAGGCTGAGCGGCAGGCACAGCACGAGCGCCCAGCCGATGACCTGCCAGCCCGGCATGACCCGGGCCAGCCGGCCGCCCTCGGTGTAGCCGGCCGCGCACACCAGCAGGGCCGCGAAGAGGTAACCGTCGGCCACGGTGAGCGTGCCGCCGCTCTGGGCGAGGGTGAAGGCGATCACGGCCACCGCGCCGGCGACGGCCGCCAGCCAGAACCGCCGGGAGGGGCGGGTGCCGGTACGCAGGGCCGAGAACACGGCGGTGGTCAGCGGCAGCAGCCCGACCACCACGGCCGCGTGCGCGGTGGTGGAGGTCTCCAGGGCGAGCGTGGTCAGCATCGGGAAGCCCAGCACCACACCGGCGGCCACGACGGCCAGTCCCGCGAGGTGACGGCGGTCCGGGAGCCGTACCCGCAAGGCCAGCAGGCAACCGCCGGCGACGACCGCGGCCAGGACCCCGCGCACCGCCACCAGGGACCAGGGGCCGAAGCTCTCCAGGCCCCAGGCCGTCGCGGGGAACGTCAGGGAGAAGGCGACCACCCCGAGGGCGGCCTGGAGGGTGCCGAGCCCCCCGGACTCCCGGGGAGCGGCGGGAGCGGTGACCGCTATCGGGCTCGTCGCAGTAGCGCTACTCTGGGTTCTCATGCATCAGCGTAGCAGTGAGGCAGAGCTGGCCGAAGAGTTGCGGCGGGAGCTCGACCGCTATCCCGTCGGTGGAAAGCTGCCGTCGAGCCGGGCGCTCGTCGAACGGTTCCGGGTGAGCCCGGTGACCGTCTCCCGGGCCCTCGCCCGGCTCGCGGCAGAGGGCCTCGTGGTCACCCGGCCCGGCGCCGGCGCCTTCCGGGCCCGGCCGACGGCCGGGCAGGCGGCCACCGGGGACACCTCCTGGCAGGAGGTCGCGCTGAGCGCCGACGCCGCCGCCGACCTCGTGCCGCGCACGGTGGACGCCGCCGGGGTCACCGTCTCGCTGGCCGCCCCGCCGCCCGGGGTACTGGAGTTCAACGGCGGCTACCTCCACCCCTCCCTCCAGCCGGAGCGGGCCATGGCGGCGGCCCTGGCCCGGGCCGGGCGGCGCCCCGGCGCCTGGGGGAGACCGCCGCTGGAGGGGCTGCCGGAACTGCGCGAGTGGTTCGCGCGGGGGATCGGCGGCGCCGTCACCGCCGCCGAGGTGCTGATCGCGGCGGGCGGCCAGGCCGCGCTGGCCACCGCCCTGCGCGCGCTCGCCCCGCCGGGCGCCCCGGTCCTCGTGGAGTCGCCGACCTACCCGGGCATGCTCGCACTGGCCCGCGCCGCCGGCCTGCGCCCCGTCCCGGTGCCCGTCGACCCCGACGGGGTGCGCCCCGCCCTGCTCGCCGACGCCTTCCGGGCCACCGGCGCCCGGGTCTTCGTCTGCCAGCCGCTGTTCCAGAACCCGACCGGCGCCGTGCTGGCGCCCGACCGGCGCGGCGAGGTGCTGCGCATCGCCCGCGAGGCCGGCGCGTTCGTCGTCGAGGACGACTTCGTCCGCCGGCTGGTGCACGCCGACGCCGGACCGCTGCCCCGCCCGCTGGCCGCCGACGACCCGGACGGCGTGGTCGTGCACGTCGGCTCGCTCACCAAGGCCACCTCACCCAGCTTCCGGGTCAGCGCCCTGGCCGCGCACGGCCCGGTGCTGGAGCGGCTGCGGGCCATCCAGGTCGTGGACAGCTTCTTCGTGCCCCGGCCGCTCCAGGAGGCCGCCCTGGAACTGGTCGGCTCCCCGGCCTGGCCGCGCCATCTGCGGGCGCTCTCGGCCGAGCTGCGCACCCGCCGGGACGCCATGACCGGCGCGCTCGCCCGGCACCTGCCCGAGCTCGCCCTGCCGCACGTCCCGTCCGGCGGCTACCACCTGTGGGTGCGGCTGCCCGACGGCGGCGGGGGCAACGCTCCGGCGCTCGGCTCCGGGACGGAGGCGGCGCTGGCCGCCGCGGCCCTCCGCGCGGGCGTGGCCCTGACCCCCGGCCGCCCCTACTTCAGCGCCGAGCCCCCCGCCGCGCACCTCCGCCTGAGCTTCGCCGCGGTCGCCGGCACCGGCGAGATCGCGGAGGGGGTGCGGCGGCTCCGGGCGGCCTGCGACGAGGTGCTGGGCGGCCCGCCCGGACCGGGTCCGTCGTGATCCTCCGACAACTCCCGGGTAACCCCTCTTGACCTGCTCCGCCGAGCGGCCCACCATCACCGCATGCCACTGAGGGTCACGTTCGTCGCCGCCGCGCGCAGTGCCACCCCGCCCGCGGAGCGTTTCGAGGACGACCGGCCGCTGGACGGGGCCGGCTGGGACGAGGTGCGGCGCGTCGCCGGGGACCTGCTGCCGCTGGCGGCGGCCGAGCTGCGCTACTGCTCGCCGACCCCGCGCAGCCGGGCCACCGGCGACGCCCTGGGGTACGCCCCGCTGGTCCAGCCGGCGCTGCGCGACTGTGCCATGGGCCGCTGGCGCGGACTGACGCTGGGCGAGGCGATGGCCCGGGAACCGGCGGCCGTGGACGCCTGGCTGGCCGATCCGTGGTCCACCCCGCACGGCGGCGAGTCCCTGCTGGTGTTCATCTCCCGGGTGGGCGGCTGGCTGGACACCCGGCCGGCGGACGACGGTGGCCGGATCGTCGCGGTGGCCGAACCGTCGGTCATCCGCGCGGCCCTCGTCTATGCCCTGAAGGCGCCCCCGTCGAGCTACTGGAACATCGACGTCCGCCCGCTGTCCACGACCACGGTCACCGGCCGCGCGGGCCGCTGGAACCTCCGCCTGGACGGGGGCGGCCCTCAGGCCTCACGCGCGTAGTCGGTGACGAGGACCAGGTCCTTCGCCGGTCCGCCGACCCGCCAGACCGTGCGCCAGTGGCCGGCGTCCCGGACGGTGAACTCGCCCCGGTAGAGGTCGGCCGCGCAGGGATGGTCGGCGACGTACCGCCCGGAGGTCAGGTCCAGCGCGTGGAAGGGCCGCCCGTCCGCGAACCGCACGTCCACCCGGCCCGGCGTGGGCCCCGGCAGGAACCGCAGGGTGCGGGTGGCCGGCCGGGCCACGCCCCGCCAGGTGAAGGTGCCGGACTCGGTGTGCAGCAGCCCCCCGCCGTCCAGCGGGCCGAAGACGGTCTCCCCGGTGAAGCGTCCCGTGTCCCCGCTCGCCAGGTCCCGCACGCTCCGCTCGGTCCGCCAGCGTCCGGCGAGGTGGGCCAGCAGGTCGGCCACGGGCCAGAACTCGTCCATCGTCTCCCTCTCCGCCCGCGCCTCCGGCGCATTCCATCACCCCGTCCGGGGTCAGGGGGAGGCGGGGGCGCCGTCCGCGGGCCGTTCTCCGGCCGGCAGCAGCCCGCGCTCGGCGAACACCTTCTTCGCGACGAAGGTGGCGTTCAGCGCCCGGGGGAAACCGCAGTATCCGGCCGAGTGCAGCAGCGCCTCCACGATCTGCTCCGGGGTGAGACCCACGTTGAGCGCCGCGTTGACGTGCACCTCCAGCTGGGGCTCGCAGCCGCCGAGCGCGGTCAGCATGCCCAGGGTGACCAACTGGCGGTCCCGGGGCGCGAGCTGGGGGCGGGCGTAGATCTCGCCGAACCCCCAGGCGACGATCTGGTGCCCCAGCTCGGGGCTGATGTCCGCGAGGGAGTCGACGACCCGCCGCCCGGCCTCGCCGTCGACGGAGTCCAGTACTTCGAGGCCGTGGGCGAAACGCTCGTCACGGGTGGTGCCGCGCTGGTTGCTCATGACCGGAACCGTAGGAGTTGGAGCACACTCCAGGTCAAGTGCGGCGCCCGCCGACGGCACCCGGGCGCCCGGATGTGCCACCATCGTCCGGTGCCGAGTCGCCCGCTGCCCCGCCAGATCACGGTGTTCGCCCTGGTCGGTGTGGTCAACACGGCCACCTACTACGGGCTCTATCTGCTGTTCCTCACCCGGCTGCCGTATCTCGCCGCGCACACGCTGGCGTTCGCGCTCAGCATGACCGGCTCCTTCTTCCTGAACGCCCGCTTCACCTACCGGACCCGGCCGACCTGGCGGAAGTTCCTGCTGTTCCCGCTGACGAACGCCACCAACTTCGTGATCACGACGGCCGGGGTCTACGTGATCGCCGACGTCCTGCGCGCCGGGCACCGCTTCGCCCCGCTCCTGGCCTCGGCGGCGGCGATCCCGGTGACGTTCGTCGTCTCCCGCCGCGTGATGCTGCCGGCCACGCGCCCCGCCGTGACCGGCGACCCGGGCGGGACGCGCGACACCGCCGACGCCACCGACGCCGCCTGAGCGGGCCCGGTTCCCCGGGTCCGACCGCACCGGCCCCCTGGGCCGGCCTCCCTCGGCCGGCCCCCGGCGGTCGTGCCTCCCCGGGCACCGCGCCCGCCGGACCCTCACCCTGCCCCCCGCTGGCCGCGGCCGGTTTCCCGGGAGTGCGTTGCATAGTCCTGCATAGCTGCGTATAGTCATGCCATCCTGAGGAGGGTGGACATGGCGGTACGTGTGGCGGTGGCCGGAGCGAGCGGATACGCGGGCGGAGAGGTCCTGCGCCTGCTCCTCGCACACCCGGAGGCGGAGATCGGCGCGCTGACCGGCAACTCCAACGCAGGACAGCGGCTCGGCGCGCTCCAGCCGCACCTGCTGCCGCTGGCCGACCGCGTCCTGACCGAGACCACCCCCGAGGCGCTCGCCGGGCACGACGTGGTCTTCCTGGCCCTGCCGCACGGACAGTCCGCGGCCGTCGCCGAACAGCTCGGCCCGGACGTCCTCGTCATCGACATGGGCGCCGACTTCCGGCTGCGCGACCCGGCCGACTGGGAGGCCTTCTACGGCTCCCCGCACGCCGGCACCTGGCCCTACGGCCTCCCCGAACTGCCGGGCGCCCGCACCGCGCTGGAGGGGTCCCGGCGCATCGCGGTGCCCGGCTGCTACCCCACCGCCGTCACCCTCGCCCTGTTCCCGGCCTACGCGGCCCAACTCGCCCGGCCGCAAGCGGTGATCGTCGCCGCGTCCGGCACATCCGGCGCGGGCAAGGCGCCCAAACCGCACCTGCTCGGCAGCGAGGTCATGGGCTCCATGTCGCCGTACGGCGTCGGCGGCGGCCACCGGCACACCCCCGAGATGATCCAGAACCTCAGCGGTGCCGCGGGGGAGCGGGTCGCGGTGTCCTTCACACCGACCCTCGCCCCGATGTCCCGCGGCATCCTCGCCACGTGCAGCGCCGCCGCGCGCGAGGGGGTGACCGCCGAGTCGCTGCGGGCCGCCTACGAGAAGGCCTACGCCGACGAGCCCTTCGTCCACCTGCTGCCCGAGGGCCAGTGGCCCGCCACGGCCTCCGTCTACGGATCCAACACGGTGTCGGTGCAGGTCGCCTACGACGCGGCCGTCGACCGCGTCATCGCGATCAGCGCCATCGACAACCTGACCAAGGGCACCGCGGGCGGCGCCGTCCAGAGCATGAACATCGCCCTCGGTCTTCCCGAGACCACCGGACTTTCCACGATCGGAGTCGCACCGTGAGCGTCACGGCAGCCAAGGGATTCACGGCGGCGGGCATCGCCGCCGGGATCAAGGAGAACGGCAACCCGGACCTGGCCCTCGTGGTCAACGACGGGCCCCGCCGTGCCGCCGCCGGCGTCTTCACCTCCAACCGTGTGAAGGCCGCGCCGGTCCTCTGGTCCGAGCAGGTCCTCAGGAGCGGCCAGGTATCCGCCGTCGTCCTCAACTCCGGCGGTGCCAACGCCTGTACGGGGCCGAAGGGGTTCCAGGACACCCACGCCACCGCGGAGAAGGCCGCCGAGCTGCTCGGCCGCGGCGCCATCGAGGTCGCCGTCTGCTCCACCGGGCTGATCGGCGTGCCGCTCCCCATGGACAAGCTGCTCACCGGCCTGGACACGGCCGCCGCCCAGCTCTCCGAGCACGGCGGCGAGAAGGCGGCCATCGCCATCAAGACCACCGACACCGTCCACAAGACCGCCGTGGTCAGCGGGGACGGCTGGACCGTGGGCGGCATGGCCAAGGGCGCCGGCATGCTCGCGCCGGGCCTCGCCACCATGCTCGTCGTCCTCACCACCGACGCCGACCTCGACAGCGCCACCCTGGACAGGGCGCTGCGGGCCGCCACCCGGGTCACCTTCGACCGCGTCGACTCCGACGGCTGCATGTCCACCAACGACACCGTCCTGCTGCTCGCCTCCGGCTCGGCCGGCGTCACCCCCGGGTACGACGCGTTCGCCGAGGCCGTACGGCAGGTCTGCGACGACCTCGGCCGGCAGCTGATCGGGGACGCCGAGGGCGCCAGCAAGGACATCCGGGTCGAGGTGGTCAACGCCGCGACCGAGGCGGACGCCGTCGAGGTGGGCCGCTCCATCGCCCGCAACAACCTCCTCAAGTGCGCGCTGCACGGCGAGGACCCCAACTGGGGCCGCGTGCTCTCCGCCATCGGCACCACCCGTGCCGCCTTCGAACCCGACCGGCTGAACGTCGCCATCAACGGCGTCTGGGTGTGCAAGAACGGCTCCGTCGGCGAGGACCGCGACCGGGTCGACATGCGCTACCGCGAGGTCCACATCGTCGCCGACCTCGCCGCGGGCGACGAGACCGCGACCATCTGGACCAACGACCTGACCGCCGACTACGTCCACGAGAACAGCGCCTACTCCTCATGAGCACCCGCAAGCACACCGCCCTGCCGAAAGCCCAGATCCTCATCGAGGCGCTGCCCTGGCTGACCCGGCACCACGGCAAGACCGTCGTCATCAAGTTCGGCGGCAACGCCATGGTGGACGAGGAGCTGAAGGCCGCGTTCGCCCAGGACGTCGTCTTCCTGCGGCACGCCGGCCTCAAGCCGGTCGTCGTGCACGGCGGCGGCCCCCAGATCAGCGCCGCCCTCGACCGGCACGGCATCGTCAGCGAGTTCAAGGCCGGCCTGCGCGTCACCACCGAGGACGCCATGGACGTCGTACGGATGGTCCTCGCCGGGCAGGTGCAGCGCGAACTGGTCGGCCTGCTCAACCGGCACGGCCCGCTCGCCGTCGGCATCACCGGCGAGGACGCCCACACCATCACCGCGACCCGGCACACCCCCGAGATCGACGGCGAACTCGTCGACATCGGACGGGTCGGCGAGATCACCGCCATCGACACCGGCGCGATCGAGGCGCTGCTGGCCGACGGCCGCGTCCCGGTCGTGTCCTCCGTCGCCCGCTCCCAGGACGACGGACACGTCTACAACGTCAACGCCGACACGGCCGCCGCGGCGCTCGCCGCGGCACTGGGCGCCGAGACCCTGATGGTCCTCACCGACGTCGAGGGCCTCTACGAGGACTGGCCGCGCTCCGACGAGGTGATCAGCCGCCTCACCGCCTCCCAGCTGGAGAAGCTGCTGCCCGACCTGAGCGCCGGCATGGTGCCGAAGATGGAGGGCTGCCTGCACGCCGTGCGCAACGGCGTGACGACCGCCCGCGTCATCGACGGCCGGGTCCAGCACTCGATCCTGCTGGAGATCTTCACCGACGAGGGCATCGGCACCATGGTCGTGCCGGACGAACAGGGGGAGTCATGAGCAACCAGGAGCTGACCGCGCGCTGGCAGGGCGCGCTCATGAACAACTACGGCACCCCGCGCCTGCCCCTCGTCCGCGGCGCGGGCCTGAAGGTGTGGGACACCGACGGCCGGGAGTACCTCGACTTCGTCGGCGGCATCGCCACCAACGCCCTCGGCCACGCCCACCCCGCGATCGTCGAGGCCGTCAGCGGCCAGATCGCCTCCCTCGGCCACATCTCCAACTTCTTCATGGCCGAGCCCACCGTCGCCCTCGCCGAACGGCTCCTGACGCTCTTCGGCCGGGAAGGGCGCGTCTTCTTCTGCAACTCCGGCGCCGAGGCCAACGAGGCCGCCTTCAAGATCGGCCGGCTCACCGGGCGCACCCACATGGTCGCCACCGGCGGCGGCTTCCACGGCCGTACGATGGGCGCCCTCGCGCTCACCGGGCAGCCCGCCAAGCAGGACCCGTTCCTGCCGCTGCCCGGCGACGTCACCCACGTGCCCTACGGCGACGCCCAGGCGCTGGCCGCCGCGGTCACCGAGGACACCGCCCTGGTCATCCTCGAACCCGTCCAGGGTGAGAACGGTGTGGTCGTGCCCCCGGCCGGCTACCTGAAGGCCGCGCGCGCCATCACCGCCGCCACCGGCGCCCTGCTCGTCCTGGACGAGGTGCAGACCGGCGTCGGCCGCTCCGGCAACTGGTTCGCCTACCAGGCCCACGAGGGCGTCCTCCCCGACGTCGTCACCCTCGCCAAGCAGCTCGGCGGCGGACTCCCGCTCGGCGCCACCGTCGCCTTCGGCCGGGCCGCCGAACTGCTCCGGCCCGGCCACCACGGCACGACGTTCGGCGGCAACCCCGTCGCCTGCGCCGCCGGGCTCGCCGTCCTCGACACCATCGCCGACGAGGGCCTGCTCGACAACGTCAAACGGCAGGGCGAGCGGCTGCGCGACGGCATCGAGTCCCTCGACCACCCGCTGATCGCCCACGTCCGGGGCACGGGCCTGCTCCTGGGTATCGTGCTCACCGGGCCGCGCGCACCCCAGGTGCAGCAGGCGGCCCAGGAGGCCGGGTTCCTGGTGAACGCGCCCGTCCCCGACGTCGTACGGCTCATGCCGCCGCTGAACCTCCGCGACGACGAGGCGGGTGCCCTGCTCCAGGCACTGCCCGGCATCCTCGAGCACGCGAACGGGGACGGACGATCCGGGGAATGAGACGACGATGAGCCACGGCCACGCGCAGGACCACGACCAGGCGGCGGGAGCCGGACCGGGCGTGCCGCAGACCCGCACCGCACGGCACGGCCGGATCGTGGACATCCTCAACCGGCAGCCCGTGCGGTCGCAGAGCCAGCTGGCGAAGCTGCTCGCCGACGACGGGCTCAGCGTCACGCAGGCGACCCTCTCCCGGGACCTCGACGAACTGAACGCGGTCAAGATCCGCAACGCCGACGGTGACCTGATCTACGCGGTGCCCAGCGAGGGCGGCTTCCGTACGCCGCGGGCGCCGCTGGGCGGATCGGCGAAGGAGGAGCGGATGCGGCGCCTGTCGCAGGAGCTGCTGATCTCCGCGGAGGCCTCGGCGAACCTGGTCGTCCTGCGTACGCCGCCCGGCGCGGCCCAGTTCCTCGCCTCGGCGATCGACCAGGCCGAACTGCACGACATCCTCGGCACCATCGCCGGGGACGACACGTTGCTGCTGATCAGCCGGGACCCGAGCGGGGGGCAGGCGCTGGCGGACCACCTGCTGCGGCTGGCCCAGAACAGCCACTGAACGCTCCGCGGGGGGCGGGGGCAGGAGGGCGGGGGGGCTTGGGGTGGCGGTTCGTTGCCGGGTGGCGGGTCCGTGGGGGCCGGTCGCGCAGTTCCTCGCGCCCCTGGGGAGGCGGGCGTGCGTTGGTCTCTCGCGCCCCCGAGGGAGTCAGCCGAGTTTTGTGGGGAGGCCGGCTGTGCAGCGGACCTCGTCGCCCGCCGTGATCAGCAGGGCCTCCACGTCCGGGAGGGACTCCAACCAGGTCAGGGCCGCCCGTGAGCCCATGGCGAAGGCAGCCGTGGCCCAGCAGTCGGTCCAGGTCAGCCGGGGCCCGACCACGGTCACGGCGACCAGGTCGGTCACAGCTGGCCGGCCCGTGCGCGGGTCGATGATGTGCGCGCCCCGCTCCGCCGTACCGGACGTCGCCACCGACAGCTCCGCCGCCCCGGCCGCGGAGATCACCGCCGCCAGCCCGCCGGGCCGCAGCGGATCGGCCACCCCGGCCCGCCAGGGCCGCCGGGGTCCCGGCGCGCCGAGCATCTGCACGTCGCCGCCCCCGTTGACGCTGACCCCGCACACCCCCTCGACGGCGCCGATCAGCCGGGCCGCGCGTTCGGCGGCCCAGCCCTTGACGATCCCGGTGGGGTCCAGGGAACCCTGGTACAGCGTGCTGAACCAGCCCTCGCTCACCCGTTCCGCCTCGGCGGCCAGCTCCAGCACCTCGGCCACCTCGGGAGCGCACCGGGCGATCTCCAGCTCACCCCGGGCCAGCCGGGACAGCTCGCTGTCCTCCCGGTAGGTGCTGAACAGCGTGTCCGCCCGGTGCAGTCCGGCGACGGCCTCGGCGAGCGCCGCCCGGACCGCGGCCGGTTCCCCGCCGCGGACGTCGAAGGAGAAGACGGTTCCCATGACCTCCTCCGCGTGCCGCACCGCGGCGGGGGTCTGCGCCGGCCCGGTCACCGTGTCAGTCACCGGCCTGGTCCAGGGCGGACTGGAGTGAGGTGCGGTAGCCCTGGCTGGTGTAGGTGGCGCCGGAGACGGTGTCGATGTGGGCGGTGCCGGTGGTGACGGCTTCCTGGTTGAGGCGGGGGACGGCGAGCTGGGTCTTCTGGTCGCTGAGTCCGCCCTTGGGTGCCTGGACGGCCTCGGCTTTGGTGATCTTGCCGTCGGTGACGGTGATGCGTACCTGTACGGCCCCGTACTGGGTCTGCGCGGCCTTCCCGGTGACCGTCCGGGCCTGTGCCCGGCCGGTCGCGCCGGAGGACGACGCCGGTTTCACCTGGTCCAGGGCGGACTGGAGTGAGGTGCGGTAGCCCTGGCTGGTGTAGGTGGCGCCGGAGACGGTGTCGATGTGGGCGGTGCCGGTGGTGACGGCTTCCTGGTTGAGGCGGGGGACGGCGAGCTGGGTCTTCTGGTCGCTGAGTCCGCCCTTGGGTGCCTGGATCGCCTCGGCCTTGGTGATCTTGCCGTCGGCGAC
This sequence comes from Streptomyces sp. NPDC100445, assembly GCF_044759735.1. Taxonomy (NCBI): domain Bacteria; kingdom Bacillati; phylum Actinomycetota; class Actinomycetes; order Kitasatosporales; family Streptomycetaceae; genus Streptomyces; species Streptomyces sp. NPDC100445. Next base: position 196,259 of record NZ_JBIVZV010000006.1, on the reverse strand, counting down.
GGTGATGCGTACCTGCACGGCCCCGTACTGGGTCTGCGCGGCCTTCCCGGTGATCGTGCCGGAGCCCGCCCGGGCCTGCCCGCCGCCCTGCGGCGCCTCCTGCCCCGCCACCGGCTGCCGCGGCGCCGCGCCCGCCGCCGACGCGGTGGCCGGGTCCGACGCGGGTTTCAGCGCCAACAGCAGCACGACACCGGACACGGTCGCCGCCGTCGCCAGCACGACCCGCCGCACGGGATGGCTCTTCCTCATCGCTTCGCTGCTCCGCTCACATCTCGAACGACTCGTGGTGGATGCGGCGGGCGGGTACCCCGGCGCCGCGCAGTGCTTCGTACACCGACTGCGCGAACCCGGGCGGGCCGCACATGAACACGTCGTGCCGGTCGATGTCCGGGATCTTCCGCCGCAGGTTCTCCGCGGAGATGTCCGGCCGCTCGCCCTCCGGGCTGTTCACCGCGTACATCAGCCGGGCGTCCCGCTCGGTGGCGATCGCCGCCAGCTCGTCCCACAGGGCCAGGTCCTGGGTGGTGTTGGCCCGGTAGAGCAGGGTGATGTCGCCGGCGGCGCCGGGCAGCGTCTCGAACAGCGCCCGCATCGGCGTGATGCCCACCCCGCCCGCGACCAGCAGCACCTTGCCCCGGCTGCGGCGCTGGGCGGTGAGCGCGCCGTACGGCCCCTCCGCCCACACCTTCGTCCCGGGCGTCAACTCGCGCAGCCGGGCGCTGTGGTCGCCGATCGCCTTCACGGTGATCCGCAGCATGCCGGGCCGGGGCGCGGCCGACAGGGAGTACGGGTGGGAGCTGAACCGCATGCCGGGGGCCAGGAACCGCCAGCGGAAGAACTGGCCCGCCTCCGCGCCCATCCGGTGCAGCCGCCGGCCGCCGATCAGCACCGACACGATGCCGGGTGTCTCCTCGATGACGGCCTCCACCCGCATGCGGTGCCGCAGGTTGAGGCGGATCGGGGTGAGGACGCGGTACCAGAGGACGAGCGCGGTGACCGCGCCGTACAGCCCGTACCAGAACGTCCTGGCGGCGGGCTGGACCGCGAAGTCGTTGCCCGTGGTGATCTGGTGCCAGAACGTCAGGAACACCGCCGCGTACGTCAGCAGGTGGACGTGGTACCAGGCGTCGTACGGCAGCCGGCGGCGGACCGGGCCCACGGACGACAGGCCGATGACGACGAACAGGCCCGTGCCGATGGCCGCCTTGCTCATGTCCGGCAGGTGTTCGACGGAGTCGACGGTCTGCCGCACGATGTCGCCGAGCGACCTGCCGGCCTGGAGCGCGTACCCCCACATGGTGAGGAAGACGTGCGCGACGATCAGACTGAGCGTGTACCGGCCGCTCATCGCGTGCCAGCGGGCCACCCGGTCGGAGCCGACCCGTCGTTCCAGCGCCGGCACCCGCGCCATCTGGAGCACGACCAGCGCCATCAGGTAGCCGGCCAACAGACCGGTGATCCGGCCCGCGTTGAGGATGCGGCCGGTGTCGTCGCCGATGGCCGGCGTGTCGTGCCACCAGAGCCACAGCACGGCCGCCGCGCCCGCCCAGACGGCGAGCAGCAGCGGGACGGCCGGGGAGCGGCGCGGACGGATGCGGCGCATCGTCTGTCGGCGGGCGGCGCGTCCGCCTGCGAGCGTGGTGGTCACGGTTCCTCCGTGGGGACTTGACCCTTGGCCCACGAATACGTGCCGGGCGCGCCGGGTGTTCAGAGGCCCGCCGAGTCGAGGGCGGACTGGAGGGACCGGCGGTAGCCGTCACTGGTGTACGTGGCCCCCGAGACCGTGTCGATCCGCGCGCTCTGCGCGGTCAGCGCCTCGCGGCGCAGCTGGGGCAGGGCGTAGGCGTTGATCTCCTGGTCGCGCGGGTTGTCCTGCGGGTAGCTGACGGCGGTGACGTCGGTGAGCTCGCCGCCGCCCAGCGTCACCCGCACCCGGACCGGCCCCCAGCGGGTCTCGACGGTGTCCCCGGTGACGGTCCTGGTGCCGGTGGCGGGAGCCCGCGTGGTCCCGGGGGCGGCGCCGGCGGCGCTGCTCGCCGGTGCCGGCGAGGACGTGCCGGCGGCGAGCGCCGGACTGGTGTGCGGCTTCAGCGACAGCAGCAGCACCATCCCGGAGACGGTCGCGGCACTGGCCAGCAGGACGCGGCGGAACGGACGGTTCTTCCTCAGCGGATGCACGGTGTCTGCCTCACAGTTCGAACGACTCGTGGTGGATGCGGCGGTCCGGCACCCCGGCCGCCCGCAGTGCCCCGTACAGATCCCGGGCGAAGCCGTGCGGGCCGCACAGGTACACGTCGTGGCCGGCGAGCCCGGGGAAGGCCGCGCGCAGCGACTCGGCGGACAGGTCCGGGCGCTCGCCGTGCGGGCCGTTCAGCGCGTACCGCACCCGCGCCCCGCGGTGGCGGGCGATCGCCTCCAGTTCGCCGCCCAGCGCCAGGTCCTCGACCGAACGCGCCCGGTACAGCAGGGTGACCTCGCCCGGCAGCGTCTCGAACAGCGCCCGCAGCGGGGTGACGCCGACGCCGGCCGCGATCAACAGGGTGGGCCGCCCGCCGGCCCGGTCGGCGGTCAGCGAGCCGTACGGGCCCTCGGCCCACACCCGGGTGCCGGGACGCAGCAGGGAGACGGCGGCGCTGTGGTCGCCGAGCGCCTTGACGGTGATGCGCAGCAGGTCCGGGCGGGGCGGCGCCGACAGGGAGTACGGCGTCGACGTCCGGGCCAGGCCCTCGGCCAGGAACCGCCAGCGGAAGAACTGCCCCGGCCGCGCCCCCAGGCGCTCCAGGTGCCGGCCCCGTACGACGACCGAGTACACCCCCGGCGCCTCCTGGTGCACCGAGTCCACCCGCAGCCGGTGGCGCAGGTTGAGCCGGACGGGGGTGAGGACGCGGAACCACAGCACCAGGGCGGCGACGCCCAGGTACAACGCGTACCAGGCGGCGGTCGCGGCCGGCCGGCCGGTGAACTGCTCGCCCAGCGCGACCTGGTGGCCGAAGACCAGGAAGACGGCCGCGTAGGTGAGCAGGTGGACGTAGTACCAGAACTCGTAGCCGGTGCGGCGGCGCACCGCGCGGGCCGAGGTGACACCGACCGCGAGCAGTACGACGGTCCCGGCGGTCGCCTTGAGCATCTCCGGGTAGTCCAGGACGACGGTCACCGTCTCGTGCCACAGCGAGGCCCGGTCCTGGGCGGCGTACCCGGCGAGGACCAGCACGACGTGCGCGACGAGCAGGCACACCGTGTACCGGCCGGCCATCGCGTGCCAGCGGGCCACCCGGTCCGAACCTATCCGGTTCTCCAGCAGCGGCACCCGGGCCATCAGGCCGACCAGCACCGCGCAGGCGTACCCGCACAGCAGCCCGGCGATCCGCCCGGCCCCGGTCAGCCAGCCGGCCGTGCCGACCACCGACCCGGTGTCCGTCCACCACAGCGCGATCACCGCTGCCGCCCCCGCCCACAGCAGCGCCAGCAGGGCCGCCGCGGGGGAGCGCCGGGCCGTCACCGGCAGGGGCACAGCCGCCCGCCGCGTCTCCACCGTCGTCATCGGTCCTCGTCGTCCCTTCGTCCGTCCTGTCGGCCACTGTGCGGGCCGAACCTCTCAGGGAGCTTTGAGCGGGCCCGTCCTGAGCGGACTCAGAGGAAACTCAGAGGGGGGCGCCCCACCCGGCCCGGCTCCGGCGCGCGATGCTTGGGGACGAGATGAACACCACCCGCTCCGGCCGACCGGCCCTCACCCGCCCCGACGGCACCCCGCTGCGCGTCCTCGTCGTCGACGACGACCCCGACCTCGCCGAGGTCCTCACCGGCGCCCTGCGCTACGAGGGCTGGCAGGTGCGCGCCGCCGGTGACGGCGCCGCCGCCGTCGCCGCCGCCCGCGAGCTGCTGCCCGACGCCGTCGTGCTGGACGTGATGCTCCCGGACACCGACGGCTTCGCGGTGCTGCGCCGCCTCCACGAGGTCAAGCCCGACGTGTGCGTGCTCTTCCTGACCGCCCGGGACGCGGTGGAGGACCGCATCGCCGGGATCACGGCGGGCGGCGACGACTACGTCACCAAGCCGTTCAGCCTGGAGGAGGTGGTGGCCCGGCTGCGGGGTCTGCTGCGCCGCGCCGGGATGGCCCGCCGCCCGGACGAGGGGCCGCGGCTGACCGTCGGCGACCTCGTGATGGACGAGGACGCCCGCGAGGTGACCCGGGCCGGGGACCTGGTCGAGCTGTCGCCCACCGAGTTCGAACTGCTCCGCTTCCTGATGCGCAACCCGCGCCGTGTGCTCAGCAAGGCGCAGATCCTCGACCGGGTCTGGTCCTACGACTTCGGCGGCCGGGCACATGTGGTCGAGCTGTACATCTCCTACCTGCGCAAGAAGGTCGACGCGGGCCGTGAGCCCATGATCCACACGGTGCGCGGCGCCGGTTACGTCCTGAAGCCGGTGACCGGGTGAGGGGCGCGGGCCGGCTGTCCCGGGCGGTGCGCCGGCTGCCGTGGCCCCGGTCGCTGCGGGCCCGGCTCACCGCCGGCCTCGTGGTCCTGCTGGCGGTGAGCTGCGCGGCGGTCGGACTGGCCGCCGTGGTCGAACTCGACGGCTTCCTCACCCAGCGGCTGGACGAGCAGCTCAGCCAGACCGGCACCCGGTTCCCCGCCAGCCTGGAGCACCCCGGCGGGCCGTCCGACGACCACGACGACCACGACGGCGACGAGCACGCCGACACCCGCCGGACGGCGACCGGCACCTTCGGCGCCCGTCTGGTGCACGGCAAGGTCACCCACCAGGGGCTGATCCGTTCCGGCGACCCCTCCGCCGACCTGCGGGTCGACCTGACCGCCGGGGACGCCGGGCGGCTGGCCCGGGTACCGGCCGACGGCAGGCCCCGCACCGTCCACCTCTCCGGCCTGGAGGACTACCGGGTCGTCGCCTCCGCCGGCCGGGACGGCGACGTGCTGGTCGTCGGACTGCCGCTGGAGCCGGTGGAGGCCACGGTCCACCGCCTGGAACTGGTCGCCGGGATCGTCTTCGGCCTGGCCCTGGTGGTGACCGGGGTCGCCGGAGCCTGCTGGGTGCGCTGGTCGCTGCGGCCGCTGAGCCGGGTCGCGGCCACCGCCACCCGGGTCAGCGAGCTGCCGCTGGCCAGCGGGGAGGTCGCGCTGCCGCCGCGGGCGCCGGACGCCGATCCGCGCAGCGAGATCGGCCGGGTGGCCGCGGCCTTCAACCGCATGCTCGGTCACGTGGAGGACGCGCTGACCAAGCGGCACGCGGTCGAGGAGCGGCTGCGCCGCTTCGCCGCCGACGCCAGCCACGAGCTGCGCACCCCGGTCGCCTCGGTCCGCGGCCATGCCGATCTGGCGCTGCTGCACCCCGGTCCGGTCCCGCCCGGGGTGACGCGGGCCCTGGAACGGATCGCGGCCGAGTCGGCCCGCATGGGCGCGATGGTCGACGACCTCCTGCTGCTGGCCCGCCTGGACGCGGGCCGGCCGCTGGAGCGGGAGCCGGTGGACGTGACGCGTCTGGTGCTGGACGCGGTCACGGACGCCCGGGCCGCGGGACCCGGTCACCACTGGGTCCTGGACCTGCCCGAGGAGCCGGTGACGGTGCCGGGCGACGCGCACCGCCTCCACCAGGTGCTGGCCAACCTGCTGGCCAACGCGCGTGGGCACACACCCGTGGGCACGACGGTGACGGTCACCCTGGCGAGCGAGGGCGAGGGCGAGGGCGAGGGCGACGGCGAGGGCGACGGCGAGGGCGAGGCCGGCGCCGGCACGGTCCGGATCGGTGTCCACGACGACGGCCCCGGCGTCCCGGACGACATCCGGTCCGGTGTCTTCGAGCGCTTCACCCGCGCGGAGCACCGCCGTCACCCGGACGCCCCCGGCGGCGGGGCGGGGCTGGGCCTCTCGATCGTGGCGGCGGTGGTGGAGGCGCACGGCGGCGACGTGGACCTCGACAGCGCGCCGGGTGCCACGACGTTCACGGTGCGCCTGCCGGCCTGAGGACCGACGCCGGGCGGTACCGCGCCGGGCCGGGCCGTCCCGTTCCGTGTGGTGCCACGCGGGACGGCGCCGCCAGCATCAGTACCGGGTGACCGCCGTCGCGCCGCTCGCCGTGCCGATGGCGATGTGCGGCCGCTCGTCGGGCCGGGCCCACGTCAGGATCCGCCGCATGGCGTCCTCGGGGACGGACACGCACCCGGCCGTCGCCCCCGCCCCGTCGACGTGCAGGAAGATGCCGGCGCCGCGTCCGCGCACCGGCCGGTCGTAGTTGAAGCCGACGACGAGGGCGTACGCGTACTGCGTCCGGTAGTCGACGAGGTGCTCGGAGCGGGCGGCCCGGCAGTCGTCCGGCAGCGGGTCCGTCCACCGGTTGTACGCCGCCGAGTCGTTGTCCTGGCACCACCAGGAACTCTCCCGGACGGGACGGTAGGTCACGCCGGCCCCGGCCGGCGCCGGCTCGGTCCCGAAGGCGAAGGGGAGGTCGTACAGCCCGGTAGGCGTGGTGTTCGTGCCCTGGCTGCGGGTGGCGCCCTCCACCAGCCCGTTCGCCCCGAACCGCGCCGGCGCCGTCCCGGCCCGGACCCACTGCCCGTCCCGCAGGTCCCACCAGCTGACCGTGCCCGCCGTGGCGGCGGTGTCCGGGGCCTCGGCGGTGATCAGCTGGCCGCCGCCGCCCGTGTCGGCCATCCGCGCCGGCAGCGGCACGGGATCGGGCACGGGCGCGACGCCGAGCAGGGCGAGGCAGCAGGCGGGTGCGAGGGCGAGGACCACTGCGGGGCGCATGGCTCAGACGGTAGCCGGAGGCAGTGGCAACGGCAGCCCGGGTAGTCCGTCCAGGCTTGTGGCGATGTGTTCCTTCTTCGCGAAGTAGGCGCTCAGGGAGGTGTCGTCCTCACGTGCGAACCGCTTTCCGTGCAGTTCGCGGTCCTCCTCGTACGCCATGTGGGGAACGGCGTAGCCGCAGCTGTCGCGGATCCGTTCGGCGTGGACGACGATGACCGCGCGCAGGCCGTGCGCGCTCGGGTCGATGCCGGGGAAGCGGGCGAGCAGTTCCGGAAAGCGCGGGTCGTCGCGGAAGACCGGCTCGCCGCGGCCGTGCACGCGCACGATGTTCGGCGGCCCCTGGAAGGCGCACCACATCAGCGTGATGCGTCCGTTCTCCCGCAGGTGCGCGATCGTCTCGGCGGTGGATCCGGCGAAGTCGAGGTAAGCCACGGTGAGTTCGTCCAGCACGACGAAGGAGCCCCGCAGGCCCTTGGGGGAGAGGTTGACCGTGCCGTCGCCGGAGAGGGGGGCGGACGCGGTGAAGAAGAGGGGCTGTTGCTCGATGAACGTGCGCAGTCTGCCGTCTATACGTTCATAAGTTTTTCCCATGGCAGCCGAGTATCACCGTCAGGCGCCTGCCTGTCAGAGGAATTTCCCGGCCGGAGCGAGGGTTCCGCCCCGGCCGGCGCGTCGGGGCGGCCGCGTTGTCCGCTACCTCACTTGGTGAGGGTGCAGGCGGCGAGGGAGTCCAGGCCGGTGGGCTTGGTGCTCTTGCGGCCGATGCTGATGGCGATGCGGTCGATGGTGGAGGCGCGTTTGTCCTTGAGGGGGCCGAGGATGGCGTTGTCGACGAAGTTGGGTCCGCCTTGGCCGACGGTGTCGCGCAGGCGGGTGTCGGCTTCCTGGATCTGGGTCTGGAGGAGGGTCAGGTTGCGGTCGACCTCGGCCTTGGCGGTGGCGGGTACGGCGGGGAGCTTGGAGGCGACGTCCGGGCACGTGATCGTCCCGGCTCCGGTGTCGCCGCCGGAGCCGGCCGTCGCCCCGGTGTCCGTGCCGCTGCCCGGCTGCCGGGTCGCGCCGGTGCCGGGCGTGGCGGCGCCGGCCCCCGCGCCGCCGGCCGTGCCGGTGCTGCCCGCGTTCAGCGTGCAGGCGGCGAGGGAGTCCAGGCCGGTGGGCTTGGTGCTCTTGCGGCCGATGCTGATGGCGATGCGGTCGATGGTGGAGGCGCGTTTGTCCTTGAGGGGGCCGAGGATGGCGTTGTCGACGAAGTTGGCTCCGCCTTGGCCGACGGTGTCGCGCAGGCGGGTGTCGGCTTCCTGGATCTGGGTCTGGAGGAGGGTCAGGTTGCGGTCGACCTCGGCCTTGGCGGTGGCGGGCACGGCGGGGAGCTTGGAGGCGACGTCCGGGCACATGATCGTGCCGGGGCTCGCGAGGGTGCGCGCGCCCGTGGCGCCGTCGCTCTTGGCGGGGGTGCCGGCGAGGGCCGAACCGGCGATCACCGCGCCGGACAGCACCACGGCGGCAGCGCCGCCGATGACCGCCACGCGACGCTGGTTGTACTTCGGGAGAGCCCTGGACATGCGATGCCTCACTCGGGTCGGAGGTGGGTCGGGTCGGCCCCCGGTGACGGGGTCCTGGCGACGCGGCGCCTGCGTGCGCAGAGGAGTACGGGAAAGCGGTTTCGGTCGTTCAGCTTCGGCGGCGGTCCTTCTCACCTGTCGCTGATTGACGAATCATGCAGGAGACTGCATACTCATGCAGGTAGTCGGTGACAACAGTCTGAGGAGAAACCCGTGGCCGAGCGTGTCGTACTCGCCTACTCGGGCGGTCCGGACACCTCCGTCGCCATCGGCCGGATCGCCGGGGAGACGGGCGCCGAGGTCGTCGCCGTCACGGTGGACCACGGGCAGGGCGGCGCGGACCTGGAGGCCGTCCGCGAGCGGGCCCTCGCCCAAGGGGCCGTCGAGGCCGAGATCGCCGACGCCCGTGACGCGTTCGCCGAGGAGTACTGCCTCCCCGCGATCAAGGCCAACGCCGTCTGCGGTGACCGCCACCGGCTGGTCACCGCCCTCTCCCGGCCGCTGATCGCCCAGCACCTCGTCGCCGCCGCCGAGAAGCACGGCGCCACCACCGTCGCGCACGGCTGCACCGGCGAGGGCGACGACCGGGTCCGGTTCGAGGCCTGCGTCGCCGCCCTCGACCCCGGCCTGACCTGCGTTCCGGTCCGTGACCACGCGAAGGCCCCGCACCCCCTCGACCGGGACGCCTTCGGGTGCGCCGACGGGACGAGCCTCCCCGAGGACGCCCGCGCGTACCCCGCCGACCCGGCCCCGCCGCGTGAGCCCGACGAGGTGGTCGTCACCTTCGTGGCGGGTGTCCCGGTCGCCCTCGACGGCCGGCCCGTCACCGTCGCCCGGGCCGTACGGGAGCTCGACGAGCGCGCCGGCGCCCAGGGCGTCGGCCGGATCGACAGGGGCGGGGACCGCCTCGCCGGCACCGGGTCGCGCGAGGTGTACCAGGCGCCCGGGCTGATCGCCCTGATCACCGCCCACCGGGAGCTGGACGACGTCACCGTCGAGCGCCCACTCGCCCGCCACAAGCGCCGGATCGAGCGGCGCTGGGGTGAACTCCTGCACGGCGGCCAGTGGTTCTCCCCGCTCAGGCGCGCCCTGGACGGCTTCCTGGACGAGGCCGGCCGGCACGTCGTCGGCGACGTCCGGATGACCCTGCGCGACGGCCGCGCGGTCGTCACCGGCCGCCGCGCCGCATCCTCGCCGCACTCGCCGTACGACTTCCGCCGCGCCGCCCACGACACCGGCGTCACCTCCGGCCGGTCCGCCGCCGGGGGCTCCGTCGACCTCCACGCCCGGTCGCCGAAGACCGTCGCCCGGCGCGACGTCGCCTGACCGCCGTACGGCCTTCGGGTCGTTCCGCACCCGTCGGCCTGACAGCCGCACCACCGCCTGCGAGAGTCGGGAGGCGGTGGCCCACCGAGACTCCGAGGAGCAACGCAAGTGAGCAGCAACAGCGGTGACGTACGGCTCTGGGGCGGCCGTTTCGCCGACGGCCCCGCCGAGGCCCTGGCCAAGTTGTCCGCGTCCGTCCACTTCGACTGGCGGCTCGCCCCCTACGACATCGCCGGTTCCCGTGCCCACGCGCGCGTGCTGCACACCGCGGGGCTCCTCACCGGGGACGAGCTGGAGCGCATGATCGCCGGGCTCGACGGGCTGGAGGCGGACGTGGCCTCCGGCGCCTTCACGGGCACCGTCGCCGACGAGGACGTCCACACCGCCCTGGAGCGCGGCCTGCTGGAGCGCCTCGGCCCCGACCTCGGTGGCAAGCTGCGGGCGGGCCGGTCGCGCAACGACCAGGTCGCCACTCTCTTCCGGATGTACCTGCGCGACCACGCCCGGATCATCGGCGGCCTGATCGCCGACCTCCAGGACGCGCTAGTCGGTCTCGCCGAGGCGCACCCGGACGTGGCGATGCCCGGCCGCACCCATCTCCAGCACGCCCAGCCGGTGCTCTTCGCCCACCACGTCCTCGCCCATGTGCAGTCCCTGTCCCGGGACGCCGAGCGGCTGCGCCAGTGGGACGAGCGGACGGCCGTGTCGCCGTACGGCTCCGGTGCCCTCGCGGGATCCTCCCTCGGCCTGGACCCGGAGGCGGTCGCGCGCGACCTCGGCTTCGAGCACGGCAGCGTGGCGAACTCCATCGACGGCACGGCCTCGCGTGACTTCGCCGCCGAGTTCGCGTTCATCACCGCGATGATCGGGGTGAACCTCTCCCGGATGGCCGAGGAGATCATCATCTGGAACACGAAGGAGTTCTCCTTCGTCACCCTGCACGACGCGTTCTCCACCGGCTCGTCGATCATGCCGCAGAAGAAGAACCCCGACATCGCCGAGCTGGCCCGCGGCAAGTCCGGCCGCCTGATCGGCAACCTGACCGGTCTGCTCGCCACGCTGAAGGCCCTGCCCCTCGCCTACAACCGCGACCTCCAGGAGGACAAGGAGCCGGTCTTCGACTCCTGCGACCAGCTGGAGGTGCTGCTCCCCGCCCTCACCGGCATGATGGCGACCCTCACGGTGCACCGCGAGCGCATGGCCGAGCTGGCCCCGGCCGGCTTCTCCCTCGCCACCGACATCGCCGAATGGCTGGTCCGGCAGGGGGTGCCGTTCCGGGTGGCGCACGAGGTGGCCGGCGAGTGCGTGAAGGTCGCCGAGGCCGAGGGCAAGGAGCTGGGCGACCTCACGGACGAGCAGTTCGCCAAGATCTCCGCGCACCTCACCCCGGAGGTCCGCACGGTCCTCAGCGTCCCCGGCTCCCTGGCCTCCCGCGACGGCCGCGGCGGTACGGCGCCCGGCGCGGTCGCCGTGCAGCTGGCGGAGGTCAAGGCGGACCTCGCCCGCCAGCACGCCTGGGCGGCCGCCGGGAAGCGGGCCTGAGACCGGCGCCGCCACCGGTGCCCGCCGGGCCGCACACCTTCCGTCCGGGGCGACCCACCGGGCGCCCCGGACGGCACGGCGAGCCGGTCCAAGGTCATCGCGGGTTACGTTGGTCGAAAGCCCTCCGCACGGAGCCGACCCACGGAGCCCGCGATGCCCTTCGCCCGTCTCGCGACCGCCACCACGCCCACCTGCCACCTGGGCCTCGGCCTCGCCGCCGTCGGCCGCCCCGGATACATCAACCTCGGCCGCGACGAGGACCTCGGGGCGGACCGCGGCGTCGAGGCGATGCGCGCCCGCACCCACGAACTCCTCGACGCCGCCTACGCGCAGGGCGTCCGCTACATCGACGCGGCCCGCTCCTACGGCCGCAGCGAGGAGTTCCTCGCCGACTGGTTGAACGCCCGCCCCGGCACCGACGACGTGGTCGTCGGCAGCAAGTGGGGTTACACCTACACCGCCGGCTGGTCCACCGACGCCGACCGGCACGAGGTCAAGGACCACGGCCTCGCCACCTACGAACGCCAGCGCGCCGAGACCGACGCCCTGCTCGGCGGCCGGCTCGACCTCTACCAGATCCACTCGGTGACCCCGGACAGCCCGGCCCTCACCGACAAGGAACTCCACGCCCGGCTGGCCGACGCCGCCGCCGGCGGTCTCACCATCGGCTTCTCCACCAGCGGTCCCGCCCAGGCCGACGCGATCCGCGCCGCGCTCGCCGTGACGACCGGCGGCGAGCCCCTCTTCCGTACCGTGCAGTCGACGTACAACGTGCTGGAGACCTCGGCCGGTCCGGCGCTCGCCGAGGCGCACGACGCCGGGCTCACCGTGATCGTCAAGGAGGGCATGGCCAACGGCCGGCTGGCCGGGCCGCACGCCCCGCGGGCGCTGGAGGAGGTGGCCGCCGCGTCCGGACTGGGCTGCGACGCCGTGGCCCTCGCCGCGGTCCTGCGGCAGCCGTGGGCCGGCGTGGTCCTCTCCGGCGCCGCGACCGTCGCCCAGCTCACGTCCAACCTGCACGCCGCCGTGGTCGACCTCGACGAGGACCGGTTCGCCCGCCTCGCCACGCTGGCGGAGGAGCCGCACGTCTACTGGGAGCGGCGCGCACAGCTGCCCTGGCACTGAGCCGGGCCTCCACCACGACCCCGGCGCCCGACGGAATGAGCCAAGCATGCCCGCAGTGAGACATGAATGTCTCAGATGGGTTACCCTTGTCTCATGGCCATCGATCGCGACCACGTGCTGCGCAGCGCAGCCGCCCTGCTGACCCGCAGATCCACCGCGACCATGGACGAGGTCGCCCGCGCCGCCGGCATCAGCCGGGCCACGCTGCACCGCCACTTCGCCGGCCGCGACGCGCTCGTCCGGGCGCTGGAGGCGCTGGGCATCGCGGAGTGCGAGGCCGCGCTGGAGCGCGCCCGCCCCGAGGAGGGCCCCGCGCCCGACGCCGTACGCCGGCTGCTGCGCGAGATCCAGCCGGCCGCCGGGCTGCTCGCCTTCCTCTACGGCGAGAACCAGCTGTGGGAGGGCGACCGGCAGCACGAGGGCTGGCAGCGCCTGGACACCCGCATCGGCGCCCTGTTCCAGCGCGGACAGCGCGACGGCGCCTTCCGCATCGACCTCACCCCGGCCTGGCTCACCGAGGCGCTGTACGGCCTCATCGCCTCCTGCGCCTGGGCCACCCTGGACGGCCGCGTGGCCGCCCGCGACTTCCCGACCATGATCGCCGAGCTGCTGCTCGGCGGCGCCCTGCGGAGAGAGGAACCATGACCAGCACCCTGCGGCCGGCCGAAGCGACCGAGGCGGTGCGACGCCCGGGCCGCTGGCTGGCGCTCTCCGTCCTCGTCCTGGCCGTGCTGCTGGTGGCCGTCGACGCCACCGTGCTCGGCCTGGCGACCCCCTACATCAGCGAGGACCTGCGCCCCTCCGGCACCCAGCTGCTGTGGATCGGCGACGTCTACTCCTTCGTCATCGCCGGCCTGCTCGTCTCCATGGGCAGCCTCGGCGACCGCATCGGCCGCAAGCGGATCCTGCTGTGCGGCGCCACGGCGTTCGGCGCCCTGTCCGTCCTCAACGCCTACGCGTCCACACCCGAACTGCTGATCGTCGCCCGAGCCCTGCTCGGCGTGGCCGGCGCCACCCTGATGCCCGCCACCCTGGCCCTGATCCGCAACATCTTCCACGACCCGCGCGAGCGCAGCCTCGCCGTCGGCGTCTGGGGCGCCACCGCCTCGGCCGGTACGGCGATCGGCCCGATCACCGGCGGTTTCCTCCTGGAGCACTTCTGGTGGGGCTCGGTCTTCCTGATCAACCTGCCGGTGATGGCGGTCCTGGTCCTGGTCGGCATCCGCACCCTGCCCGAGTCGCGCAACCCGCGCCCGGGTCCCTGGGACCTGGCCAGCGTGCTGCTGTCGCTGACCGGCATGATCGCCCTGGTCTACGCGGTCAAGGAGGCCGCCACCCACGGCCCCACCCCGACGGGCGCGGCCGCCGGCCTGCTGGGCGCGGCCGCCCTGTACGGCTTCGTCCGCCGCCAGCTCACCATGCCGGTCCCGCTGCTCGACATGCGCCTGTTCCGGAGCCGGGGCTTCAGCGGCGCGGTCCTCGCCGACCTGCTGACCGTCCTCGGCATGTCCGGCCTGGTGTTCTTCCTCTCCCAGTACCTCCAGCTCGTCCAGGGCCGCCGTCCGCTGGAGGCGGGCCTGGCCGAACTGCCCGCCGCCGTGGGCGCGGTGGCGGCCGGTCTGGTCGCGGGCCGCGCCGCCCGGCGCCTCACCGTCCGCACGGTGGTCTCGGGCGGCCTGGCCGCCGTCGGCGTCGCCCTGGCCGCCCTGACCATGCTCGGCCGCTCCACCGGATACCCGGTCCTCGGCGCCGCCCTGCTGGTCGTCGGGATCGGCGCGGGCTTCTCGTTCACGGTGACGGCCGACGTCATCCTCTCCAGCGTCCCCCGGGACCAGGCGGGCGCCGCCTCGGCGGTCTCCGAGACGGCGTACGAACTGGGCGCGGCCCTGGGCATCGCCCTGCTGGGCTCCATCGTGACCGGCGTCTACCGCGGCTTCCAGGGCCCCGCCGGCACCCCGACCGAGGCGCACGAGTCACTCGGCGCCGCCACCGAGGCGGCGGCGCACCTGGCCCCGCACCGGGCCGAGGCCCTGCTCGACGCGGCCCGGACGTCCTTCGTCCACGGCCTGCACCTGGCCTCGGCGGCGGGAGCGGCGGTCCTGCTGGCGGCCTCGGCGGTCTCCTGGTTCCTGCTGCGGCACCAGGAGCTGGAGAGCTCCGGGTGAGGCCGGCGCGCCCGGCTCCCGCGCCCGGTCAGCGCCGGTACCCCAGCAACGTCATCATCCCGGTCTCCGAGTGGTACTGGTTGTGGCAGTGCAGCATCCACAGCCCGGGGTTGTCGGCGTCGAACTCGACGACCAGCTTGCGGTGCGGCAGCACCACCGCGGTGTCCTTCAGCGCCCCGGCGGCGTCCAGCCCGGTCATCGAGAAGGTGTGCCCGTGCAGATGCAGCGGGTGCCACATGTCGGTGGCGTTGATGAGGGTCAGCCGCACCCGCTCGCCGGCCTTGACCGGGTGGCGCCGGCGCACGTCGAAGGGCTGGTGGTCGAAGCCCCAGTCGTACTTCTCCATCGTGCCGGTGACCCGGATCCGCAGCTCCCGGTCGGGTTTCCGGGCGGACAGCGCCACGGACTCGGCCGGCAGCAGGCGCCGGGCCGGGACGACCTTGCCGTCCAGCTCGTCCGGCCGCACGTCCGGCTTCGGCACGTCCCTGCCCTTGCCGGTGCGCAGGACGGCGAGCGCCTGGCCCTTCTTGCCCTCGGCGAGCGCGACGAGCGGGAAGGTGCCGTCCTTCGCGGTGACGAGGACGTCGTAGCGCTCGGCCATGCCGACGAGCAGGGCGTCGGTCTCCTTGTGCCGCACGGGGTAGCCGTCGGTGTGCGTGACGGTCATCGTGTGGCCGCCGAGCGCCACCCGGAAGGCGGTCTCGGAGCCGGCGTTGACGATGCGCAGCCGGATCCGGTCGCCGGGGCGGCAGCGGAACACCGAGGGGCTGGTGTTGACCCGCCCGTTGACCAGGTAGTGGGGGTAGTCGACGCTGCCGCCGTCGCCGTGCAGGATCCGGCTGTGGGACTCGCGCAGCACCCGGGAGGGACCCACCTGCTTCCTGGACGGGGACGCGTGCGGGCTCGCGGTCCCGTGCGGGTGCGGGCTGCCGTGGCCGGGGCCCGCCATGCCGGACATGGACATGGACATCCCGCCGCCCGCGTCGGGCTTGAGCTGGCGCAGCACCTCGTCCGGGGTGGAGCCCTGCACCCCGTCGACCCAGTCGTCCAGCACGACGAGCCACTCCTTGTCGTAGGAGAGGGGCTCCCGGGGGTCGTCGACGACGAGCGGCGCGTACAGCGCGCGGTCGGGCTGCATGCCGACGTGGGAGTGGAGCAGGTAGGTGCCCGGGTGCGGCACGGTGAAGCGGTAGCGGAAGTCCGCCCCGGGCTTGATGGCCGCCTGCGTCACATCCGGGGTGCCGTCCATGTCGCAGCGCAGCCGCACCCCGTGGGAGTGCAGCGTGGTGGAGGCGGACAGCCGGTTGGCGAGCGTCAGGTCGAGCACGTCACCGGCGGTGACCCGGACCAGCGGGCCGGGCAGGGACTCGTTGTACGCCCAGCTGCGCACGGTCCGCCCGCCCAGGTCCAGCGTGCTCTCGGCCGCGGTGAACCGGTGCGTGCGTACGGGCCCGGCGCCGCGTCTGCGCTCGGCGGCGCGCACCTCGGGGTCCGAGGGGTTCACGTACCCCCGGGGACCCGCCGGTACGAAGTCACCCTGGGCGCCGCTGTCTTCGGGGCCCGACCGGGGCCGCGAGCCGGAGCCGGAGCTGGTGCAGGCTGCCAGGAGTCCCGCGCCCGCACCGGCGACGGGGGCACGGAGCAGGGTACGCCGAGAAGGTGTGAACATGCCTAAATGAGACATGTCATGCGGTCAGATGGCCCGGAGAAGCGGCCGAATGCCCCATGTGTCGGGGTCAGATTCCTCCGGCAGGCGGACGGACGCGTGTCGTTACGCCCGCCGGACGGGGAGCCGGTCCTCAGGTCCTGTCCGACGATTCGCGTCTGCCGCGCGACGCCATGGACGCACTCTCACCGGCGTGCCGAGAGCACGCGGCCGGCACCGCGCGGCCGCCCTCCGGGCGCCGACGGCAATCGTCGAACAGGCCCTACGCCGCCTTGGCCTTCGTGGCGTACATGTCCACGTACTCCTGCCCGGACAGCCGCATCACCTCGGTCATCACGGAGTCCGTCACCGCCCGCAGCACGTACCGGTCCCGGTCCATGCCCTCGTAGCGGGAGAACTCCATGGGCTCGCCGAACCGCACGGTGACCCGCCCGGGCCGCGGGAAGCCCCGGCCGCCCGGCTGGAGCTTGTCCGTGCCGATCATGGCGAACGGCACCACCGGCGCGCCCGTCATCAGCGTCAGCCGCGCGATGCCGGTGCGCCCCCGGTACAGCCGGCCGTCGGGCGACCGGGTGCCCTCCGGGTAGATGCCGAAGACCCGGCCCTCCTCCAGGACCCGGCGCCCCGTCATGAGCGCGGCCACGCCGCCGTTCGCGCCGTCCCGGTCGACCGGGATCATGCCGACGCCGGTGAAGAACCACGCCATCAGCCGGCCCTTGAAGCCCTTGCCGGTGACGTACTCGTCCTTGCCGATGAAGCACACCTGCCGCTTGGTGACCACCGGCAGCACGATCGAGTCGATGAAGGTGAGGTGGTTGCCGGCCAGGATCACCGGGCCGTCCCCGGGGATGTGCTCCGCGCCCTCCACCTGTGGGCGGAACATCAGACGCATGATCGGTCCGAGCACTGCCTTGATGAGCGCGAAGCGGGACAACGGGTCCTCCGACGGCGAGGGAAACGATATGTGTCTGTGCAGGTGAGGACATTACTCGCGGGTCCGGCCGGTGCGCACATCGGGAACGCCCGGTTCGCCGAGGCCTTACGAAGAGTTGACGCGGGTTTACCTGCGGTTGCGCATGTCCGCCGGCCGTTCGGGCGCGGGTGCCGGTGTGACGCACATCGCGCGGCCGGGCCCCCGCCCGCACCGACGGGCCGTCACCTCCCGCCGCCCCCGGTGGACGTACGACCGCATCCCGGCGTTCGCGCCGGGGTCTCCCTCCCGTCACCCGCCCACCCCTACGATCGGCCCGCACCCAGACGCGGCCCGGGCACGGGGCGCCGGACACGACACAGGGCGAAGGCGGCAGGAGAGCGCGCATGGACAGCGACCAGGCGGACGGGCGGACACAGGGAACGGGACGGCGGGCGCTGCTGGGCGCCGCGGTGCTCGGCGCGGGCGGAGCGGCCCTCGGGCTGCCCGGCACGGCCCGGGCCGCCGGGGCCCCCGCGGCGGGCCGCGCGGGCCGCGGGCTGAAGAGCCTGCCGGTGCCGACGATCATCGGCCACCGGGGGGCCAGCGGCTACCGCCCCGAGCACACCTTCGGCTCCTACGAGCTGGCCCTGGACCTGGGCGCCGACGTCGTCGAGGCGGGTGACCTGGTGCCCACCCGCGACGGCCACCTCGTCTGCCGGCACGAACCGGAGATCGGCGGCACCACGGACGTCGCCTCCCACCCCGAGTTCGCCGACCGCAGGACCACCAAGGTGCTCGACGGCGTGCCCACCACCGGCTGGTTCACCGAGGACTTCACCCTCGCCGAACTGAAGACGCTGCGGGCCGTCGAACGCATCCCGGCCAACCGGCCGCACAACACCCTGTACAACGGCCGCTGGGAGATCCCCACCTTCGAGGAAGTCCTGGCGTGGCAGGACGAGCAGACCCGCAGGCGCGGCCGGCAGGTCTGGATCTACCCCGAGACCAAGCACCCCACCTACTTCCGCGCGCTGGGCCTCCCGCTGGAGGAGCGGGTGGCGAAGCTGCTGCGCAGGCACGGCAAGGACGGCAGGAACGCGCCGGTCATCCTCCAGTCGTTCGAACCGACCAGCATCCAGCGGCTCAACCGGCTGGTCGACAACCCGCTGGTCGTGCTGCTCTCCTCGGCGGACAGCCGGCCCTACGACTTCGTCGCGACCGGCGACCCCCGCACGGTCGCCGACCTCATCACCCCGAAGGGGCTGCGGGAGATCGCCGGCTACGCGCAGGGCATCGGCCCGACCCTGGACCTGGTCATCCCCAAGAACGCCGACGGCACCCTGGGCCGGCCCGGCACGCTCGTCCGCGACGCCCACAAGGTGGGCCTGGTCCTGCACCCCTACACCATGCGCAACGAGAACCCCTTCCTGCCGGCCGAGTACCGCAAGGGCGGCGCGGCCGACGGGTACGGCGACGCCTTCGGCGCGTTCCGGACGTACTTCGCGACCGGTATCGACGGTGTCTTCACCGACAACGCCGACACCGGGGTCGCGGCCCGCGAGGACTTCCTGCGCGGCTGACGGCGTCAACCCCCCGGTCCGTCAAACCCCCGTTCGGGGTGACTGTGCGCCGCCCCGGCAACCCGCGGCCGGGGCGGCTCGTCGTTCCGCACATGACGCCCGACCTGGTGACCGCCCTGCACCCCCTGCTGACCGCCGAGGCCTCCGCCGAGGCATATGCCACCGGGAGCGAGCCGGGTGATCTGGAACAGGCCGTGTGGCTGCGCCTGCTGGAGCGGCTGGAGACCGACGGCCCGCCGACGGACCCGCACGGCTGGCTGCGCAGGGCCGTGCGCGCCGAGGCCCGCCGTACCCGGCGCACCAACCGCCGCGAGCGGCCGTACGGCGTCGAACCCGCCGACGACGCCCGGCCCGGCCCCGAGCAGGACGCGCTCACTGCCGCCCGGTACCGCGCGCTGCGGGACGCCGTGCGCCGCCTGCCCGGCCGCTGCCCCCGCCTCCTGGAGGCGCTGCTCTCCCCGAAGGACCCGACCTACCGCGAGATCGCGGGGGAGTTGGGTATCTCACAGGGCAGTCTCGGGCCGGAACGCTCCAGATGTCTGGGATGTCTCAGGCGTCTGCTCACCCCGGAGGTTGCTTCCCGCGGAGGGCGGGGATAGGAGTGAGGGACGACAGGTGATCAGGTGAGCGGGAGGCGTGCGCACATGGGCATGAGCGTGACCATCTCGGTGGCGACCGGGCAGGACGCGGAGCAGATCTTCAGACTCCAGTACCTGTGCTTCCAGAGCGAGGCGGCGCTGTACGGCAACTACCGCATCGACCCGCTCGTCCAGAGCCTGGAGTCCGTCCGCCGGGAGGTCGAGGGCGACTGCGTCTTCGTCGCACGGCTCGGCGAGGAGGTCGTCGGTTCCGTGCGCGGCCGGGTCACCGACGACGGCGCCGCGGCCATCGGCAAGCTCTGCGTCCACCCGCGCCTCCAGGGGCACGGCATCGGCGCCCGGCTGCTCCGCGCGGCCGAGGCGGCACTGGCCGGGGAGCGCGGCGCCACCCGGTTCCGCCTCTTCACCGGTCACCGCAGTGAGGGCAACCTGCGGCTGTACCGCCGGGTGGGGTACGAGACGGTCGGCCGGGCCAAGGGCGCCGACGGCGTCGAGATGATCATCCTGGAGAAGCCGGCCGGGGAGTACGCGCAGACGGCCTGACGTGCGGCGCCCCGAGCGGGGCGCCCCGTCCGTCGCTCTCAGCCGCCCTGGCGGTTGCGCGCCCTGCGCAGCCAGTACAGGGCGGACAGCGGCAGCAGCACGGGGATGAAGACGTAACCCATGCCGTAGTCGGACCACACGGTGGCGTCCGGGAACGCCGAGCGGTCGACCAGCGTCCAGGTGCCGACGAGCAGCACCCCCGCCAGTTCGGCGGCGCAGCACACCGTCGCCGCCCGCCGGGCCGTCTCCCCGCCCCGCACCAGCGTGTACGTGATGAACGCGTAGACCACGCCGGCCACGGCCGACAGGGAGTACGCCAGCGGCGCCCGGTCGAACCCGGTGGCGATCTGGTACGCCGACCGCGACAGCGCGCCGACCACCATCACGCCGTAGAACCAGACGAGCAGCAGGCCCGGCCCGCCGATCAGCCGGACCGGCTTCTCCTCCACCGCGGTCACCTCAGCCTCCCCAGATGTCGTAGAGCCGCACTTCCAGCACGGCCAGCACCACAGCGCCCGCCGCGACCGTCACCGAACCCCAGCGCGTGCGCTCGGCCAGGGACATCAGACCCGCCGCCGGCACGCACGCGAACGCGCCCAGCAGATACGACACGAAGATCGTCGTGCCCTGCTCCGGCTTCTCGCCCCGCGCCAGCAGCACGATGCCGGTCACCAACTGGACCACGGCCAGCAGCGACACCACCGCCATGCCGATGAAGTGCCAGTCCTTGGTCGGCTGGTCACGGTACGCGGCCCAGCCGCACCAGGCGGCGAGCGACAGCGCGGCGACCCCGGTCACCAGCATCAGGACGTTGAGCATGCCGTGACCCTATTACGGCCGAAAAGGCCCACCGTCGCCGACCCCGCCGCACGGCCACCGGCCCCCGCGCGCGGCCGGCGGAACCGCCGTGGCGTTGGCCACAACCCGCCGGTGCCCGAGTCGGACGCCCGCCCGGCGTCCCGGTCTCGCCGGCCCCGTCGGCCCTGGTCACGGGCGCGCCCGCGGTGACCGCCGTCCCCGGCCGGACCGTGTCCGCGGCTGTCCACCATCCGGACAGCGGCGGCCGGTCAGGACCGTACGTCTGCTTTACTGATCGCATGACCACGACGAGCAGCCGCACCCTTGCGACCGAGGCGACCAGCACGCCCGGTGCTCGTTGTATGTGTCCGTGTCGAATGTGCGCCTTCTAGAGGGCCCCCGCACCAGCCGAGCCTCGCGCCCCGAAGCGAGAGCCGTGGCCCGCCCCGCGCCGGCACCCCGGCGCCGGTGACCGAGGCCGCCGCGCACACGCCGTTCTCCCGGTATCCCCGCCACCCGAGAACCGTGCCGCGTCCCTGACCGAACGCACACCACGCATTCGTGCCCGGGCACACCCGCGCCCGCGCACTCGACAGTGACGGAAACCCACGTGATCACCACCTCGGGCCTGACCAAGGTCTACCGCTCCCGCGGCCGTGAGGTCACCGCCCTCGACGGCGTCGACCTGCACGTCCGCGAAGGCGAGGTCTACGGCGTCATCGGCCAGTCCGGCGCCGGCAAGTCCTCCCTCATCCGCTGCGTCAACCTGCTGGAGCGCCCCACCTCCGGCACCGTGACCGTCGCCGGGCAGGACCTCACCGCCCTGGCCGGCCGCGGCCCGCGCGCCGGCCGGGAGCTGCGCCGCGCCCGCAGCCGCATCGGCATGGTCTTCCAGCACTTCAACCTGCTCTCCTCGCGGACCGTCCAGGACAACGTCGAACTGCCGCTGGAGATCCTCGGCAGGTCCGGCGGGGAACGCTCCCGCAAGGCCCTGGAACTGCTGGACCTGGTCGGCCTCGGCGACAAGGCGAAGGCCTACCCCGCGCAGCTCTCCGGCGGACAGAAGCAGCGCGTCGGCATCGCCCGCGCCCTCGCCGGCGACCCCAAGGTGCTCCTCTCCGACGAGGCCACCAGCGCCCTCGACCCCGAGACCACGCGCTCCATCCTCCAGCTGCTGCGCGACCTGAACCGGCAGCTCGGCCTCACCGTCCTGCTCATCACCCACGAGATGGACGTCGTGAAGTCGGTCTGCGACTCCGCCGCCCTGATGGAGCGGGGCCGCATCGTGGAGTCCGGCACGGTCGGCGAGCTGCTGGCCACCCCCGGCTCCACGCTCGCCGCCGCGCTGTTCCCGGTGGGCGGCGAGGCGACCGGCACCGACCGGACCGTCCTCGACGTCACGTTCCACGGCGAGGCCGCCACCCAGCCGGTCATCTCCCAGCTCGCGCGCACCTACAACATCGACATCTCCATCCTCGGCGCCGCCATCGACACCGTCGGCGGCCTCCAGATCGGCCGGATGCGCATCGAGCTGCCCGGCCGCTACGAGGACAACGTGGTGCCCGTCGGCTTCCTGCGCGAACAGGGCCTTCAGATCGATGTCGTCGGCCACGAGGGCGACGAGCCCCTGCTGGTCAAGGAGGGTGCGAAGTGACCTGGTCCGAGATGTGGGAGCTGCTGGAGCCCGAGTGTTGGAACACCCTCTACATGGTCGGGTGGTCCACGGTCATCGCCGTCGTCGGCGGTCTGCCGCTGGGCATCCTGCTCGTCCTCACCGAACGCGGCGGCCTGCTCCAGAACGTCGTGGTGAACAAGGTCATCGGGCAGGTCGTGAACATCACCCGCTCGATGCCGTTCATCATCCTCATGGTCGCCCTGACCGACCTCACCCGCTTCGTCACCGGCACCAGCATCGGCCGTGACGCGGCCATCGTGCCGCTGGCCATCGGCGCCATCCCCTTCTTCGCCCGGCTCGTCGAGACCGCCGTGCGCGAGGTGGACGGCGGACTCGTCGAGGCCGTGCAGTCGATGGGCGGCAGCACCTTCACCATCGTCCGCAAGGTCCTGGTGCCCGAGGCCCTGCCCTCCCTGATCGCCTCCGCGACCACCACCCTCGTCGCCCTCATCGGCTACTCCGCGATGGCCGGCACCGTCGGCGCCGGCGGCCTCGGCGACCTGGCCGTCCGCTACGGCTACCAGCGCTTCGAGACCGGACTCATGTGGGTGATCGTGGCGATCCTCGCCGTGGTCATCACCGTCATCCAGTTCGCCGGCGACCTCGTGGCCCGCTCGCTGCACAGCCGCGGCGCCCACTCCGGCCCCGCGCCCAGGCTCCGCCTGCTCAAGGCCAAGGAGCCGGCGGCCGCCGACATCGGCAAGGTCGCCT
Source organism: Streptomyces sp. NPDC100445 (assembly GCF_044759735.1). Taxonomy (NCBI): domain Bacteria; kingdom Bacillati; phylum Actinomycetota; class Actinomycetes; order Kitasatosporales; family Streptomycetaceae; genus Streptomyces; species Streptomyces sp. NPDC100445. The sequence goes on along the minus strand of NZ_JBIVZV010000006.1, from coordinate 173,290 downwards.
GACCACCTCCTCCCGCAGACCCCCCGTAACCCGACACGGGGCCGCACCACCCATAAGGAAAGGCACTTTTCGTGCGTAACACCGCCAAGATCACCACCGCCGTCCTCGCCGCCGGAGCCCTCACCTTCGGGCTCACCGCCTGCGGCTCGGACAAGGACTCCGGCTCCTCCGACCACACCGGCCCGCTGGTCGTCGCCGCGAGCCCGACCCCGCACGCCGAGATCCTCAACTTCGTCAAGAAGAACCTGGCGAAGAAGGCGGGCCTCGACCTGGACGTCCGGGAGTTCACCGACTACATCACGCCGAACACGGCCACCGAGGACGGTGACGTGGACGCCAACTACTTCCAGAACCAGCCGTACCTGGACGACTTCAACAAGAAGCGCGGCACGCACATCGTCCCCGTCGTCACCGTGCACCTCGAGCCGCTCGGCCTCTACTCCCACAAGGTCAAGAAGGCCGACGCCCTCAAGAGCGGCGCGACCGTCGCCGTCCCGAACGACGCCGTCAACGAGGCCCGCGCCCTGAAGCTGCTCGCCTCCCACGGGCTGATCACCCTCAAGGACGGCGTCGGCAACGAGGCCACCCCGCAGGACATCACCAAGAACCCGAAGAACCTCAAGTTCAAGGAGGTCGAGGCGGCCCAGACCGCGCGCTCCCTGGACGACGTCGACGCGGCCGTGATCAACGGCAACTACGCCATCTCCGCCGGCATCAAGCCCGCGAAGGAGGCCCTGGTCCTGGAGTCCCCGAAGAACAGCCCGTACGGCAACTTCCTCGCGGTGAAGAAGGGCAACGAGACGGACCCGCGGGTCAAGAAGCTCGCCAAGCTCCTCACCTCCCCCGAGGTGAAGAAGTTCATCGAGGACAAGTACCAGGGTTCGGTCATCCCCTCCTTCTGATCCACCGCTCCCGATCCGTTCCCGCGGACCGCGCGGCGGGGCAACCCCCCGTCGTGCGGTCCGGTGGTTTCATGCTGCATGCTGGGCAGTTCAGCAGGCCTGACGGTCATTCGAGAACTACCGAAGGTTACGGAGCGGCGCATGACGAGCACCTTCCCCAACATCTCCATCAGCACGGAGCGGTTGGTGCTGCGCCCCCTCGACGAGGACGACGTCCCGGCCCTGGCCGAGATGATGAACGACGAGCAGGTCGTCGCCTGGACCAGCGTCCCGCACCCCTACACCGAGGCCCACGCCCACCAGTGGATCACCCGTACGGCCCCCGGGGAGCGCACCGGGGGCCGGGGCATCGTCCTCGCCGTCACCGAGTTCCTCACCCAGCGGCTCGTCGGCATCGTGCACCTCCAGAACACCGACCGGCGCCTGCGCTCCAGTGAACTCGCCTACGTCATCGCCCCCTGGGCCCGCGGCGAGGGGTACGCCTCCGAGGCCGCCCTCGCGATCGCCGAGTGGTTCTTCCACGACCAGAAGTTCGAGCGGCTCGAACTACGCACCGCCGCCGGCAACACCGCCTCCCAGCAGGTGGCCCAGAAGATCGGCTGCATCAGCGAGGGCGTCCTGCGCAACGCCTGGATAGCGCGCGCCAGGACCGGGCACGGCGCGTGGTCCGAGGTCCGCACGGACGTCATCGTCTGGAGCCTGCTGCCGGAGGACCTCGCCGGGGTCGGCGACCAGCGCACCGGCGCCGACGGGTTCACCTCGTACCCCGACTGGAACTGAGCCGCCCGCCACCCGGCCCCCGCACCGCACCGGGTACCCTCACGGAGCCCGCCCCGGGCCCCCTCGAAAAGAGCCGCACGACCCACGGGAGACTGACGACGATGGCCGACCGGGTCACGGTGATCGGCTGGGACGGCTCGCCGCTGACCGCCGCGGCACGCGCCGCCCTCGGCGCCGCCACCCTGGTGGCCGGCGCCGCCCACCACCTCGAACTCCCCGAACTGCCCGCCCACGCCGAACGCGTCCGCCTCGGCAGCCTCGCCCTGGCCGCCCGCCGCATCGCGGACCACCGCGGCACCGCCGTCGTGCTCGCCGACGGGGACCCCGGCTTCTTCGGTGTCGTACGCAGCCTGCGCGCACCCGAGTTCGGCCTGGAGGTCGAGGTCGTCCCCGCGGTCTCCGCCGTCGCCGCCGCCTTCGCCCGCGCCGGCATGCCCTGGGACGACGCCCAGGTCGTCGTCGCCCACCCGCGCACCCTGCGCCGCGCCGTGAACGTCTGCCGCGCCCACGCCAAGGTCGCCGTCCTCACCGCGCCGGGCGCCGGCCCCGCCGAACTCGGGCTCCTGCTGGACGGCGTGCACCGCACCTTCGTCATCTGCGAGGAACTGGGCACCGCGCGCGAACAGGTCAGCGTCGTCACCTCCGACAAGGCCGCCGACCACATCTGGCGCGACCCCAACGTCGTCATCGTCATCGGCGGGCCGGCCGGCGCGGGGGAGGGCGGCGGCTGGATCGCCGGACGCGACCCGGGCGCCGGCCCGCGCGGCTGGGTCCAGCCCGACGAGACCTACGGCGGCGGACTCGGTGAGGGCGAGACGGAACTGCTGCGCGCCGCCCAGCTCGCCCGGCTCGGCCCCCGGACCGGCGACCTGGTCTGGGACATCGGCTGCGGCAGCGGCGCCTTCGCCGCCGAGGCCGCGCTCGCCGGAGCGGCCGTCATCGCCGTCGACCGGGACCCGGAGGCCTGCGCCCGCGCCGAGGCCGCCGCCCGGCGCGGCGGCGTCCAGCTCCAGGTCGTCCGCGGCGACGCCCCGCACGTCCTCGAGGACCTGCCCGAACCGGACGTCGTGCGGATCGGCGGCGGAGGACCGGCCGTCGTCTCCGCGGTCGCCGACCGGCGCCCGCAGCGCATCGTCACGCACGCCGCGACCCGCGACGCCGCCGAACGCGTCGGCCGCGACCTCACCGAGCACGGGTACCGGGTGCAGTGCGCCCTGCTCCAGTCCGTCGAACTCGACACCCGGGCCTGGACGGAGACCGAGCGGAGTGTCGCGTTCCTGCTCAGCGGGGTACTGCCGGATCGCGCCCCGTGATCGGGTTGTCGTACCGCGCGCGGTAGGCTGGCCGATCGTTGTACCGCACCGGCGGCCCGAACTTCGTTCGCCAATGTCCGGAAAGCGCGCCCGTTTTGGGGTGGGTGTGGTATGGCGGACCGGACGGACGCGCAACGTGGCGCAGTCCACAGCGCGCTGTCGCGGATCATGCTGTCGCGACGGCGCGACGGCCGGGACAATGCCACTGAATGGCTTTGTCGCCTTTTCCGGCGGGTCGTTCGTGCCGCTCGGCGCGGACGCTCGTTCTTCACCAGGGGCGGGCGGTGCGCCGTTCCGGGTGAGCGGGTCGTAGGAGCATCAACCGATGGGCGAGGGGTACGCATGACGGACACCGGCCAGGTCCCGGGCGAGGGGCAGCCGGAGGGCGCAGGCATGGTGGAGCAGCCGGGCGTTCCCCCGCACGGTGCGTACACCTACCTCGCCGAGGCTCCCGCCGAGGACGAAGACCTGCTGCTGCCGGGTGCCCAGGGCGCCTGGGGCAACGAGGTGCCGCCCCCCGCCCCGGAACCGGTGGTGGAGGCCGTCCACGAGCCGGGCCCGCACGAGACGGCCGGCCGGGACACCGGCTCGGTCGACCTCAACGGGGTCCGCCTGCCGCACTCGGGCCCGGCGTCGGTGCCGCCGTCGCCCATCCTGTCCGCGCCGCACGACCCCGCGTCCGCGGCCCAGCAGGCACGCCGCCCGCTGCACCTCGGCCCGCCGATCCCGAACACCTCCGCGAGCCCGGTCCGCTCCCTCGCCGACCGCGGACCCGCGGGCGCGCCGGTGCGGCAGCCCGGACCGGCCGCCGCCGGCCCGGAGTACCTCGACGCCCAGCCGCTGCGGGACATGGTCCCGCAGACCGCGACCCCCTGGGGCGCGGCACCCCCGGCCCAGGCACCCGCTGCCGAAACGGTTGACCCGGGCGACGCCGCCCAGGCCGCGATGGCCCGCCTCGCCGCCCAGGCGCAGCCGGCCGACGCCCACGGCATCCCGGTGACGGAACCCGTCGCCCATGCCCAGGACGCCGGGTACGCCCCGCCGGCCGGACCGGACGCCGGGGAGGCGACCGCGCCGGTGGTGCCCGTTGCCGGGGACGCGCCGGCGCCCCCGGCCGAGACCGCCGACGCCGACCCGGCGCCGGTGGTGCCCGGCGCCGAGCACCTCACCGAGGAGACGCGGGCCCCGGTGGCCGCCGAGGTCCCGGCCGACGGCACCCTGCCGGCCGAGGTGCCCCCGCCGGCACAGGCCGCGCCGGCCGCCGACGCCGCCGTGACCGAGGACCCGGAGGCCGTGCCCGCCGGGATCGCCGAGGTCCCGGCCGGCGCGCCCGACCCGGCCGCCGGACAGGAGTCCGCCGACCTGGTGCCCGCGCCGGCCCAGGCCGCCGTGGCGGACCCGACCGCGCAGGACGCACCCGCGGCGGAGCCGCCGGTGCACCCGGTACCGGCCGGTGTGGAGTTCTCGGAGCCCGCTCCGGTCGTCGAGGCCGTGGAGGAGGCCTCGGAGGCGGTACCGGTGGTGACCGAGTCGGCCCAGCCCCTCGCACCGGCCGAGTCGCACGCGGCCGTCCTGCCGGACGCCGGTACGGAGTACGCCCACGCCGCGCCGACCGGGGCCACCGCACAGCCCGCCGACGCCGAGCCGGTGGCCGACGGCACGCCGTCCCCGGCCGCCCAGGCGCTCGCCGTCACCGTCGAGGACGCGGCCGAGCCCGCCGACGCGGTGGCGGTCCCGGACGTTCCGCAGGCTGCGGCCGCGGTCCCTGCCCCGGACTTTCCGCAGGTTGCGGACGCGGTCCCCGCCCCGGAAGGCGCCGGCGTCGCCGTCGCGACGGCCGCCGGGACCGTCGCCCCGCACGACGCGGCCGGCGACCCCGGGACGCCCGCTCCGGCCCAGCCGTTCCCGGACGCCCCCGGCGTCGCGGTGACCGCCGAGCCCGCCGAGTCCGCCGCGGACCAGGCACCGGAGGCCGCGGCGCCCGTCGCCCCCGAGCCCGTCGCCCCGGCCCCCCTCGCCCTCGCGGCGCAGCCCGTCGTACCCGGCGCCGTTCCCGTCCAGGACGCCGTTCCCGCCCAGGCGGCGGGGGACAGCGACCCCGTTCCCGAGGCCCCCGCCGAGCCGGTGGCTCCGGCGCCGGTGGAGACCGCCGTGCCCCAGGCGCAGGGCCCGCAGCTCGTCGAGTACGCCCCACAGGGCACCGACGCCCCGGCCGCCCCGGCCCCCGCCGTCGACCGCCCCGCCGGTCCGCAGCCTCTCCCGCAGGCACCGGACGCCGCCGCACCGGACGCCGCGGTCCCCGGTGTGCCGGACCCGGCGACCGATCCCGCGCCGGCCGTCGCGCCCACGCACCATCCCGAGCAGCCGCCCTCCGTCACCATCCCGGAGCAGGCGTTGCCCGCCGTCCTCCCGGAGGACCCGCACCCGGAGCAGACGTTCGGGCAGTTCGTGCCGGTGCAGGGGCAGGTGCCCACCACCCCGCACCTGGCACCCACTCCGCCCCATCCGCTCGTCCTCCCCAGGGACGAACAGAACCCGCAGACGCCCCAGGACCCGCAGGCGCCTCAGAACCCGCAGGTGCCCCAGGACCCGCAGATCCCCCAGGGCCCCCAGGCCCAGGTGCCGCATGAGCAGCCGGAGCCGGAGCCGCAGCCGGAGGCCGTGGCCACCGTGCCCGCGCCCCGCGAGGCGGAGCCGGCCGCACCGGAGGCGGAGCCCGCCCCCGACCTCGTACAGCACGCGGAGGACCTGCCGACCAGGGCCGCCGACCAGGAGGACGGCACGCCCCCGGCGGCGGAACCACGCCGGTCCACCGGCCCCGCCGCGCCCGGCTATGCCGACGCCGAGCGCGAGGCCGTCCTGAAGGTGATGCGCGAGCGCCGCGACATCCGCAACGGCTTCCGCGGCGACCCCATCCCGCACGAGGTGCTGCTGCGCGTCCTGGAGGCCGCGCACACCGCGCCCTCCGTCGGGCACTCCCAGCCCTGGGACTTCGTCGTCATCCGGTCCGCCGAGACCCGGCGGACCATGCACGAACTGGCGATGCGCCAGCGCGAGGCGTACGCCAAGTCGCTGCCGAAGGGCCGGGCGAAGCAGTTCAAGGAACTGAAGATCGAGGCCATCCTCGACACCCCGGTCAACATCGTCGTCACCGCCGACCCCACCCGCGGCGGCCGGCACACCCTCGGCCGACACACCCAGCCGCAGATGGCGCCCTACTCCTCGGCGCTCGCGGTGGAGAACCTCTGGCTCGCCGCCCGCGCCGAAGGCCTCGGCGTCGGCTGGGTCAGCTTCTTCGACGAGCGGGAGATGGTCCGCGCGCTCGGCCTGCCCGAGCACCTGGAGGTCGTCGCCTACCTGTGCGTCGGGTACGTCGACGAGTTCCCGGACGAGCCCGAGCTGATGCAGGCCGGCTGGTCCAGGAGACGCCCCCTGTCCTGGGTGGTGCACGAGGAGACGTACGGCCGCCGCGCCCTGCCCGGAGAGGACCCCCACGACCTGCTTGCCGAGACCGTCGCACAGATCCGCCCGCTCGACGCCAAGGCGCTCGGCGAGGCGTGGGAGCGTCAGAAGCGCATGACCAAGCCGGCCGGCGCCCTCGGCATGCTGGAGATCATCTCCGCGCAGCTGTCCGGGCTGTCCCGCCAGTGCCCGCCGCCGATCCCGGAGCCCGCCGCCGTGGCGATCTTCGCCGGCGACCACGGCGTGCACGCCCAGGGCGTGACCCCCTGGCCGCAGGAGGTCACCGCCCAGATGGTGGCCAACTTCCTGGGCGGAGGAGCCGTCTGCAACGCCTTCGCCGCCCAGGTGGGTGCCGAGGTGTGTGTCGTGGACGTGGGTGTCGTGGCCGACCTGCCCGCCACCCCCGGCCTGCTGCCGCGCAAGATCCGCGGCGGCACATCCGACATGACCACCGGCCCCGCGATGACCCGCGAGGAGGCCAGGGCGGCCATCGAGGTGGGCATCGAGACCGCCCGCGACCTGGTGGCGGCCGGCAACAAGGCGCTGCTCACCGGTGAGATGGGCATCGCCAACACCACCGCGTCCGCCGCGCTGATCTCCGTCTTCACCGGCGCCGACCCGGCGGAGGTGACCGGCCGCGGCACGGGCATCAACGACGAGACCCTGGCCCGCAAGACCGAGGTGGTGCGGCGCGCGCTGGAACTCCACCAGCCCGACCCGGCCGACCCGATCGGCGTCCTGGCCGCCATCGGCGGTTTCGAGCACGCGGCCATGGTCGGCCTGCTCCTCGGCGGCGCGTCCCTGCGCACGCCGGTGATCCTGGACGGCGTCAGCGCCGGTGCCGCCGCCCTGGTGGCCCGCGCCATCGCCCCCGAGGTGCTGGCCGCCTGCATCGCCGGCCACCGCAGCGCCGAGCCCGGTCACGTCGCCGCGCTGAACAAGCTGGGCCTGCGCCCCCTGGTCGACCTGGACCTCCGCCTCGGCGAGGGCACGGGCGCGCTGCTGGCCCTGCCGCTGGTGCAGAGCACGGCCCGGGCGATGCACGAGGTGGCCACCTTCGACTCGGCGGGAGTCACCGAGAAGTAGGCGTCACGGACATCACGGGTGGCCCGGTGTTCAACTGCCGGACCACCCGTGTCGCCTGCCCTGTCCACACCGTAAAATCCGCACGTCAGGGCCGCTCCGCAGTCGCAGCGGGCCCACCGCACCGCCGCAGGAGGAGCCGCCCCTCATGGCTGAACACCCCGCCTACCCCGTAGGCCTCCGCCTCTCCGGCCGCCGCGTGGTCGTCCTCGGCGGCGGCCAGGTCGCCCAGCGCCGGCTGCCCGCCCTGATCGCGGCCGGCGCGGACGTCGTCCTCGTCTCCCCCGAGGCCACCCCTTCGGTGGAGGCGATGGCCGACGCGGGCGAGATCACCTGGCTGCGCCGCCCCTACGCGGACGGTGACCTCGCCGAGGCCTGGTACGCCCTCATCGCCACCAGCGACGCCGAGGCCAACACCCGGGCCTCCGCCGAGGGCGAGCGGCACCGCGTCTGGTGCGTGCGCTCCGACGACGCCGACCGGGCGACGGCGTGGACCCCGGCGACCGGCCACAGCGAGGGCGTCACCGTCGCCGTGCTCACCACCCACGCGCGCGGCCGCGACCCCCGGCACACCGCCGCCATCCGGGACGCGGTCGTCGAGGGCCTGCGCGACGGCACCCTGGTCGCCCCGCACCACCGCTCCCGCACCGCCGGGGTGGCGCTGGTCGGCGGCGGCCCCGGCGACCCCGACCTGATCACGGTCCGCGGCCGCCGGCTGCTGGCCGAGGCGGACGTCGTCATCGCCGACCGGCTGGGCCCGCGCGACCTACTGGCCGAACTCCCGCCGCACGTCGAGGTGATCGACGCGGCGAAGATCCCGTACGGCCGGTACATGGCCCAGGAGGCCATCAACGACGCGCTCATCGAGCACGCCAGGCAGGGCAAGGCCGTCGTCCGGCTCAAGGGCGGCGACCCGTACGTCTTCGGCCGCGGCATGGAGGAGGTGCAGGCGCTCGCCGAGGCCGGCATCCCGTGCACGGTGGTCCCCGGCATCTCCAGCTCGATCTCGGTGCCCGGCGCCGCCGGCATCCCGGTCACCCACCGGGGCGTCGCCCACGAGTTCACCGTGGTCAGCGGCCACGTCGCCCCGGACGACGCGCGCTCCCTGGTCGACTGGCCCTCGCTCGCCAAACTCACCGGCACCCTGGTGGTCCTGATGGGCGTCGACAAGATAGGCAAGATCGCCGACACGCTCGTCGCGCACGGCAGGTCCCCCGAGACGCCGGTCGCCCTGGTCCAGGAGGGGACGACGGCCGCGCAGCGGCGCGTGGACGCCACCCTAGCCACGGTCGCGGAGACGGTCCGCGCCGAGGACGTCAGGCCCCCGGCGGTCATCGTCATCGGCGAGGTCGTACACGCCGGTTCCGGGACCGGGGTGTGACGCCGTCCTGACCTCCCGTCCCGGCGGTGCCACCCCCGCACCCCGGTCTCTCCCACCCCACCCAGGACAAGGCAGTATCACGCTGTGGCCGAGCTCATCACCCTCGACGATCCCGACGACCCGCGGCTGGCCGACTACACGGACCTGACCGACGTCGAGCTGCGCCGCAGGCGCGAACCCGCCGAGGGCCTGTTCATCGCCGAGGGCGAGAAGGTCATCCGCCGGGCCCTGGAAGCCGGCTACGAGACGCGCTCGATGCTGCTCTCGGCCAAGTGGGTCGACGTCATGCGTGACGTCATCGAGGAACTCCCGGCCCCGGTGTACGTCGTCAGCCCCGCACTCGCCGAGCGGGTCACCGGCTACCACGTGCACCGCGGCGCCCTCGCCTCCATGCGGCGCAAGCCCCTGCCCACGGCCGGCGAACTGCTCGGCACCGCCCGCCGGGTCGTGATCATGGAGGCGGTCAACGACCACACCAACATCGGTGCCATCTTCCGCTCGGCGGCGGCCCTCGGCATGGACGCGGTGCTGCTGTCACCCGACTGCGCCGACCCGCTGTACCGGCGCAGCGTCAAGGTCTCCATGGGCGCCGTGTTCTCGGTGCCGTACGCCCGGCTGGAGACCTGGCCGAAGGGGCTCGACGCGGTCCGCGAGGCCGGCTTCGACCTCCTCGCCCTCACCCCGGACGCCAGGGCCCACACCCTCGACGAGGCCGCCCCGCACACCAGGGACCGGGTCGCGCTGATGCTGGGCGCCGAGGGCGACGGGCTGTCCCGGCGGGCGCTGGACGCCGCCGACACCTGGGTACGCATCCCGATGGCGCACGGCGTCGACTCGCTCAACGTGGGAGCGGCCGCCGCGGTGGCCTTCTACGCGGTCGCAACGGGCCGCCCCCATCGCTGACCGACACCCACCCCGGCCCGCCGGAGCGAGCCGCCGAAGCCACCGCCCCCGTACGACGGGCCGCCCGGACACCGGGTCACCGGCCTGGCGGACGGGCACGGCGAACCGCCGGGGCGAGCCGTTGAGGTGACCGCTCCCGTACGACGGGCCGCGCGAACAGCGGGTTTCCGGCCTGGCGTGCGGACAGCCCGGTCCGCCGGGGGAAGCCTTCGTCGCCACCGCCCCGTCAAGGAACCAGCCGGGTACGCATGGCCGGGCATCTGGGCGGGTCTGTTGGCCCGCCGGCCCGGTAACGCGTCTCCGAGGGGCCGGTCATGATGGCTGGTCAACCCGGAGGCTCGCCCCCCGGCGGCCGGGCGTGGCGCCTGCCGGCTTGAGCAAGCGTGTCCGGCCGGTTCGACGCGCGGGCTGGGTCACCTGGAAGTCTCACCCCGGCACCCCGGCACCCCGGCACCCCGGCACCCCGGCACCCCGGCACCCCGGCGGCCCGGCACCCCGGCACCCCGGCGGCCCGGCGGCCCGGCGGCCCGGCGGCCCGGCGGCCCGGCACCCCGGCACCCCGGCACCCCGGCACCCCGGCACCCCGGCGGCCCGGTGGCCCGGCGCCCCGGCGCTCCGGTGGCCCGGCGCCCCGGCGCTCCGGTGGCCCGGCGTCCCGGCGCTCCGGTGGCCCGGCGCCCCGGCGCTCCGGTGGCCCGGCGCCCCGGCGGCCCGGCACCCCGGCACCCCGGCGGCCCGGCGGCCCGGCGGCCCGGCGCCCCGGCGCCCCGGCGCCCCGGCGCCCCGGCGCCCCGGCGTGCCCGTCTGCCGCGTCAAGCATCTGTTCGGGCGGGGTTGGTCGTGCCTGGCAGGTCGCCCAGCGCTCTTGCCCCGGCACCCGGCACCCGGGCGGCCCGTCTGTCGCCTTGAGGGCACGTGCTCAGGCGGTTCGTCGGGTGGGGCCGGTCGCTCAGAAGTTTCCCCCGGCGACCGGGCATGCCCATCCGCCGACCTGGACGCGTGCTCGCCCCGGTCGGCGTGTGAGGCCGGTGCCCTGAGGTCTCACCCCGGTGGCCCGGCATGCCACGCGTCGGCCTGGTAAGACCTGCGTGGCCGGGGTCACCCAGGAGTCGCGCCCCGGCGGCCCGGCACGCCCCGGGCCGGCCCGAGAAGGCACCCCCGGCCGGGCCGGGGGCCCTGCGCGGCGCTCACCTGCCGGCGTCGCGGCTCAGCGTCGACGCGTACCGGTCGGACACGAGCGTGCCGTTCTGCGGCGGAGGGTAGCTCGGCTGCGCGGACTCCTGCCGCTGCACCCCGCCGTCACGACCGTCGCCGCCCAGCCCGCGCGCCGGCCCCTGGCAGCCCTGGGCCACCGCGATCCCGAGCGCCACCAGCAGCGTCACCACCACGAACACGAACAGCCGCTGCCGCAGCAGCCGCGGATTGGCGGGCCGCCGCCCGGTCCCGGACGGACGCTGTCCCGGCCGCCGCGGACCGCCGCGCGGAGCGGGCCGGCCAGCGCCGCCGGAGCGCGGGGCGCCACCGCGCGGCGCCGGCGTGGGACGCGCCGTGCCCGGCCGGGCCGCCGCACCCGCGCGTGCGCCGCCGCCCCCGCGCGAGGCGACCCCGCCACGGGGCGGTACGTCGCCGCGCGAGGACATCCCGCCGCGCGACGACGGCACACCACCCCGAGGGGCGCCGCCCCCACGCGGCAGCGGCGTACCGGAAGAGGTACGCCGCTGGACGCGCTGCTGTTCCGGATAGGTGTCGGCGAGCCGCCCGGTGGGCCGGTCCGCCTCGGCGGCGCGCGGCGCGGGCGGCCGTACGCCGTCCAGGCCCTGCGCCTCCCGCGCGGCGATCTCCTTGAGCCGCAGCGACAACTGGAGGGTGCTGGGCCGGTCCTCGGGGTCCTTGGCCAGACAGGCCCGGATCAGTGGGGCGAGCGCGTCCGGCACGCCGTGCAGCTGCGCCTCCTCGTGCACCACCCGGTACAGCATCACCTCGGAACTGCCGTGCCCGAAGGGCGAGTCGCCGGTCGAGGCGTACGCCAGGGTCGCGCCGAGGGAGAACACGTCCGTCGCCGGGGTGACCGCCGCTCCGCGCACCTGCTCGGGTGCGAGGAAGCCGGGGGAGCCGACCGCGGTGCCCACGTGGGTGAGGGTGGAGGCGCCGGTGGCCCAGGCGATACCGAAGTCGATGATCCGCGGCCCCTTGGGGGACAGCAGGATGTTGGACGGCTTCAGGTCACGGTGGACGACGCCGGCCTCGTGCACGGCGACCAGGCCCTCGGAGAGGGCCGCGCCGACCGCCGCGGTGTCCGCCGCGCTGAGCGGACCCTCGTCGGCGACCTTGTCGTGCAGCGACGGCCCGGGCACGTACTGCGTGGCGAACCAGGGCCGCTCGGCCTCCAGGTCCGCGGCGACCAGCCGGGCCGTGCAGCCACCGCGGATACGCCGGGCCGCCGACACCTCGCGCGCGAACCGCGAACGGAACTCCTGGTCCTCCGCGAGGTCCGGCCGGATCACCTTCAGGGCGACGCGCTGCCCCTTCTTGTCGGAGCCGAGATAGACCACGCCCATCCCGCCCGCGCCGAGCCGTCGGTGAAGCCTGAACGAGCCGACGACGCGCGGGTCCTCGCGCCTCAGGCGCATCATCGCCATGTTCATCCCCGCTGCCCGGTCCCTGTGACGTGGCACAGCTTACGTTTCCACGGCCGCCCGCGCGCAGAGGCCGCGCCCTCTCGGCCCGGCGGATTGTGTACGCCGTCCGGGGGAGGTGAAAACCGGTCACCATCTCCCGCACCACGGCATCTTGACGGGGCATATGACAGCAACCCGCGCGCGGGGAAGGGACGTTGGACTGGCCCGAAACCGCCGGGCGCCGCCCGCCACGGACACCGGTGGGCCGCCCCGAGTGACCCGGAGGCCTCGTCCCGCCCCCTGCCACACGCCCTCTCCGACCCCTCTCCCGACCCCGCCACGGGTGATCGAAGTCACTCCGCCGGGCGTGCCGGACGCGTCGGACATGCCCGGACACAAGGGGCGCCCCCTCCGGGAAGACCCCGAGACCCGGACCGGCGCCTCCACCCAGGGGAGTACTCCGCAGGTGGCGGCTCATCCTCCGGGAGGCCCGGCAATCGGTACGAGGGCATGACGCCCGATGTCCGGCGCCCGCCTAGATTTGTGGTTCAGCGGCGGGTGCAGCACTCGTCCCCCGAGGCCGGACGCCCGCCGCTACCGATGACAACCGAGACGGTCAGGAGAGGGACCATGGCCCGGACGGCACCGCGGCGCACCGCGTTCGCACCCCGCCGGACGGGCCGTCGCCACCCACTGGTGGCGACGCTCATGGCCCTTCCCCTGGCGGCCCTGCTCCTGCTCGTCTTCGACGGCTGGGAGACGGTGGCCACACAGGCGTCGTCCGTGGGTGTGATGCTGGGGCGCTGAGCGGCGCCCCCAGGCCCGGAAGAGCGGTCCGGGCAGGGACATCTATCCATGAAACCCCGTGGGGACGGGGGTGCGGCGGACGGCACAGATGCCGGCGCAGCTGGGGAGCTGCGCCGGCATTAGCCGTTTCCGGACACCCGCGCGAGTCCCGCCTCCGGCGTCCCGCGCCGACCATCGCCCCGCGCCCGGTCGGCCGCTGCGCGAGTGAGCCGTGACCGAGGGTGGCCCCGCACGGCACCACCCCGTGCCCCCTGCTGCCCCCGCGCGAGTACTGTCGGCCGAGCACCCCCCCCTCCCGAGGCAGCCTTGAGCGCAGACGTGTCCGTCCCGCCCCTGATGACCGCGCTGACCGCCGAAGCGGAGGCCGCGGCGCATCCCCGTGCCCGTGTCCCCGGCCCCCGCACCCCGTGCGCCTGTGTCCGCACGCCCCTCGCCGACCGGGAGGACGCCACGGTGGTGCGGCACGCCGGTGCCGTCGCCAAGGCCCACGCGCCGGACACCGGGCGCACCGCGCTGGTCCGGCGTCTGGCCGTGGCCGCCGGCCGCCCGGACGTGCTGCTCGCGCCGCTCGCCCCCGCCCCCGTCGCGCTGCGGGACCGCCTCGTCACCTTCTGGCCGTACGGGGTGCCGGTCGACCCGGACGATCCGGACGCGGCCCCCTGGGAGGCCGCCGCCACCCTCCTGGCGAAGCTGCACCGCGTCCCGGTCCCCGCCGGCCTCCCCCCGATGCGCGGCCCGGTGAAGGCGGCCCGCGCCCTCGACCGCCTCCGCGCGGCCCTCGCCACCGCCGCCACCCCTGACCCGGCCGCCCGTCCCGTCCTGGACGCCTGGGCGTCCCTGCCGGCCTGGGCCCGCGCCGAGGCGCCGATGCCCGGTCCGCCGGCCCTCTGCCACGGTGATCTCCACCTCGGCCAGCTGGTCCGCCACCCGGAGCCGGACGGTCCCTGGCGGCTGATCGACATCGACGACCTGGGGGCGGGCGTCCCGGCCTGGGACCTCGCCCGCCCCGCCGCCTGGTACGCCTGCGGGCTCCTGCCGCCCGACGAGTGGACCCGCTTCCTGACCGCCTACCGGCGCGCCGGCGGCCCGGCCGTACCCGCCGACGGCGACCCCTGGGCAGCCCTGGACGTACCGGCCCGCGCCCTCACCGTGCAGACGGCCGCGCTGGCGCTGACGAAGGCGCTCACGGCGGGCCGCCCGCTGGACGAGGTGGAGCGGGCCCTGGTCGACGCGTGCGCCCGGATGCCCTCCGTACCCCCTGGTCCGGCGCCCGGCCCGCCGCACTAGGCTGCAACCGCCCGGGCCCGGACGGAGTCTGTCCTGGGGACGAACGAAGCAGGACCGACCGGCGAGGAGTTGAGCCGACCATGCAGTGTCCGAAGTGCCATGCGCCGATGCACACCTACAACCGCAACGGCGTTCAGATCGAGCAGTGCAGCGGCTGCCGCGGCATCTTCCTCGACTACGGCGAGCTGGAGGCGCTGACCCGGCTGGAGGGCCAGTGGTCCCAGCCCGCTCCGCCGCCCCCGCCGGCACCGCAGCCGTACCCGGCCCCGCCCGCCCCCGCCTGGGGCGCGCCGCACGGTGGCCACCACGGCGGTCATCACGGTGGTGGCCACGGGCACCACCGTCACAAGAGCTTCGGTCACATGCTCTTCTCCAGCTGAGCGCACGAAGAAGCCCCCGGCCGTACGAGACGGCTGGGGGCTTCCTGCGGTGTGGACGATACTGGGATTGAACCAGTGACCTCTTCCGTGTCAGGGAAGCGCTCTCCCGCTGAGCTAATCGTCCGGGAACCGTGACCCGCGGGTCACAGACAGTGCGCGATACTGGGATTGAACCAGTGACCTCTTCCGTGTCAGGGAAGCGCTCTCCCGCTGAGCTAATCGCGCGGGACGGATCATGCCGTGCGTACCGGCGGATCCAGTGGACGATACTGGGATTGAACCAGTGACCTCTTCCGTGTCAGGGAAGCGCTCTCCCGCTGAGCTAATCGTCCTTGGAGGTGGAGACGGGATTTGAACCCGTGTAGACGGCTTTGCAGGCCGTTGCCTCGCCTCTCGGCCACTCCACCAGGAGTGTAGGGGATCGGGACGACCCCTTCTTCCTTCGAGCGGACGACGAGGCTCGAACTCGCGACCTCAACCTTGGCAAGGTTGCGCTCTACCAACTGAGCTACGTCCGCCTGTCGTTTCGGTGCGCTTGCGCGTCCCGGCGACGTGTTGAACTCTAGCGGATTCCCGGGCCAGCACAAAAACGCGTTTGCGCAGCGTGCTGCGGTGCGCTCCCCGGAGCCGCCGGTCGTGGCCCCCTCCGGGACATCCCCGGGCCGCCTTCCGGACACCCGTCCTAGACTCGACCACGTGCCTCACCACCCTCCGCTCGCCCGCTTCGGCGACCGCGTCGCCACCGGCCTCCTCGACGTCACCAGCGATCCGGCCGCCCTGGACTCCGCCGGCTTCTGGGCCGTGTGCGCCGACTTCGAGGGCCGGCTGACCTGCGCCCGCTTCGCGGACGTGCGCGAGGAACCGGTGCCCGCGCCGGTGCCGGGCGCCTGGCGGGGGCCGGCGCCGGACCACTGGACGTCCTCCCTGGACCGGGCCGCGTACACGACGGCCGTCCGCGCCATCCGCGAGCACATCGCGGCCGGCGACGTCTACCAGGTCAACCTCTGCCGGGTGCTCGGCGCACCCGTCGCCCCGGACACCGACGTCGACGCCCTGACGGCCCTGCTGGCCCGCGGCAACCCGGCCCCGTACGCGGGCACGATCCGGCTGCCGGAGCACGGTGTGGAGATCGCCACCGCCTCGCCGGAGCTGTTCCTGCGCCGCGCCGGCCGCATCGTCGAGTCGGGCCCGATCAAGGGCACCGGGCGCACCGAGGCGGACCTCACGGAGAAGGACCGGGCGGAGAACGTGATGATCGTGGACCTGGTCCGCAACGACATCGGGCGGATCTGCGAGCCCGGCAGCGTGACCGTCCCCGACCTCTGCGCCGTGGAGAAGCACCCGGGCCTCGTCCACCTCGTCTCCACCGTGCGCGGCGAGCTGCGCGAGGACGCCGGCTGGCCGGAACTGCTCGCCGCCGCCTTCCCGCCCGGCTCGGTCACCGGCGCGCCGAAACCGAGCGCCCTGGGGATCATCGCCGCGCTGGAGACGGCACCGCGCGGCCCGTACTGCGGCGGGATCGGCTGGGTCGACGCCGACCGGGGCACGGGCGAGCTGGCCGTGGGCATCCGCAGCTTCTGGATCGACCGGGCCGGGGCCACCACCCTGCGCTTCGGCACCGGCGCCGGCATCACCTGGGGCTCCGACCCCGACAGGGAGTGGCAGGAGACCGAACTGAAGGCGTCCCGGCTGCTGGCGGTGGCGTCGGGATCGTACGAGGACACGGAAAGGGCGTTCGCATGAGGATCTGGCTGGACGGCGGGCTGCGGGACGCGGACACCGCCCGGGTCTCCGTCTTCGACCACGGGCTGACCGTCGGCGACGGCGTCTTCGAGACCGTGAAGGCGGTCGACGGCAGGCCGTTCGCGCTCACCCGGCACCTCGACCGGCTCACCCGCTCCGCCCGCGGCCTCGGCCTGCCCGACCCGGCCCACGACGAGGTCCGCGAGGCGTGCGCGGCGGTGCTCGCGGCCAACCCGATGCCGCTCGGCCGGCTGCGGATCACCTACACCGGCGGCCACGGCCCGCTCGGCTCCGACCGCGGCGCGCACGGGCCGACCCTCGTCGTCGCCCTCGGCGAGGTCACCCGCC
The DNA here is from genome assembly GCF_044759735.1 of Streptomyces sp. NPDC100445. Classification (NCBI taxonomy): domain Bacteria; kingdom Bacillati; phylum Actinomycetota; class Actinomycetes; order Kitasatosporales; family Streptomycetaceae; genus Streptomyces; species Streptomyces sp. NPDC100445. Next base: position 156,283 of record NZ_JBIVZV010000006.1, on the reverse strand, counting down.
GGCCGGACACCACCGCGGTGATCACCGTCCCGTGGACCCGTAACGAGCGCGGCGCCCTCACCGGCCTGAAGACCACCTCGTACGCCGAGAACGTCGTCGCCCTGGCCCGTGCCCACCGGCACGGCGCCTCCGAGGCGCTCTTCGCCAACACGGTCGGGCAGCTCTGCGAGGGCACCGGGTCCAACGTCTTCGTCGTCCTCGACGGCGAGATCCACACCCCGCCGGTCGCCTCCGGCTGCCTGCCCGGCATCACCCGCGCCCTGACCGTCGAGTGGACGGGCGCCAGGGAGACGGACCTGCCGCTGGACGTCGTACGGCGTGCGGACGAGGTCTTCCTGACCTCCACCCTGCGGGACGTGCAGGCCGTGCACCGGATCGACGACCGCGAACTGCCCGGCACCCCGGGCCCGGTGACCGCCAAGGCCATGCGGATCTTCGAGGAGCGGTCCGGACACGACCTCGACCCCCAGGTCCTGCCGACGGGCTGACCAGGCGGGGCCGTCGCGGGTAGAACAGCTGTGATGACCACGACCCTGCGGCCGGTCGAGCCGCTCCAGGAGCACGCCGACGGCACCCGTTCACGCCGCTACCAGGTGTGCGTCAACAGCCGTCCCGTCGGCGACGTCCGTCTCGGCACCTCACCGGACCTCGGCGACTCGGTGGCCCGCGTCGTCGAGCTGCGGATCGACGAGCCCGACCGGCGGCGCGGCCGGGGCACGGTGGCAGCCCTCGCCGCGGAGGAGGTGGCGCGCGGCTGGGGCTGTACCCAGATCGAGACCACCGTGCCGGCCACGGCGGACGCCGGGCTGCGCCTGTTCCGGGCCCTCGGGTACACCCCGCGCAACCGCCGCATGGAGAAGCGCCTCGGCACCGTCCCGCCCGTACTGCCGGCGGGCGACCGGGCGCGGCCCATGACCGAGGCCGAGTTCGACGCCTGGCGGGAGACGGAGAGCGAGCGGTACGCGCGCACGTGGAGCGAGCGCGGCGTCCCCGAGGCCGCGGCCCGTGCCAAGGCCCGCGACGACCACAGGCGGCTGCTGCCGCACGGCCTCGCGACCGACGGCGTGCTCTTCAGCGTGCTGGAGCACGAGGGCGGCCGGGTGGGCATCCTGTGGCTGGCCCTCAGGGAGGACGGGGCGTTCGTCTTCGACGTCGAGACGGACCCGTCCCACCGCGGCCGGGGGCACGGCCGGACGCTCATGCTGCTCGCGGAACGCCAGGCGATCGAGGCCGGGCTGCCGGTCCTCGGCCTCAACGTGTTCGCGGGCAACACCCCGGCCGAGCGCCTGTACGCGTCACTGGGCTACCGGCCGGTGACCCACTCCCTGGCCAAGCCCCTGCTGTAGCCGAGCCGGGCGCCGGAGCCGGACCGGGACCGTCCTGCGGAGCGCCCCGGAGGACGGCTGCGGCACGGCGGGGACGGCCGGAGCGCCCCGGACGACGGCCGGGCACGGCGGAGGATCGCCGGGCACGGCGGAGGGCGGCCCGGGGCCCGGTCCTCAGGCCGTTCCGCCGGCCAGCAGCCGGTCCGCGATGTCCGCCACCCGCTCGCGCAGCCCCTCCTGGCTCTTGCCGCCGTCGAGGCGTTCGCCGCCGATCACGTACGTGGGGGTGCCGGTCACGCCGATGGCCTTGCCCTCGGCCTGATCGGCGTCGACGGCCAGGATGTGCCGGCCGTCGATCAGCGCGGTGTCGAACTCCTCGGCGTCCAGCCCCAGTTCCCGGGCCACCTCGACGAGGAAGGACTCGCCCCCGCGGTCCAGCTCCTCCACCCGCTCCAGCACGGCCTCCACGTACGGCCAGCCCTTGCCCTGCTCCAGCGCCTCCTCGGCGGCCTGGGCGGCGGCGAAGGCGTGCCGGTGCTTCTCCAGGGGGAAGTGCCGCAGACGCAGCTCCAGCCGGTCGCCGTAGCGGGCGCGCAGGGCGCGGACGTCGTCGAGGGCGCCGCGGCAGTCGGGGCACTGGAGTTCGCACCAGACGTCGAGGACGACGGTGTCGGTGCGTACGGGTGAGGAGTCGCTCATGCGCCCCAGTCTCCCAGGCGGGACCGGGGCGACCCAACCGGGACATCGGGGCACCGAGGCACCGGCCGGGGCGGGCCGGGCGGTGGCCGCGGGGACCGGGGACCGGCACCCCGGGAGGAGCCGACCCGGAGATGTCCCTGATGTGTGCCCCGGGCATGGCACCGCGGGGTCGCGGCGGTGCAGGATGGAGGGGACGAACCAGCCCTGCCAGGAGGACCGGATGATTGCCGAGACCGTCTGCTCCGCCGCGTCCGCGGCGGGCCTGGGCATCGCGGTGGTCACGGCCTACCGCAAGCGCTATCTCGCCGCGGCCCGCCTCGCGGCCTACTCCCTCGTGCCGGTCGGCCTCGTGCTGACCGGGGTCGTCGGCTGGCTCGCCGGCACCGCGCTGAGCCCCACCGCGTGGGCGGGCTTCGGCCTGCTGGGCGCGGCCTGGCTGCTGTTCGCCGCCACCCGTGCCGTGGAGCGCCGGCGTGCGGGCGCCGGTGCCGGGCGCGGAGCGGCGCGGCAGGCCGGAGCGGACGCGGTGGCCCCGGAGGCCTCGGCGCCCTCCCTCGCCCGGGGCCGGGCCGACCGCCCCGAGTCCCGGCCGGCCGCGGCACCGCGGAAGACCGGTCAGGGGGACGACTTCAGCGACATCGAGGCCATCCTCAAGAAGCACGGCATATGACAGTCACATGACTCGCTGAAACGACACAGTGGGTCCGGGGGCGTCCGGAAACGATCACGAGCCGAACGAGACCTCGCGGCATTCGGTGAACTCCCGCAAGATCCCTGGCCGGTGATCGCCTACCGGGTCCCGCGTGCGCCATGATCTGCCGCGAGATGCTGGACACACCCCCACAGAGCGAGGCCGCGCCGCCGAAGGACGAGCCGCGCGGATGCCTCTTCGCCCTTTCCCAGCCACCGCTGATGATCTTCCTTGCGGTGATCGGGTGTCTGCTCCTCATGGCTGCGCTGCACGACCTGCTGTTGCTGTGAGCCGTACACGTCCGTCCCGGCGCCACCCGCCGGGACCGACGTCGCACCGGTCGCCGTCCGTCCCCTCCGGTCAGCCGGTCGCCTCCTTGCGCCTGGCCCGGTAGGCGGCGACATGCAGCCGGTTCCCGCAGGTCCGGCTGTCGCAGTAGCGGCGCGAGCGGTTGCGGGAGAGGTCGACGAAGGCCCGCCGGCAGTCCGGTGCCTCACAGCGCCGCAGGCGTTCCTGCTCACCGGCGACCACGAAGAAGGCGAGCGCCATCCCGCAGTCGGCGGCGAGATGGTCGGCGACCGAGGCGCCCGGCGCGAAGTAGTGCACGTGCCAGTCGTAGCCGTCGTGGTCCGTCAGGCGGGGGGTGGTGCCCGCCGCGGCGACCAGTTCGTTGATCAGCGTGGCCGCGGAGCGGGCATCGGGGGCCGCGAAGACCGACGCGAACCGCCCCCGGATCCGGCGCACCGCGGAGAGGTCGAACTCCGACAGCACGCCGACATCGCTGATCTGGTGGTTCCGTACGAACTCCTCGAGAGCCCGCAGGTCGGGCAGCCCGTCCGCCGCGTCCTCCTCCGGCGCGGAGTTCACCAGATCCACCACGGTGTCGAGCGCGCACCGGGTGTCGTGGGTGATCAGCACGTTTCGCTCCCTGGCCTGGGGGTCGGGCGGAGACGCCCGCCGATGCTGGCCGATGGTAGCGACAACCGCGCCCGGCGCACCCCCGGCCGCTCCTGTCGGCCGCGGAAGGCCGGGCTCCGCGCCCTCCGAGGTGCCGGGCCGCCCGTGGCGGGGACGACCGGCGGGCACAGGCCGGCGCCGTCCCCGCGATCGCTCGCGGTGACGGCGCCGGCCTGTGCCGTATGCGGTTGTCTTGGCCCGAGCCGTCTCCCCGAGTGGACGGCACCGGGCTGCTTCGAGGGGCCGCGACCTAGGACCTAGCTCTCCGCCAGGATGTGCGACAGCTCCTGGTCAAGATCGAAGTGCCGGTGCTCCGTGCCGGGCGGCACGGCGGCGTCGGTTCGCTTCAGGAAGGACTCGAGGGCCCGCGCCGGGGCCTCGAGCAGGGCCTCCCCCTCGGGGGAGCTGAGGGCGATGCACACGACGCCCTGACCATGACTGCGCGATGGCCAGACGCGGACGTCTCCGGTGCCGGTGGGCCGGTGCAGCCCCTCGGCGAGGAGGTCGCGGGCGAACACCCACTCGACGGTCTCCTCGGCTCCGGTGTGGAAGGTGGCGTGCACGGCGTAGGGGTCGGCCGTGTCGTACCGCAGGCCTGCGGGGACAGGCAGGGAGGACTCGCTCGACACAACGAGGCGCAGGTGCAGCTCGCAGCTGACCGTGGTGTTCATAAGCGCCAGGGCCTTTCGCTCAGTGTGCGCTCGGGGATTCGCACGTCGGCGAAATCGACATGCCACCTACGGTGCCGTTGTAAACCCCTCTGAGGGTTTTGCATGGGTTTACGTAACTCGTCCGGCGGAGAACTCGTACCGGATGCGGACCATTCCGGTGATCGATTCCCTACGGTAGGGTTTGTCTGTATGAATACGGGGAGTGACGACCTGGGCGAGGTCGCGGTGGTGGACGAGGCGAAGGCGGACGGGCACGTGGGCGAGGAAGGGGCCGACCGGGGGCTCGGCTCCCGGGCGCCCGAATACGTCCGGGAGCGCCGGCTCCTGCACCTGAGCTGGCAGGTCGGCGTCTTCGTGATCGGGCTGGCGGTCGTCGCCGCCGGCATCGTCATGCTGCCCCTGCCGGGTCCCGGCTGGGTGGTGATCTTCGGCGGCATGGCGATCTGGGCGACCGAGTTCGTCTGGGCCCAGCTCGTGCTCCGCTGGACCAAGCGCAAGGTCACCGAGGCCGCCCAGCGGGCCCTGGACCCGAAGGTCCGGCGCCGCAACATCGCCCTCACGGTCGTCGGCCTGGTGATCATCGGAGTGCTCGCCGGGTTCTACCTGTGGAAGTTCGGCGCCGTCATGCCGTGGAAGATCAAGGACCAGTGACGCGGTGGCGGGGCCGACCGCCCCGCCGCCCCGTGCCGAGGTCGGAAGCACCCCCTGACTTGGGGTAATGTTCTTCCTGCGCCCGGGCGATTAGCTCAGTGGGAGAGCGCTTCGTTCACACCGAAGAGGTCACTGGTTCGAACCCAGTATCGCCCACCCGGACCGACGGCCCATCTGCGACGAGCAGGTGGGCCGTCGACGTGTACCCCCTCGCGGCGGCCCGCCGGTCACGGTGACGCCGGACGGCCCACCCTTCCGGACGGAAACAGGACGGTCACCATCCGTTACTCCTCTTGGCCGTCGAGGGGTGGATCGGAAGATCGTCCGGGACTCCGCCCCGCTCGGGAAGGGCGCCCCGGAGGCCGGGGTCAAGACCGTTTTTCGGACGTACGAGTCCATTGGGTCGGCCCCGGGACGCGGGCCGTCGACGGGATTACCACGCCTATTCTCTAAAAGCCCGTCACTTTCTCTCGCAAGTACGACAAACGCGGAATTCCCCTCGATAGGCGATCGCGGCGAACAAAACCGGTGATCTGACTTTCTGTCAGTCCGCCGCGCCGACAGGGGAAGTGTGCGGCCCCCGGTGCGCGCAGCCGCCGCGGGCACACTCACCGCATGGACTGGAACCACTACCGCTTCCGCAGCCTGTGGCCCCTGCCCGCCCCGCCGGCCGCGGTGTACGCGGCGCTGGAGCGCCCCGAGGACTACCCCCGCTGGTGGCCGCAGGTGCGGGCCGTGACCCGGCGGGACGGCCGCACCGGCGAGATCACCGTCCGGTCCGTGCTGCCGTACGGCATCACCCTCACCGTCCGGGAGACCCGCCGTGACCCCTCGGCCGGCGTCCTGGAGGTCGCCCTCTCCGGCGACATGGACGGCTGGGCGCGCTGGACGGTCACCGCCCATGGCTCCGGCACGCTCGCCCGCTACGACCAGGAGGTCGACGTCCGCAAACCCCTGCTCAGGCTGCTCGCCGTGCCCGGGCGGCCCGTCTTCCGCGCCAACCACCGGCTGATGTTGCGCGCCGGACGCCGGGGACTGCGGCGGTACCTGGGGGCGGTTTGAACGAAGGGCGCCCGGGCCTGTATTGTTCAGTGCGTTCCCGGGCGATTAGCTCAGTGGGAGAGCGCTTCGTTCACACCGAAGAGGTCACTGGTTCGAACCCAGTATCGCCCACCGGGAGAGAGCCGGTCCGCAGCAGCGGACCGGCTCTTCGCGTACCCCGGCCCCTCCCGCCGCACCCCGTGACTACGCCGCCGCGGGCAGTTCCGGCCGCAGCGGCCAGTCCGTGCAGACCGTCTCCTCGGAGCCGCTGCGCGCGAACCACGCCTGCAACCCCCGAGCCTGGGCCGCGTGCCAGTTGGTCTGGAGCGCGTGCAGCTCGGTCGGGGACAGCCGGTCCAGCCGGGCCGCGAAACGCCGGCCCACCGCCCGGACCACGTCCAGCGCGGCCAGGGCGTCGGCCGCCGCGTCGTGCGCGTCCTGGAGCGGCACGTCGTAGTGCGCGCACAGGTCGGTCAGCGTCCGGCGGCCCTTGCGGTACCGGTCCAGGTGCTTGTCCAGCACCCGCGGGTCCAGCACCCGCAGCGGCACCGACTCGAACCAGCGGTCCAGCGACGACGCCCGGTGCCGGCGCAGCTCCCGGTCCAGCAGCGTCAGGTCGAACGGCGCGTTCATCACCACCAGCGGCCGGCCCAGCGCCGCGTGCTCGGCCAGCTGCTCGGCTATCTCGTACATCACCGGCGCCGGCCACCGCCCGTTGCGGTGCAGGTGGTCCTCCGTCAGGCCGTGCACCGCCGTCGCCGCCTCCGGCACCGGCACCCCCGGGTTCACCAGCCAACGGGACACCCGGGGCCGGGTCCCCGGCGCGTCCTGGACGACGACGGCGGCCGACACGATCCGGTCGGTCTCGACGTCCACGCCCGTCGTCTCCGTGTCGAAGGCGGCCAGCGCCCCCTCGTACCAGGTCGTCATACCCACCCAACTCCTCGTTCTCCCGCGACAGATGACGCACCGTCCCCTGTCCGGTTCGGTGATACCCGGGCTGTTTGCGCCGTACGCCGGAAGGAGACAACAGGAGTACGGGTCTTTGCAGTTCAGCGGCCCGCCGCAGGAGAACACCGGGCTGGGAGGGCTGTTGGTCATGGCCGTAGCACAGCCCGAGCGGGGCGGGTTGCTGCCCGACCGCCCGGGCACCCTCCGCGGCACGCTCGCCACCACCGCCTGCATGGAGACGTTGCAGGTCGGCTATCTGCACGCGGTCGCCGCCGCGGCCGGTTGCTCGCTGTCCCAGCCCTTCCCCGACAACGGCATCGACTGGCACGTCAGCCACAGCGCGCCGGGCCACACGGTCGACGACGAGGTCACCGTCAAGGTGCAGCTGAAAGCCACCTACCAGGTCGCACCCGACCCCCCGGGCCCGTCCTTCTCCTTCACCCTCGACAACGCCCACCTGCGCAAACTGGCCCGCACACCCGTGACGGTCCACAAGATCCTGGTCGTCATGCTCGTCCCGCGCTCCCCGGACGACTGGCTGCGCGCCGGCCACGAACGGCTCGAACTACGGCACTGCTGCTACTGGGTCAACCTCGCCGGCCACCCCGTCACCGGCCGGCACCGGACCACCGTGCGGATACCGACCTCGCGCATCTTCGACGACCGGGCGCTCTGCGCGATCATGGCGCGGATCGGGACGGGAGGCAGACCATGAGGAACCGTCCCCCCGAGGAGCCGGTACGGCGGATCCGGCCGGAATTCCGGGAGGTCCCGGGGCCGCCCGCGCCGCCGCCCGCCGACGTCGACCCCGCCGTGCTCGGCGCCCTGCTGCACCGGCACGGCTGGACGCGGCGCGGGGGAGCGGTCGGACGCTACGGCCGCTGGACCCCGCCCGGGCCGGGCGCCGCCGCGACCAGCCTGCTCGTGCCGGAGAGCCGCGCCTTCCCCGACAGCGACGACCTGCTCGGCGAGGCCCTCGAAGCCCTCGCCCGCAGCGGCACCCCCTCCGCCCGCGAGGTGCTGCTCTGCCTCGCCGTGCCCAGCGACGAGGTCCGCTGGTGGCGCGACACCCCGGCCGGACCCGCCGGGGCCGCGCCCTGGACCGCCGACGCGCATCTGCGCGGCGCCGCCCGCCGGATGCTGCTCGCCGCGGCGCTCGCCACCCGCGCGCCCGCCGGCTACCACGGCGCCCGCCACCGCGGGTCCGCCGCCGCCCTCGTGCGCCCCGTGCTCGTCGGCGACGTCACCGAGGGCCGCGCCCTCACCGCCTTCGTGCCCGTCCCCGCCGGACGCGCCCTGTCAGTCCGCCTCCACCAGGCCCTGCACGCCGCCCGCGAGGCCATCGACTACCAGCGGGCCACCGGCGGCACGGACGCCTTCGACGGCGCCGTCGCGGCCGGCGTCAGCCACGAGCTGGCCGAGGCGCTGTCCACCTTCGTGACCGGCACCGAGGGCGCCCGCGTCGCCGTCGCCTGGGCACCCGGCGCCGGCGTCCCGGACGGCTGCGCCGCCTCCGGCGAACCCGTGGAGTTCTCGCCCGGTGACCTGCCCGTGCTGCGCGAGGCCGCCGCCCGCTACCTCCGCGCGGAACCGTCCGTCCCGGTCAGCGTCACCGGCGCCGTCGTCCGCATGGGCCGCTCCGGGCCCGGCGGCCGGGGCACCGTGCGGCTGCGCGTCCTCGCCGGCGCGGAGGTCCCGCACCTGCGCGTCGCCCTGGAGGAGGAGGACTACCGCGTCGCCGGCCACGCCCACCTCGCCGGGCTCCCCGTGCGCGTGCACGGCCGGCTGGAGCGGCGCGGCGGCTTCCGCCGGCTCACCGGCGCCCGCGGGGTCGTCCCGGTGCAGGTCGACGACGCCGAACGCGACCGGCTGCTGAAGTCCCTCCACGAGAACCTCGGCTGCTTCGACGGGACGTGCGACGAGCCGGACGAGGAGGCGTACGGGGCACAGGGGTGACGGTAACCGTTTCGCGACCGGTGGCCTCGGGTCGGTACGATTCGCTGAGCGCGCGCTCCTCGTACGGCGCCGCATCACCCTTCAGTCAGGAGAGACCGGTGTCAGACGTCCGTGTGATCATCCAACGCGATTCCGAGCGGGAAGAACGCGTGGTGACGACGGGCACTACGGCCGCCGACCTCTTCGCGGGCGAGCGCTCCGTGATCGCCGCGCGCGTCGGCGGCGAGCTGCGGGACCTCGCGTGGGAGCTGTCCGACGGCGACGAGGTCGAAGGCGTCGAGATCTCCTCCGAGGACGGCCTGAACATCCTGCGCCACTCCACCGCGCACGTCATGGCGCAGGCGGTGCAGGAACTGTTCCCCGAGGCCAAGCTGGGCATCGGCCCGCCCGTGAAGGACGGCTTCTACTACGACTTCGACGTCGAGAAGCCGTTCACGCCCGAGGACCTCAAGGCCGTCGAGAAGAAGATGCAGGAGATCCAGAAGCGCGGGCAGAAGTTCGCCCGCCGTGTCGTCACCGACGAGGCGGCCCGCGCGGAGCTGGCCTCCGAGCCGTACAAGCTGGAGCTGATCGGCCTCAAGGGCTCGGCGTCGCACGACGACGGCGCGGACGTCGAGGTCGGCGCCGGCGAGCTGACGATCTACGACAACCTGGACCCCAAGACCGGCGAGCTGTGCTGGAAGGACCTCTGCCGCGGCCCGCACCTGCCCTCGACCCGGCTGATCCCGGCGTTCAAGCTGATGCGCAACGCCGCCGCCTACTGGCGCGGCAGCGAGAAGAACCCGATGCTCCAGCGCATCTACGGCACCGCCTGGCCGTCCAAGGACGAGCTGAAGGCGCACCTGGAGTTCCTCGCCGAGGCCGAGAAGCGCGACCACCGCAAGCTCGGCAGCGAGCTGGACCTCTTCTCCATCCCCGAGCAGATCGGCTCCGGCCTCGCCGTCTTCCACCCCCGGGGCGGCATCATCCGCCGGGTCATGGAGGACTACTCGCGGCGCCGCCACGAGGAGGAGGGCTACGAGTTCGTCTACACCCCGCACGCGACGAAGGGGAAGCTCTTCGAGACCTCGGGCCACCTGGACTGGTACGCCGACGGCATGTACCCGCCCATGCAGCTCGACGAGGGCGTGGACTACTACCTCAAGCCCATGAACTGCCCGATGCACAACCTGATCTTCGACGCGCGCGGCCGTTCGTACCGTGAACTGCCCCTGCGTCTCTTCGAGTTCGGGACCGTGTACCGGTACGAGAAGTCCGGTGTCGTGCACGGCCTCACCCGGGCCCGCGGCTTCACCCAGGACGACGCGCACATCTACTGCACCCGTGAGCAGATGTCCGACGAGCTGGACAGCACGCTCACCTTCGTGCTGAACCTGCTGCGCGACTACGGCCTGACCGACTTCTACCTGGAGCTGTCCACCAAGGACCCGGAGAAGTTCGTCGGCTCCGACGAGGCCTGGGCGGAGGCGACCGAGACCCTGCGCCAGGTCGCCGAGAAGCAGGGCCTGCCCCTGGTACCCGACCCGGGCGGCGCCGCCTTCTACGGCCCGAAGATCTCCGTCCAGGCCAAGGACGCGATCGGCCGCACCTGGCAGATGTCGACCATCCAGCTCGACTTCAACCTGCCCGAGCGCTTCAACCTGGAGTACACCGGCCCGGACGGCTCCAAGCAGCGTCCGGTGATGATCCACCGGGCCCTGTTCGGCAGCATCGAGCGGTTCTTCGCGGTGCTCCTCGAGCACTACGCGGGCGCCTTCCCGGCCTGGCTGGCCCCCGTCCAGGCGATCGGCATCCCGGTCGGCGACGCGCACGTCGGGTACCTGGCCGACTTCGCCGCCGCGGCCAGGAAGAAGGGGCTGCGCGTCGAGGTGGACTCCTCCTCGGACCGCATGCAGAAGAAGATCAGGACGGCCCAGAAGCAGAAGGTCCCGTTCATGGTCATCGTCGGTGACGAGGACATGAACGCCGGGACCGTCTCCTTCCGCTACCGGGACGGATCGCAGGAGAACGGCATCCCGTTCGACGAGGCCATCGCCAAGATCGTGAAGGTCGTGGAGGAGCGGACCCAGGTCTGATCCCCCCCCGGGGCCCGGGAGATCCCGGGAGCGAGCGTGACGCCGGCCGTCACGACCCGTCGTGGGTCGTGGCGGCCGGCGCCGTGTCCGGGTTGCGCTTGGCGCGCGCTCCGGTGTCGCCGCAGGCCGGCGGCCTCCCGGCCGACGGACCGCCGGCGTTGCCGTGACGCACGGAGCGGCGCTAGGGTCGCTCGGGTGACTGCCGGGTCGGCCATGGGCCATGCACGAGTGGGGCACCCGGCCTCGGCGTGAGCACGAGGCGGGCGAGAGCTCCGCCGTTCCTCCGCGTCCTCCCTTCCCAGCGCCGTACGCGGCGCGCCACAGCGGATACGAGACCCGGAGCCATCCCGTATGACACCTGAGCAGCCGAGCCGTCCCCACGCCGGATCACCGGCCACCGTCCAGCTGAACCACACCGCCGTCTACGCCACGGACCGACAACTGTCGGCCGGTTTCCTCGCGGCGGTCCTGGGGCTGGAGGTGGGCGCGCCCTTCGGGCCGTTCCTGCCCGTCGACCTGGGCAACGGCGTGACACTCGACTACTACGAGAAGCGCGACGAACCGATCCAGCCGCAGCACTACGCGTTCCTCGTGCCCGACGACCGGTTCGACACCATGATCGCCCGCCTGGAGACGGTGGGGGTCACCTACTACGCCGACCCCCACCACACCGAACCCGGCCGGATCAACCGGCTGTTCGGCGGACGTGGCGCCTACTTCGACGACCCGGACGGCCACAACATGGAGATCATGACCCGCCCCTACATACGGCCGTAGGAACCGGCCCGGCCCCCGGGGAGATCACCTCCCCGGGGGCCGGTCGTCGCCCTCCCGGGTGAAGGTCTGCATCAGCCAGGACGAGAACGAACCCGTCACCGCGCCGAGCAGCCCCAGCCCGCAGGCCATCATCCCGGTCGCGATCACCCGGCCGAGCGGGGTCACCGGTGTGATGTCGCCGTAGCCGACCGTGCTGAGGGTCGAGGCGGCCCACCACACGGCGTCCCCGAAGGTGCGCATGGTGCTGCCGGGCGCACCGCGTTCCTGCTGATAGACCGCGAGGGCGCCGGCGAGACCGAGCAGCAGCGTGGACAGGCTGGCGTACGCGATGACACGCGCGTACAGGGACAGCCGGGGCTCCCCCTGCCGGCGCTGGATGACGTCGTACAGCGGGACGATCCGCAGCGGGCGCAGCAACGGCAGCACCACCACCGCCGTGTGCAGGACGTGCGTGCTGGCGAAGCGCAGGAAGCGCTGCCCGCCGAGCCGCCAGCGCACCGCGTAGTCGACGGCGAACAGCACCCAGAGCACGAGCATCGCGACCCCGCACAGGTTCCGCCACCCCCACGGCAGGCTCACGGCCAGGACCCGGGTGGCATAGGCGGCCATGAAGACCAGCGACGCCACGAACAAGGGGATCTCGGAGCGCTGCTCCCAGCGGGCCAGGGGGGTGTCGTCGTCCACCGGGCAAGCTTGGCCGGAGACGGCGGCCGGGGTCCCCCGGCGACACGCCGGTATCGGGCGAAGCCATATGCTGCCTAGCATGACGAGTGAGCCGGAGCAGCAGATCGGAGTGGGGACGCAGGACGCGTTCCAGCGCCTGTGGACGCCCCACCGGATGGCCTACATCCAGGGCGAGAACAAGCCGAGCGGTCCAGGGGCCGACGACGGCTGTCCCTTCTGCTCGATCCCGGCGAAGTCGGACGAGGACGGGCTCGTCGTCCGGCGCGGAGAGCACGTGTACGCCGTCCTCAACCTGTACCCGTACACCGGCGGTCACCTCATGACCGTGCCGTACCGGCACGTCGCCGACTACACCGACCTGACCCCGGCGGAGACCGTCGAGCTGGCGGAGCTGACCAAGCAGGCGATGACGGCTCTGCGCACGGCGTCCGGCGCGCACGGGTTCAACATCGGCATGAACCAGGGCGCGGTGGCGGGCGCCGGCATCGCCGCCCACCTGCACCAGCACATCGTGCCGCGCTGGGGCGGCGACACCAACTTCATGCCGGTCGTGGGCCACACGAGGGTGCTGCCGCAGCTGCTCGCCGACACCCGCGGGATGCTGGCGGAGGCCTGGCCGGCCGGCTGACCCGCCGGCCCCGGCCGGGTCGCCGCCCGGCTACGCGTCGTACAGGTCGGCCTTGCGGGGCGCCGGGTCCTGGACGTTGCCGCTGAGGAACGCCGAACGGGCACCGAACTTCTCGGTGTCCACGCCGTTCTCCCGCAGCACCCTGAGCGCGGCCGAGTGCACGACCCGCAGCACCGGGGTCGCCGCGCGCAGGGCGTCGTCGGCCATGAAGCGGTGCCGCCAGGGCTGGTCGGCCCAGGCGTGCCGCAGGCCGAACGGCTCGGGCAGGCCGAGGGAACCGCCGAGCCACTTCAGCAGCGGCGGATACCACGTCAGGGGCGCGCGCACGGCGAGCCGCACGACCTCGTCGGTGCCGACCAGGGGCAGCTTGACCGTGCGGGTCTCCCAGGGCTTGAAGGACTTCGTGACCTCCTTGGCCGGCGCCTCCGGCTTGGCCGTGAACAGGGAGTTCACCGGACCCAGCGCATGCCCCGTCACCTCGATGCGCAGGGTCTCGTGCAGCACCGTGACGGTGATCAGCATCGTGATGACGAGCTGCCCGTCCCACAGCGTCCACTGCACGCCCAGATAGTGCCGGTCACCGCTGCCGAACTGCTGCTTGTTGCAGATGTCCTGTATGGCGTGCGGTTTGATCTGGAAGGCCTCGACGTCGGTGCCCTCGGGGCGGGAGACGGCCGTGGCCTTCTCGCCGATCGGCGTGACGATCCAGTGCCGTACCGACGGCTTCGGGAAGCCGCCGGTGTTCAGCGGGCCGCGCTCCAGCATGGCCAGCTGGTCGTGGATCGCGCGTATCACGTCCCAGCTGCGGAAGGGGTGGATCTCCCGGGTGGGGTCGGCGGGCACCAGTTCCTCGGCGAGCTGCCAGGCGCCCCACCGGGTGCCCATGCCGAGTATGCCCTTGGGGCCGGCGTAGAAGACGGAGTTGGACCGCTGCTCCGCCCGGAGCCTGGCCAGGGACTGCCGCAGGTCCTCGGCGGCGGTCTGGCCGGGGGCGCGGGGCACGGCCTCGGGGACCTTGGCGCCGACACTGCTGCCGGACAGCAGCCCCGCCCAGCGGCCCCGCAGGTCCTGGGCGGTCTGCTCGCAGATCCGCTTGGCCCAGAACCAGCCGAGGACGGGGGCGACGACGGACGCGCGGGCGTACCACGCCCAGAAGCCGGAGAACGGCATCTTGACCAGGAACAGCGCGGCGAGTATGCCGACGCCCAGCAGCAGCACGGTGGCCAGCGTCCCGGCCCGCCGGTCGTCCCGCCGGACGACGAGCCCGCGCAGCTGGAAGACGAGCAGCCAGCAGAGCATCCCGGGCAGGAAGAGCAGGCCGCTCACGACGGTGACGACCGTGAGGCGGTTGTCGCGCTCCCGGCGGATGTTGTTGGCCGCCAGCGCGTGCTCCACGACGAACTGGGGCTCGGAGCCGAAGGACTGGATGAGCGGCGCGCGGCCGGGGGCGAGCATCCGGTCCACCAGGGCCCGGGAGAAGGCCTCACCGAGATTCGGCCGGAACATCCTCATCCTGCCGGCCTTCACGGTCGACTGGTGCCACTCGTTGTCAGCCTTCTTGATCTCCTCGACCGGACTGTCCCGGTACACCGCGGACGCCAGCGCGGAGGTCGCCGCCTGCCCCTCGTCGCCCGAGACGGGCACCTGGGGCCCGTCCCACTCCGTTCCAAACGACATTCCCGCCCCCATCGCCGCCGGTGTCGCTCCTGCGGCCTTCCCGACTTCCCTGCCCCGCACACCTGTTGGACCGATCGTCGTGCCGCCGCCCGGCGATTGCCGGACGGCCGCGGCCCGAAGCGCTCCGGTGATCAGCGTATCCGCCGCCACCGACAGCCCGCGGGCGGACGGCCGAAGCCGCCCGCCCGCGCCACCGGGGTCCGACTACCCGTCGTCCCCGGCCTGTTCGCGGATGCGCTCGGCGATCTGCGGCGGCATCGGCTCGTGCCGGGCGTAGCTCCGGTCGAAGCGGGCCGTGCCGTGGGAGAGGGACCGCAGGTCGACCGCGTACCGGCCGATCTCGAACTCCGGTACCTCGGCGCGGATCAACGTCCGTCCCGAACCGACCTGTTCGGTGCCCAGCAGCCGCCCCCGCCGGCCGGACAGGTCGCTCATCACCGCGCCCACGTAGTCGTCGCCGACCAGCACGGTGACCTCGGCGACCGGTTCCAGCAGGTGGATCCGCGCCTCGGCCGCGGCCGCCCGCAGCGCGAGCGCGCCCGCCGTCTGGAAGGCGGCGTCGGAGGAGTCCACCGAGTGGGCCTTGCCGTCCACCAGCGTGATCCGCACGTCGACCAGCGGGTACCCGGCCGCGACGCCCTTGGCGGCCTGCGCCCGCACCCCCTTCTCGACGGACGGGACGAACTGCCGGGGCACCGCGCCGCCGACGACCTTGTCCACGAACTCGATGCCCGAGCCGCCCGGCAGCGGCTCCACCTCGATCTCGCAGATCGCGTACTGCCCGTGTCCGCCGGACTGCTTGACGTGCCGGCCGCGCGCGCCGGCCCGGTCCGCGAAGGTCTCGCGCAGCGACACCCGGTGCGGTACGACATCGACCTGGACGCCGTAGCGGCTGCGTAGCCGCTCCAGGGCGACGTCGGCGTGGGCCTCGCCCAGGCACCACAGGACGACCTGGTGGGTGTCCTGGTTGTGCTCCAGGCGCATGGTCGGGTCCTCGGCGACCAGTCGGGCCAGCCCCTGCGACAGCTTGTCCTCGTCGGCCTTGCTGTGCGCCCGGATGGCCAGCGGCAGCAGCGGGTCCGGCATCCGCCAGGGCTCCACCAGCAGCGGGTCGTCCTTGCCGGAGAGCGTGTCGCCGGTCTCGGCGCGGCCGAGCCTGGCCACGCACACCAGGTCGCCGGCGACGGCGTGGGTCACCGGGCGCTGCTGGCGGCCGAAGGGCATGGACAGGGCGCCGGCCTTCTCCTCGACGTCGTGGTCCTCGTGGCCGCGGTCGGCGAGTCCGTGCCCGGAGACGTGCACGGGCTGGTCGGGACGCAGGGTGCCGGAGAAGACGCGGACCAGTGAGACACGGCCCACGTAGGGGTCGGAGGAGGTCTTGACGACCTCGGCGACCAGCGGGCCGTCCGTGTCGCAGGGCTTCAGCTCGCGCGGCCGGCCGTCGACGGTGGTCACGACGGGCAGCGGGTGTTCGAACGGGGTGGGGAAGCCGCCGGTGACCAGTTGGAGCAGCTCCACCGTGCCGAGCCCCTGGCGGGCGCCCTCGGCGGCGGGGGCGGCGGCCAGGACCGGAAAGAAGCTGCCGCGGGCGACGGCCCGCTCCAGGTCCTCGATCAGTGTCTTGGTGTCGACCCGCTCGCCGGCCAGATAGCGGTCCATGAGGGTCTCGTCCTCGCTCTCCGAGATGATCCCCTCGATGAGCCGGTTGCGGGCCTCCTCGATGTCCGGCAGCTGGTCCGCGCCGGGCTCGGACTCCTTGCGTTCCCCGGACGCGTAGTCGAAGAGCTTCCGGGACAGCAGCCCGACCAGCCCGGTCACGGACGCGTGCCCCTCTGGGCTCTCCGGGCCGCGCAGCGGCAGGTACAGGGGCAGGACGGCGTCGGGGTCGTCGCCGCCGAAGGCCTCCGCGCAGATCCGGGTCATCTCCTCGAAGTCCGCGCGCGCGGCCTCCAGGTGCGTGACGACGATCGCCCGGGGCATGCCGACGGCCGCGCACTCCTCCCACACCACGCGGGTCGTGCCGTCCACGCCGTCGGAGGCGGAGACGACGAAGAGGGCCGCGTCCGCGGCGCGCAGGCCGGCCCGCAGCTCACCGACGAAGTCGGCGTACCCGGGGGTGTCCAGGAGGTTGATCTTGATGCCGTCCCAGGCGACCGGCACCAGGGAGAGCTGGACCGAGCGCTGCCGGCGGTGCTCGATGTCGTCGTAGTCGGAGACGGTGCCGCCGTCCTCCACGCGGCCCGCCCGGTTCACCGCCCCCGCGGTCAGCGCGAGGGCCTCCACCAGGGTGGTCTTGCCGGAGCCCGAGGGGCCGACCAGCACCACGTTGCGTATCGACGCGGGCCGGTCGGCCGCAAGAGCCCTGCCGGCGGCCCCGGGGTGGTGTGTCTGTGCCTTGTCGCCCATGATCCTGCCTCCCGTGCACGGTGAGGTCCTGTGGGCGCGGACGTGCCGCTTCCGCGTGCCGTGGCGGTTCCGGCGGCGCCCGCGGTCTTTCGAGCTTTCCACTGACGTCACGCCGCGTCCATACGAAGGACCACGAACGGTGCGTACGGGACATCGAACGCGTCACGAACACCCCCCGCGCGGCGGCGCGCGCCGCTTCCCGGCGCGGCTGCGGGTGCCCGCCCGCCACGCACGCGCGTGCGTGGCTACGATGGGCCAGCCGGCGGCCACCACGGGCCGCGGCGACACCGACCGTCGGGAAGGCCATGCTGAACAAGTACGCGCGTGCATTTTTCACGCGTGTCCTCACACCGTTCGCCGCGTTTCTCATCCGCCGGGGCGTGAGCCCCGACACGGTCACCCTCCTCGGCACGGCCGGAGTGGTCGCGGGCGCGCTGGTCTTCTACCCCCGGGGCGAGTTCTTCTGGGGCACGGTCGTGATCACCCTCTTCGTCTTCTCCGACCTCGTCGACGGCAACATGGCCCGCCAGCTGGGCCGTTCCAGCCGCTGGGGCGCCTTCCTCGACTCCACCCTCGACCGGGTCGCCGACAGCGCGATCTTCGGCGGGTTCGCGCTCTGGTACGCCGGCCACGGCAACGACGACGTGCTGTGCGCCGTGTCGATCTTCTGCCTGGCCAGCGGGCAGGTGGTGTCCTACACCAAGGCGCGCGGCGAGTCCATCGGGCTGCCGGTCGCCGTGAACGGGCTCGTCGAGCGCGCCGAACGCCTGGTCATCTCCCTGGTCGCCGCGGGCTTCGCCGGCCTGCACAAGTTCGGCGTGCCGGGCATCCAGTGGCTGCTGCCCGTCGCCCTGTGGATCGTCGCCGTGGGCAGCCTCGTCACGCTGGTCCAGCGGGTCGTCACCGTGCGCCGCGAGTCCGCTGAGGCGGACGCGGCGGCCGGCCGGCCGACCGCCGGGGAGGCGGCGCAGTGAGCGGCGCCGACCGGCTCACCGACGCGCTGTACGGAGCCGGCTGGAGCACAGTCAAGAAGCTCCCCGAGCCCGTCGCGGCGCGCCTGGGCCGGAGCATCGCCGACCTGGCCTGGAAACGGCGCGGCAAGGGCGTGCGGCGCCTGGAGTCCAACTACGCGCGCGTGGTGCCCGACGCGGGTCCCGAGCGGCTGGCCGAACTGTCCCGCGCCGGCATGCGGTCCTACCTGCGCTACTGGATGGAGTCCTTCCGGCTGCCGGCCTGGAGCGCCGAGCGGATCAGGTCCGGCTTCGACCCCAAGGACCTGCACCACCTGACCGACGGTCTCGCCGCCGGCCGGGGCGTGGTCCTCGCGCTGCCGCACCTGGCCAACTGGGACCTGGCCGGCGCCTGGGTCACCACCGCGCTGGGGACGCCGTTCACCACGGTCGCCGAACGCCTCAAGCCGGAGACGCTCTACGACCGCTTCGTCGCCTACCGCGAGGGCCTCGGCATG
This sequence comes from Streptomyces sp. NPDC100445, assembly GCF_044759735.1. Taxonomy (NCBI): domain Bacteria; kingdom Bacillati; phylum Actinomycetota; class Actinomycetes; order Kitasatosporales; family Streptomycetaceae; genus Streptomyces; species Streptomyces sp. NPDC100445. The sequence goes on along the minus strand of NZ_JBIVZV010000006.1, from coordinate 137,626 downwards.
GAGGTCCTGCCGCACAGCGGCGGCTCCGCCTTCGGCACCCTGGCCCGCCGACTGCGCGACGGCGGCCTGGTCTGCCTGGTCGCCGACCGCGACCTGTCCGCCTCCGGCGTCGAGGTCGACTTCTTCGGCGAGCGGGCCCGGATGCCCGCCGGCCCGGCCCTGCTCGCCCAGCAGACCGGCGCGCTGCTGCTGCCCGTCACCCTCTGGTACGACGACTCGCCCGTCATGCGGGGCCGGGTGCACCCGCCCGTCGAGGTCCCCGGATCGGGTACGCGGACCGAGCGGACGGCCGTCATGACCCAGGCACTGGCCGACGCCTTCGCCGGCGGGATCGCCGACCACCCCCAGGACTGGCACATGCTCCAGCGCCTGTGGCTCGCCGACCTCGACCCGACGAAGGGACCCGCGTGAGAATCGGGATCGTCTGCCCGTACTCCTGGGACGTGCCCGGAGGCGTCCAGTTCCACGTCCGCGACCTCGCCGAGTACTTCATCCGCCTCGGCCACGAGGTGTCCGTCCTCGCCCCGGCCGACGACGACACCCCGCTGCCGCCCTACGTCGTCTCCGCCGGCCGCGCCGTCCCGGTCCCGTACAACGGCTCGGTGGCCCGGCTGAACTTCGGGTTCCTGTCGGCCGCGCGGGTCCGGCGCTGGCTGCACGACGGCGCCTTCGACGTGGTCCACATCCACGAGCCGACCTCGCCCTCCCTCGGCCTGCTGACCTGCTGGGCGGCGTCCGGCCCGATCGTGGCCACCTTCCACACCTCCAACCCGCGCTCCCGCGCCATGATCGCCGCCTACGCGATCCTCCAGGCCGCCCTGGAGAAGATCAGCGCGCGGATCGCGGTCAGCGAGTACGCCCGCCGCACCCTGGTCGAGCACCTGGGCGGGGACGCGGTGGTCATCCCCAACGGCGTGGACGTGGACTTCTTCGCCCGCGCCGAGCCCGACCCGCGCTGGCAGGGCGACACCATCGGCTTCATCGGCCGGATCGACGAGCCCCGCAAGGGCCTGCCCGTGCTGATGAAGGCCCTGCCTGACATCGTGGCCGCCCGCCCGGCGACCCGGCTGCTGGTGGCGGGCCGCGGCGACGAGGAGGCGGCCGTCGCGGACCTGCCGAGACAACTGCGCCCGCACGTGGAATTCCTCGGCATGATCAGCGACGAGGAGAAGGCACGCCTGCTGCGCAGCGTCGACCTGTACGTGGCGCCCAACACCGGCGGCGAGAGCTTCGGCATCATCCTTGTCGAGGCGCTGTCCGCGGGCGCCCCCGTCCTCGCCTCCGACCTGGACGCCTTCGTGCAGGTCCTCGACCAGGGCGAGGCCGGCGAGATCTTCGCCAACGAGGACGCGGCCGCGCTGGCGGAGGCGGCCGTCCGGCTGCTCGGGGACCCGGCGCGCCGGGAGCTGCTGCGGGAGCGCGGCAGCGCCCACGTGCGGCGGTTCGACTGGTCCACGGTCGGCGCGGACATCCTGTCGGTGTACGAGACGGTGACGGCCGGTGCCGCGGCGGTCGCCGCGGACGAACGGACGACGGGCCTGCGGGCCCGCTTCGGCCTGACCCGCGACTCGAGCGGCGGCACCCGGGAACAGCCGGCGGCCCCCGGCCTGCGGGACTGACACGGCCCCCCGCGCCGCGCAAGGGCGTCCGGGTGGGGCCCCCGTGAGCGGGGCTCGGGCGTCCGCGGGCCAGCCGATAGCCTTCCGCCGTGACCGTAACCCTCATCTGGATCCTCCTGGCGCTCGTCGCCGTCGGCGTGTACCTCAGCTGGACGGCCGGCCGGCTCGACCGGCTGCACGTGCGGATGGACGCCGCCCGGGCCGCCCTCGACGCGCAGCTGCTGCGGCGGGCCTCGGTGGCGCAGGAACTGGCCACCTCGGGCGTCCTGGACCCGGCGGCCTCGATCGTGCTGTACGAGGCCGCGCACGCCGCCCGGCAGGCCGAGGAGGAGCAGCGGGAGGTCGCCGAGAGCGAGTTGAGCCAGGCGCTGCGCGCGGTCCTCGCGGAGCCGGCGCAGGTGGAGGCCGTACGGGAGGCGCCGGGCGGCGAGGAGGCGGCCCGGGAGCTGGCCGAGGCCGTCCGCCGGGTGCCGATGGCCCGCCGCTTCCACAACGACGCGGTCGGGGCGGCGCGCAGGCTGCGCGAGCACCGCAAGGTCCGCTGGTTCCGACTGGCCGGACACGCCGCGTTCCCGCTCGCCGTCGAGCTGGACGACGAGCCGCCCGCGGCCCTGGTGGAACGGGTCTCCTGACCCGGGCGAGCCCCTGGCCGAGCGAAAACGAGCCACCGGCTTGTCATTGGCCCTTGCTGTGGACTGGTCCGTTCGCGTTTCCTCGGCGGTGCAGAAGCCTTCTTTCCCATCAGTGAGGTCACCCGTGTCCAGCATCGACAACCAGGCTCCCGAGACCGGCACCGCCCGCGTGAAGCGCGGCATGGCCGAGCAGCTCAAGGGCGGCGTGATCATGGACGTCGTCACACCGGAGCAGGCGAAGATCGCCGAGGACGCGGGCGCCGTCGCCGTCATGGCCCTGGAGCGGGTCCCGGCCGACATCCGCAAGGACGGCGGCGTGGCCCGCATGTCCGACCCGGACATGATCGAGGGCATCATCGAGGCCGTCTCGATCCCGGTCATGGCCAAGTCCCGCATCGGTCACTTCGTCGAGGCCCAGGTCCTCCAGTCCCTCGGCGTCGACTACATCGACGAGTCCGAGGTGCTGACCCCGGCCGACGAGGTCAACCACTCCGACAAGTGGTCCTTCACCACCCCCTTCGTGTGCGGTGCGACCAACCTGGGCGAGGCCCTGCGCCGCATCGCCGAGGGCGCCGCGATGATCCGCTCCAAGGGCGAGGCCGGCACCGGCAACGTCGTGGAGGCCGTCCGCCACCTGCGCCAGATCAAGAACGAGATCGCCCGGCTGCGCGGCTACGACAACCACGAGCTGTACGCGGCGGCCAAGGAGCTGCGCGCCCCGTACGAGCTGGTCAAGGAGGTCGCCGAGCTGGGCAAGCTCCCGGTGGTCCTCTTCTCCGCCGGCGGTGTCGCCACCCCGGCCGACGCGGCCCTGATGCGCCAGCTCGGCGCCGAGGGCGTGTTCGTCGGCTCCGGCATCTTCAAGTCGGGCGACCCGGCCAAGCGCGCCGCCGCCATCGTGAAGGCCACCACCTTCTACGACGACCCGAAGATCATCGCGGACGCGTCCCGCAACCTCGGCGAGGCCATGGTCGGCATCAACTGCGACACCCTCCCCGAGACCGAGCGCTACGCCAACCGCGGCTGGTAAGGCACCGGACACATGAACACCCCCGTCATAGGCGTCCTGGCCCTCCAGGGCGACGTACGGGAGCACCTCATCGCCCTGGCCGCGGCGGACGCCGTGGCCAGGCCGGTGCGGCGCCCCGAGGAACTCGCCGAGGTGGACGGCCTCGTCCTGCCCGGCGGCGAGTCCACCACCATCTCCAAGCTGGCCGTCCTCTTCGGAGTGATGGAGCCGCTCCGCGCGCGCGTGCGCGCCGGCCTGCCCGTCTACGGCACCTGCGCCGGCATGATCCTGCTCGCCGACAAGATCCTCGACCCGCGCTCCGGCCAGGAGACCGTCGGCGGCATCGACATGATCGTGCGCCGCAACGCCTTCGGCCGGCAGAACGAGTCGTTCGAGGCAGCGGTCGACGTGCGGGGCGTCCCGGGCGATCCTGTGGAGGGTGTCTTCATCCGCGCCCCGTGGGTCGAGTCGGTGGGCGCCGCCGCCGAGGTGCTGGCCGAGCACGAGGGCCACATCGTGGCCGTGCGCCAGGGCAACGCGCTCGCCACCTCCTTCCACCCGGAGCTGACCGGCGACCACCGTGTGCACGCGCTCTTCGTCGACATGGTGCGCGCCAACCGGACACCGGGATCCTTGTAGGATCTCTGCGTTCGTACAGAGATGGGTTACGCGAAGGAGACAGGCAGATGTCCGGCCACTCTAAATGGGCCACGACGAAGCACAAGAAGGCCGTGATCGACGCCAAGCGCGGCAAGCTCTTCGCGAAGCTGATCAAGAACATCGAGGTCGCCTCGCGGACCGGCGGCGCCGACCCCGACGGCAACCCGACGCTGTACGACGCCATCCAGAAGGCGAAGAAGTCGTCGGTCCCGAACAAGAACATCGACTCCGCGGTCAAGCGCGGCGCCGGTCTCGAGGCCGGTGGCGCCGACTACGAGACGATCATGTACGAGGGCTACGGCCCCAACGGTGTCGCGGTGCTCATCGAGTGCCTCACCGACAACCGCAACCGCGCCGCCTCCGAGGTCCGCGTCGCCATGACCCGCAACGGCGGCTCCATGGCCGACCCGGGTTCGGTGTCGTACCTGTTCAACCGCAAGGGCGTCGTGATCGTCCCCAAGGGTGAGCTGAACGAGGACGACGTGCTCGCCGCCGTGCTCGACGCCGGCGCCGAGGAGGTCAACGACCTCGGCGAGACCTTCGAGGTCATCAGCGAGGCCACCGACATGGTCGCGGTCCGCACCGCCCTCCAGGACGCCGGCATCGACTACGACTCCGCCGAGGCCAACTTCGTCCCCACCATGCAGGTCGAGCTGGACGAGGACGGCGCACGGAAGATCTTCAAGCTCATCGACGCCCTCGAGGACAGCGACGACGTGCAGAACGTCTTCGCCAACTTCGACGTGAGCGACGAGGTCATGGAGAAGGTCGACGCGTAACGCGCACGGCAGCCCACGGGCCGACGGGACACCCCCCGTCGGCCCGTCGCGTTGCCGGGCGCCGGCCGCCCGGGCGGTGGGCGCGGGGCGTTGTCGGTGGCACCCGATAGCCTGCACGAACAAGCCGTCGACGGGAGGGGGCGCGGTGCGCGTACTGGGGGTGGACCCCGGGCTGACCCGGTGCGGGATCGGCGTCGTGGAGGGGGTCGCGGGCCGCCCGCTCACCATGCTCGGCGTCGGCGTCGTACGGACGGCCGCGGACGCCGACCTCAGCCATCGGCTGCTCGGCGTCGAACAGGGCATCGAGCAGTGGCTGGACGAGCACCGGCCCGAGTTCGTCGCCGTGGAGCGCGTCTTCAGCCAGCACAACGTGCGCACGGTCATGGGCACCGCCCAGGCCAGCGCCGTCGCCATGCTGTGCGCCGCCCGGCGCGGCATCCCCGTCGCCCTGCACACCCCCAGCGAGGTCAAGGCCGCCGTCACCGGCAGCGGACGCGCCGACAAGGCGCAGGTGGGCGCCATGGTCACCCGGCTGCTCCGGCTGTCGGCGCCACCCCGCCCCGCCGACGCCGCCGACGCCCTGGCGCTCGCCATCTGCCACATCTGGCGCGCCCCCGCGCAGAACCGGCTCCAGCAGGCCGTCGCCCTGCACACCGCCCACGCAACGAAAGGCCGTACGGCATGATCGCCTTCGTCAGCGGTACCGTCGCCGCACTCGCCCCCGACGCCGCGGTCGTCGAGGTCGGGGGCGTCGGCATGGCCGTCCAGTGCACGCCGAACACCCTCTCGGCGCTCCGCGTCGGGCAGCCGGCCCGCCTGCACACCTCCCTGGTCGTCCGCGAGGACTCCCTCACCCTGTACGGCTTCGCCGACGACGACGAGCGCCAGACCTTCGTGCTGCTCCAGACCGCGAGCGGGGTCGGCCCCCGCCTCGCCCAGGCGATGCTCGCGGTGCACGGCCCGGACGCGCTGCGCCGCGCGGTCGCCACCGGCGACGAGAAGGCCCTCACCGCCGTCCCCGGCATCGGCCGGAAGGGCGCCCAGAAGCTGCTGCTGGAGCTGAAGGACCGCCTCGGCGAGCCGGTCGGCGCCCCCGCCGTCGGCGCGCCCGCCGGCCAGGGCTGGCGCGACCAGTTGCACGCCGCGCTGCTCGGCCTCGGCTACGCCACGCGGGAGGCCGACGAGGCGGTCGCCGCCGTCACCCCGCAGGCCGAGGCCGCCGAGGGCACCCCCGAGGTGGGCCGGCTGCTCAAGGCCGCCCTCCAGACGCTGAACCGAGCCCGCTGACCGAGACCGTCGTAAGGCACACACATGAACTGGGACGACCCGACCGGCACCCCCGCCCCCGACCGGCTGGTGGGCCCGGTCGCCGACCGGGAGGACCAGGCCGTCGAGGCCGCCCTGCGCCCCAAGGACCTCGATGAGTTCATCGGCCAGGAGAAGGTCCGCGAACAGCTCGACCTGGTACTGCGCGCCGCCCGCGCCCGCGGCGCCACCGCCGACCACGTCCTGCTGTCCGGCGCGCCCGGACTCGGCAAGACCACCCTGTCGATGATCATCGCGGCCGAGATGGGCGCCCCCATCCGCATCACCTCCGGCCCCGCCATCCAGCACGCCGGCGACCTCGCCGCGATCCTGTCCTCGCTCCAGGAGGGCGAGGTGCTCTTCCTCGACGAGATCCACCGCATGTCCCGGCCCGCCGAGGAGATGCTGTACATGGCCATGGAGGACTTCCGCGTCGACGTGATCGTCGGCAAGGGCCCCGGCGCCACCGCGATCCCGCTGGAGCTGCCGCCCTTCACCCTGGTCGGCGCCACCACGCGCGCGGGCCTGCTGCCGCCCCCGCTGCGCGACCGCTTCGGCTTCACCGGGCACATGGAGTTCTACGAGCCCCGCGAACTGGAACGCGTCGTGCACCGCTCGGCCGGCCTGCTGGACGTCGACATCGACCCGGCCGGCGCCGCCGAGATCGCCGGCCGCTCCCGCGGCACGCCCCGCATCGCCAACCGCCTGCTGCGCCGCGTCCGCGACTACGCGCAGGTGAAGGCCGACGGCGCCGTCACCCGTGACATCGCGGCCGCCGCCCTCGCGGTGTACGAGGTCGACGCGCGCGGCCTGGACCGGCTCGACCGCGCCGTCCTGACCGCCCTGCTGAAGCTGTTCGGCGGCGGCCCGGTCGGCCTGTCGACCCTCGCGGTCGCGGTGGGGGAGGAGCGGGAGACGGTCGAGGAGGTCGCCGAACCGTTCCTGGTCCGGGAGGGTCTGCTCGCCCGGACCCCGCGCGGCCGGGTCGCCACTCCCGCCGCCTGGGCGCACCTCGGTCTCACCCCGCCCCGCTCGGCCGCCGGCGGTGCCGGGGGAAGCGCCCAGCCGGACCTGTTCGGCGCGTGACGGGGCCCTGACACCCGCCCGGGCGGGTGTCCTGCGACCGCGTGATGCCTTCGTGACGGCAGGGACATTGGCCGCGGCAGGAACCCAGGTGCCATGCTGAGCGTTGTTCCATGCGCGCGGACTCGCTTAGACTCCGCCGATGCCGCCCTAGCGGGTGGCGCCGACCACACCCCCGTCCCCATGGCCGCTCTCCGTCGCGGTCGCGCGAAGGAAATCCCGTCCCGTGAATACCTTGACCCTCCTCCCCTTCATCGTGCTCATCGCGGCCATGTTCCTCATGACGCGCTCGGCCAAGAAGAAGCAGCAGCAGGCCGCCCAGATGCGGAACGAGATGCAGCCCGGCTCCGGTGTCCGCACGATCGGGGGGATCTACGCGACGGTCAAGGAGGTCAACGAGGAGACGGTCCTCCTCGACGCCGGTCCCGGCGTCGACCTGCTGTTCGCGAAGAACGCCATCGGCGCCGTCCTCTCCGACGACGAGTACAACCGCATCGTCCACGGCGTCGAGCACGACCTGAAGTCCGACGCCGCCGTCGTCCCGGACGACGCGTCCTCCCTCACCGAGACCGACGAGACCGACGGGCCCGCCGCTGCCGCCGCCTCCGACGACAAGATCGACCTCGGTAAGAAGGACGCCGCCGAGCGCGGCGACGACGCGGTCCGCGCCGCGGAGGACGCGGCCCGTGCCGCCGAGGCCAGGGCGGACGACGAGCCGAAGAAGACCGACGGCGACTCCGGCACGAAGTAGTCGACGCCCCGGGACGCGCGGCGGGGGCACCACCAGCCCCGCCCGCGCGACCCGGGCACGGCTGTCTCGCACGGGAGCCCGACACCATGTCATGGCCGACCGCGCCGACCGGGCGCGGGGCGGCCCGAGAGGGAGTACGAGAAGGTGGCAGCACCTAAGAGGGGCCGGAGCGCGAGCGCCCAGAGCAAGCCGGGGCGCTCGCTGGCCCTCATCCTGATCGCCATCGTGGCGCTCACCGGAGGGATGTTCGCCTCCGGGCACACCACTCCGCGTCTGGGCATCGACCTCGCCGGTGGTACGAGCATCACGCTCAAGGCCAAGGCCGACCAGGGGTCCGCGATCAACAAGGCCAACATGGACACCGCGGTCGACATCATGAACCGCCGTGTCAACGGTCTGGGCGTCTCCGAGGCGGAGGTGCAGACCCAGGGATCCGACAACATCATCGTCAACATCCCCAAGGGCACCAACTCCGCGGAGGCCCAGAAGCAGGTCGGCACCACCGCCAAGCTGTACTTCCGCCCGGTCCTGGCCAGCGAGCCCAGCGGCGCCGCCGCGAAGACCCCCTCGCCGAGCGCCTCCCCCTCCGGTGGCAGCTCCTCGCCGAAGCCGGGGGCGAGCCCCTCGGGCAGCGCCTCCGCGCCGCAGGCGTCGTCGGGTTCCGCGTCCGCGTCCCCCACGGGCACGGCGACCTCGCAGGGCCGCGCCGTCACCGACGCGCTCAAGGCCGGCTCCACCCCCTCGCCGAGCGGCTCCGCCTCCGGCGGCGCCAAGGCGTCGCCCACCCCGTCGGCCCCGGCGAGCGGCAAGCCCTCCGGCGACGCCGCGCTCCAGGCCCGCTACGCGGCCCTGAACTGCGCCAAGCCCGCCGAGCGCGCCAACGCCGGCAAGAACGCCAAGCCCGGTGAGACCACCGTGGCCTGCGGCGAGAACGACGGCAACTGGTTCAAGTACCTGCTCGGCCCGGCCGCCGTGGACGGCACCGAGGTCAAGAACGCCCAGGCCGTCTTCGACACCCAGGGTGCCTCGGGCTGGCAGGTCCAGATGAACTTCACCTCCGGCGGAGGCAAGAAGTTCGCGGACGTCACCGACCGGCTGGCCAAGAACCAGTCCCCGCAGAACGAGTTCGGCATCGTCCTGGACGGCCAGGTCGTCTCGAGCCCCTTCGTGCAGCGGGCCATCACCGGCGGTAGCGCGTACATCTCCGGCAGCTTCAAGCAGGAGGAGGCCCAGAACCTCGCCAACATGCTGTCGTACGGCGCGCTCCCGCTGTCCTTCCGCGAGGAGTCCGTCACCACCGTCACCGCCGCGCTCGGCGGTGAGCAGCTGCGCGCCGGCCTGCTCGCCGGCGCCATCGGCCTCGCGCTGGTCGTGATCTACCTGGTGGTGTACTACCGCGGGCTCTCCCTCGTTGCCATGGCCTCCCTGGTGGTCTCCGCGATCCTCACCTACCTGATCATGACGCTGCTCGGCCCGGCCATCGGCTTCGCGCTGAACCTGCCCGCGGTCTGCGGTGCCATCGTCGCGATCGGTATCACCGCGGACTCCTTCATCGTGTACTTCGAACGCATCCGGGACGAGATCCGCGAGGGCCGCTCCCTGCGCCCCGCCGTGGAGCGGGCCTGGCCGCGCGCCCGGCGCACCATCCTGGTCTCCGACTTCGTGTCGTTCCTCGCCGCCGCGGTGCTGTTCATCGTCACCGTCGGCAAGGTGCAGGGCTTCGCCTTCACCCTCGGCCTGACCACCCTGCTCGACGTGGTGGTCGTCTTCCTCTTCACCAAGCCGCTCATGACGCTCCTCGCCCGCCGCCGGTTCTTCGCCGACGGCCACAAGTGGTCCGGACTCGACCCGAAGGGCCTGGGCGCCAAGCCGCCGCTGCGCCGCACCCGCCGTTCCGCCGGCCCCGCCGCCGGCCCTGTCGACCCGAAGGAGGCATGAGCGATGTCGAAACTCGGCAACCTCGGCGCTCGACTGCACCGCGGCGAGATCAGCTACGACTTCGTCGGCAAGCGCAAGATCTGGTACGGCGTCTCCATCCTGATCACCATCACGGCCATCCTCGGCCTGGCGGTGCGCGGCCTGAACATGGGCATCGAGTTCCAGGGCGGCGCGGTCTTCACCACGCCGACCAAGATGAGCACCTCGGTGGCCCAGGCCGAGGGGTACGCCAAGGACGCCTCCGGTCACGAGGCGATCGTGCAGAAGCTCGGCAACGGCAGCCTGCGCATCCAGATCGCGGGCATCGAGACCGACCAGTCCGACAGGATCAAGAAGGACCTGGCGAAGGACCTGAACCTCGACCCGGAGAAGCTCGCCGCCGACCTGGTCGGCCCGAGCTGGGGCGAGCAGATCGCCAACAAGGCCTGGGAGGGCCTGGCGATCTTCATGGTCCTCGTGGTGATCTACCTGGCGATCGCCTTCGAGTGGCGGATGGCCATCGCGGCGCTGGTCGCGCTGATCCACGACATCACCATCACGACCGGTATCTACGCCCTGGTCGGCTTCGAGGTCACGCCCGGCACCGTCATCGGCCTGCTGACCATCCTCGGTTACTCGCTCTACGACACGGTCGTCGTCTTCGACAGCCTCAAGGAGCAGACCAGGGACATCACCAAGCAGACCCGCTGGACCTACAGCGACATCGCCAACCGGTCGATCAACGGCACCCTGGTCCGCTCCATCAACACCACGGTCGTCGCCCTGCTGCCGGTCGCCGGTCTGCTCTTCATCGGCGGTGGCTTCCTCGGCGCGGGCACGCTCAACGACATCTCGCTGTCGCTGTTCGTCGGCCTCGCGGCCGGTGCCTACTCCTCGATCTTCATCGCCACCCCGCTCGTCGCCGACCTCAAGGAGCGCGAGCCGGCGATGAAGGCCCTCACCAAGCGGGTGCTGGCCAAGCGCGCCCAGGCCGCGGCCGGCGGGGAGTCCGCGGAGACGCCCGCCACCGCGGACGACACCGACGATCACACCCCGGCCGTGGTCGGACCGCGCAACCAGACCCCCGCCGCCCGCGGCCGTGGCCGTGGGAAGACCCCGGGGAAGCGCCGATGACCGAGCTGACGGACGTCGCGACGCTGCTGCTCAGCCGCATCCGTGACGTGGCCGACTACCCGGAGCCGGGCGTGATGTTCAAGGACATCACCCCGCTCCTGGCCGACCCGCAGGCGTTCGCGGCGCTCACCGACGCCCTCGCCGGGATCGCCGAGGCCACCGGAGCCACCAAGGTCATCGGCCTGGAGGCCCGTGGCTTCATCCTCGGCGCCCCGGTCGCCGTCCGCGCGGGTCTGGGCTTCATCCCGGTCCGCAAGGCCGGCAAGCTGCCCGGAGCCACGCTGCGCCAGGCCTACGACCTGGAGTACGGCTCGGCCGAGATCGAGGTGCACGCCGAGGACCTGGCCTCCGGCGACCGCGTCCTGATCGTGGACGACGTCCTGGCCACCGGCGGCACCTCCGAGGCCGCGATGCGGCTCGTGCGACGCGCCGGCGCGGACGTGGCAGGTCTCGCGGTCCTGATGGAACTGGGCTTCCTCGCGGGCCGCGCCCGGCTGGAAGAGGTGCTCGCCGGGGCGCCTCTGGAGGCACTCCTCACCGTCTGAGACAGACGGCGAGCGACATGACGCGAGAGCGCCCCGGGACATCCCGGGGCGCTCTCGCGTTCCGGTGCGCCGGTGATGTCGGTGACACGTGGCAGCTCTGGTGTTGCTCAAATGTGTGTCGATACCGCTCGCCTGCTGGTTGGATCTCCCTGTGCCCACTGACCCGGGCATGACACGGGAGGAAACAGATGAACATGTCACGCAAGGTGACGACGGGGGTCGTCTCGCTCGTCTCCGTCGCCGCGCTCACCGCCGGCGCGACGACCGCCAGCGCGAGCCCGGCGCACGCGCCGGCCAAGACGTCCGGCGTCACCGCGGCCGGCTGCGGCGAGTGGATGCGGGCGGGCAGCCTGCCCGGCAGGTGGAGCGAGGTCAAGGACGGCTGTGGTCACTTCGGACGCCCCGGCCTGAAAATGGGCTACCAGTGGGCCGTCTTCCGGGGCGGATCGATCTGCGTCAAGGTGCAGGGGTTCGTGGGCGGCCGGGCCAAGTGGTACAACGCGGGCTGCGGCAAGACCGGCAGTGTCAAGGTGCCGTGGGGGAATGTCCTCGCCGAGAAGCACATGAAGGTGAAGGGCGCGGCGCTCTTCAACTGGAGGTGACGTCACCGCCCCGCACCGCTGGAAGCGGAATGCCGGGCGGGTAGGTCGGCGGAGGGGCCCGAGCCTGTCTCGGGCCCCTCGGTCATGGCCGGCCCGGTCGGCGCCCCGGTCGATGCGCCGCCGCGCGGCTGACCGGCCCGTACGCCGAACGGCCGCCCCGGGTGCCACCGGGGCGGCCGTTCGGCATGTCCGGGACCGGTGCGACGGCCGCGCCGAGCCCCTCGGCGGGTCCGTCCGTAGTGCCGGCGGACGGCCCGCACAGTGGCCTGGAGGCGATGACCGGGCGCGGGATGGCTACCATGGGATGTCCGGAGCCTGATCGGGGGACCCGGATCGCGCACGAGGAGTCCTCTTGCCAGACGAGGCCCAGCCACTGACCGCCGCCAAGCCCGAGCCCGCCTCGGCGCCCGCGGCGAAGCCCGCGCCGGACGCTCCCCAGGTGCGCAACGACAGCCGCGGGCCGGTCGAGCACGCCCAGTCCGCGCCCGTCGAGAAGAGCGCCGAGGCCTCGCGTCCCAAACCCGCCCCGGCGGAGCGCCCGGCGCAGCCCCCGGTGGTGCGACAGCCCCCCACCCCCTCGGCCCGCACCGGCTCCTCCAACCGTGTCCGGGCCCGCCTCGCCCGTCTCGGTGTGCAGCGCGCGAACCCGTACAACCCGGTGCTGGAGCCGCTGCTGCGGATAGTGCGCAGCAACGACCCCAAGACCGAGAACTCCACGCTGCGCCAGATCGAGCGCGCCTACCAGGTCGCCGAGCGCTGGCACCGCGGCCAGAAGCGCAAGAGCGGCGACCCGTACATCACGCACCCGCTCGCCGTCACCACCATCCTCGCCGAGCTGGGCATGGACCCGGCCACGCTGATGGCCGGCCTGCTGCACGACACCGTCGAGGACACCGAGTACGGCCTCGACCAGCTGCGCCGCGACTTCGGCGACACCGTCGCCCTGCTCGTGGACGGCGTCACCAAGCTCGACAAGGTCAAGTTCGGCGAGGCCGCGCAGGCGGAGACCGTGCGCAAGATGGTCGTCGCCATGGCCAAGGACCCCCGCGTCCTGGTCATCAAGCTCGCCGACCGCCTGCACAACATGCGCACCATGCGGTACCTCAAGCGCGAGAAGCAGGAGAAGAAGGCGCGCGAGACGCTGGAGATCTACGCGCCGCTCGCCCACCGCCTGGGCATGAACACCATCAAGTGGGAGCTGGAGGACCTCGCGTTCGCGATCCTCTACCCCAAGATGTACGACGAGATCGTACGGCTGGTGGCCGAGCGGGCGCCCAAGCGCGACGAGTACCTGGCCATAGTGACCGACGAGGTCCAGGCCGACCTGCGGTCCGCCCGCATCAAGGCGACCGTCACCGGCCGCCCCAAGCACTACTACAGCGTCTACCAGAAGATGATCGTGCGGGGCCGCGACTTCGCCGAGATCTACGACCTGGTGGGCATCCGCGTCCTCGTCGACACGGTCCGCGACTGCTACGCCGCCCTCGGCACCGTCCACGCGCGATGGAACCCGGTCCCCGGCCGGTTCAAGGACTACATCGCGATGCCCAAGTTCAACATGTACCAGTCGCTGCACACGACGGTCATCGGGCCCAACGGCAAGCCGGTCGAACTCCAGATCCGCACGTTCGACATGCACCGCCGCGCCGAGTACGGCATCGCCGCGCACTGGAAGTACAAGCAGGAGGCCGTCGCCGGCGCCTCCAAGGTCCGCTCCGACGCGCCCCGCAGCACCGGCAAGGACGACCACCTCAACGACATGGCGTGGCTGCGCCAGCTGCTGGACTGGCAGAAGGAGACCGAGGACCCGGGCGAGTTCCTGGAGTCCCTGCGCTTCGACCTGTCGCGCAACGAGGTCTTCGTCTTCACCCCGAAGGGTGACGTCATCGCCCTCCCGGCGGGTGCCACACCGGTGGACTTCTCCTACGCCGTCCACACCGAGGTCGGCCACCGCACCATAGGGGCCCGGGTCAACGGCCGCCTCGTGCCGCTGGAGTCCACCCTGGACAACGGCGACCTGGTGGAGGTCTTCACCTCCAAGGCGGCGGGCGCCGGCCCGTCCCGTGACTGGCTCGGCTTCGTGAAGTCGCCGCGGGCGCGCAACAAGATCCGCGCCTGGTTCTCCAAGGAGCGCCGCGACGAGGCGATCGAACACGGCAAGGACGCCATCGTGCGGGCCATGCGCAAGCAGAACCTGCCGATCCAGCGCATCCTGACCGGCGACTCCCTCGTCACGCTCGCCCACGAGATGCGCTACTCGGACATCTCCGCGCTGTACGCGGCGATCGGCGAGGGCCACGTCTCCGCCCAGAACATCGTCCAGAAACTGGTGCAGGCCCTGGGCGGCGAGGAGGCCGCCACCGAGGAGATCGACGAGTCGGTCCCGCCGGCGCGTGGACGCGGTCGCAAGCGCCGCTCCAGCGCCGACCCGGGCGTCGTCGTCAAGGGCGTGGACGACGTGTGGGTCAAGCTGGCCCGCTGCTGCACCCCGGTCCCCGGCGACCCGATCATCGGCTTCGTCACCCGCGGCAGCGGCGTCTCGGTGCACCGCAGCGACTGCGTCAACGTCGACTCGCTCTCCCGCGAGCCGGAGCGCATCCTCGACGTCGAGTGGGCCCCCACCCAGTCGTCGGTCTTCCTGGTCGCCATCCAGGTCGAGGCGCTGGACCGCTCCCGCCTGCTGTCGGACGTCACCCGCGTCCTCTCCGACCAGCACGTCAACATCCTGTCCGCAGCCGTCCAGACCTCCCGCGACCGGGTCGCCACCTCCCGCTTCACCTTCGAGATGGGCGACCCCAAGCACCTCGGGCACGTCCTGAAGGCGGTGCGCGGCGTGGAGGGCGTGTACGACGTGTACCGCGTGACCTCGGGACGCAGCCGGTCGTAGCCTCGCGCACGCGAAAGGGCCCCGGACGCGCGTCCGGGGCCCTTTCGCGTACGCGACGGGGGGATCAGCCGCCGAACTCGTGCAGCCCCTTCAGGGCCTGCTCCAGGAGCGCCTGACGGCCCTCCAGCTCACGCTGGAGCTTGTCGGCCCGGGCGTTGTTGCCCTGGGCGCGCGCCTGCTCGATCTGCGCGACCAGCTTGTCCACGGCCGCCTGGAGCT
Organism: Streptomyces sp. NPDC100445; assembly: GCF_044759735.1. Lineage (NCBI taxonomy): Bacteria > Bacillati > Actinomycetota > Actinomycetes > Kitasatosporales > Streptomycetaceae > Streptomyces > Streptomyces sp. NPDC100445. Next base: position 122,484 of record NZ_JBIVZV010000006.1, on the reverse strand, counting down.
GGCCGGTCAGCCCCTCGGCACGCGCGCGCGCCTCCGGGTTGGTCCGGCGCCACTCGGCCTCCTCGGCCTCCTGGATCGCCCGCTCGACGGCGTGCATCCGGCCCTCGACCTTGGGACGGGCGTCCCGCGGGACGTGGCCGATGGCCTCCCAACGCTCGTTGATCGAGCGGAACGCGGCCCGGGTCGCCTTCAGGTCCTTGACCGGCAGGAGCTTCTCGGCCTCCTCGGCCAGCTCCTCCTTCAGCTTCAGGTTCTCCGACTGCTCGGCGTCCCGCTCGGCGAAGACCGAGCTGCGGGCGGCGAAGAAGACGTCCTGGGCGCCGCGGAAGCGGTTCCACAGGTCGTCCTCGTGCTCGCGCTGGGCGCGGCCCGCCGCCTTCCACTCCGCCATCAGCTCGCGGTAACGGGCCGCCGTCGGACCCCAGTCCGCCGAACCCGACAGCGCCTCCGCCTCGGCGACCAGCCGCTCCTTGACCCGGCGGGCCTCCTCGCGCTGCGCGTCCAGCTGCGCGAAGTGCGCCTTGCGGCGCTTGGAGAACGCCGACCGGGCGTGCGAGAAGCGGTGCCACAGCTCGTCGTCGGACTTGCGGTCCAGGCGCGGCAGGCCCTTCCAGGTGTCCACCAGCGCCCGCAGCCGCTCCCCGGCGGCCCGCCACTGGTCGGAGCGCGCCAGCTCCTCCGCCTCGGTGACCAGCGCCTCCTTGGCGTGGCGGGCCTCGTCGGACTGCTTGGCGCGCTGCGCCTTGCGCTCCTCACGGCGCGCCTCGACGGTCTCCACCAGCTTGTCCAGCCGCGTGCGCAGGGCGTCCAGGTCGCCGACCGCGTGGTGCGCGTCCACCTGCTCGCGCAGGTGGCCGATGGCGGTCTGGGCGTCCTTCGCCGACAGGTCGGTGGTCCGCACCCGCTTCTCGAGGAGGCCGATCTCGACCACCAGGCCCTCGTACTTGCGCTCGAAGTAGGCAAGCGCCTCCTCGGGGGAGCCGGCCGCCCAGGAGCCGACGACCTGCTCGCCGTCGGCCGTACGCACGTACACGGTCCCCGTCTCGTCGACGCGTCCCCACGGGTCGCTGCTCACAGCGCCTCCTCCACATGATGCCTGCGGGGGGCCTCAGCACCCCCGGGCATCGTCCACAGTTTCGTCACGGCCAACATAGGCGACCGGCGGGCGGCCTGTCCGCATCCAGCGCGACCGAAATCGCGCAGCCCGCCGCCGCGCGCGGCGCCGGCCGTCAGGACTTCGCCACCGTCGCCCTGTCGATCACCACGGTGGCGTTCGGGGCGGTGTTCTGGGTGCTCGGGTCGGCCGGCTGGGCGCCCGCCGCGGCGATCTTGTGCAGCACCTTCATGCCCGACGCGGTGATCGTGCCGAACGGCGTGTAGCTGGGCGGCAGGGGGCTGTCCTTGTAGACGAGGAAGAACTGGCTGCCGCCGGTGTGCGGCTTCCCGGTGTTGGCCATGGCCACCGTGCCCGCCGGGTAGGTGTTGCCCTTGAGGACCTTGTCCTTCAGGTTCTCGTCCGGGACGGTGTAGCCCGGCCCGCCCATGCCCGTGCCCTGCGGGTCGCCGCACTGGAGGACGTAGATCTGGTTGGCGGTGAGCCGGTGGCACCTGGTGTGGTCGAAGTAGCCCTTGCCGGCCAGGAAGGCGAACGAGTTCACCGTGTGCGGGGCCGCCGCCGTCTTCAGCGCGATGTCGATGTCCCCGCACGTCGTGGCGAGCTTCATCGAGTACTTCGCCGACGTGTCGATCGTCATCGCCGGCTCCTTCTTCCAGCTGAGCTTCTTCACCGAGCCGGCCGCCGGCTTCGCGCACGGGTCGGGCGCCTTGCTGGTGGGCGGCGCGCTCGGCGTGGTGGCCGCGCTCGCGTTCGTCTTCTTGCCGTCGTCCTTCAGGACCCCGGTCGTGTACAGCGCGACACTGCCGATCACGACCACGCCCAGGACCGACGCGATCACGGAGTTGCGCAGCCGGGCCTTGCGCCGCGCCTGGGTGCGCCGCTGCTGCTGCCGCAAGAACTTCTCCCGGGCGAGCTGACGCCGCCGCTGCTCCTGGCTGACCACCGGGTTATCTCCTCATGCGTGTCGTGGCGGGCGGTACGCGTGCGTCCTCGTGAGCCGACCGCGGTGTGTAGCCCCGTACCGTATATGGGTTCGCTGAGGAAACGGCAGCGCCGGTAGGCTTCCGACCGCAGCTGAAGCAGTCCGTGACCGACACAACGAAGGACGACCGTGCTCATTGCCGGGTTCCCCGCCGGGGCCTGGGGGACGAACTGTTATCTCGTCGCCCCCGCCGCCGGTGCGGAGTGCGTGATCATCGACCCCGGCCACCAGGCCGCCGACGGCGTGGCCCAGACGCTGCGCAAGCATCGGCTCAAGCCCGTCGCCGTCGTCCTCACCCACGGCCACATCGACCACGTGGCCTCGGTGGTCCCCGTCTGCGGGGCGCACGACGTACCGGCCTGGATCCACCCCGAGGACCGCTACATGCTGAGCGACCCCGAGAAGGCGCTCGGCCGCTCCATCGGCATGCCGCTGATGGGCGAGCTGACCGTGGGGGAGCCGGACGACCTCAAGGAGCTGACCGACGGCGCCACCCTCGAACTGGCGGGCCTGGAGTTCTCCGTCGCGCACGCCCCCGGCCATACCAGGGGGTCGGTGACCTTCCGGATGCCCGAGAGCGCCGATGTCCCGTCGGTCTTCTTCTCCGGGGATCTGCTGTTCGCCGGCTCCGTCGGACGCACCGACCTGCCGGGCGGATCCATGACGGACATGCTCGAGTCGCTGGCCCGCGTGTGCCTGCCGCTCGACGACTCCACCGTGGTGCTGTCCGGACACGGCCCCCAGACGACCATCGGCCAGGAGCGCGCCACCAACCCCCACCTGCGGCAGGTGGCGGCCGGCCAGGGAGCCTCCCCGGCTCCCCGACGAGGAATGTGACGAGAGACCTTCAGTGAGCACCTTCAAGGCCCCCAGGGGCACCTATGACCTGATCCCGCCGGACTCGGCCCGGTACCTGGCGGTCCGTGAGGCGATCGCCGCCCCGCTGCGCACCGCCGGTTACGGCTACATCGAGACGCCCGGCTTCGAGAACGTCGAACTGTTCGCCCGCGGCGTCGGCGAGTCCACGGACATCGTGACCAAGGAGATGTACGCCTTCGAGACCAAGGGCGGCGACCGGCTCGCGCTGCGCCCCGAGGGCACCGCCTCGGTGCTGCGCGCGGCCCTGGAGGCCGGGCTGCACAAGGCGGGCAACCTCCCGGTCAAGCTCTGGTACTCCGGTTCGTACTACCGCTACGAGCGCCCCCAGAAGGGCCGCTACCGGCACTTCTCCCAGGTCGGCGCGGAGGCGCTCGGAGCGGAGGACCCGGCCGTCGACGCCGAGCTGATCATCCTCGCGGACCAGGCGTACCGCTCGCTGGGCCTGCGCGACTTCCGGATCCTGCTGAACAGCCTGGGCGACAAGGAGTGCCGGCCGGTCTACCGGGCCGCGCTCCAGGAGTTCCTGTACGGCCTCGACCTGGACGAGGAGACGCGCCGCCGCGTCGAGATCAACCCCCTGCGGGTCCTCGACGACAAGCGCGAGTCGGTGCAGAAGCAGCTGACGGGCGCCCCCCTGCTGCGCGACTTCCTGTGCGACGCGTGCAAGGCGTACCACGAGGAGGTCCGCGAGCTGATCACCGCTGCGGGCGTCTCCTTCGAGGACGACCCGCGGCTGGTGCGCGGCCTGGACTACTACACGCGCACCACCTTCGAGTTCGTGCACGACGGGCTCGGCTCGCAGTCCGCGGTCGGCGGCGGCGGCCGGTACGACGGCCTCTCGGAGATGATCGGCGGCCCCGCGCTGCCGTCCGTCGGCTGGGCCCTGGGCGTCGACCGCACGGTCCTCGCGCTGGAGGCCGAGGGAGTGCGGCTGGACCTGCCGCCCTCGACGAGCGTCTTCGCCGTCCCCCTCGGCGAGGAGGCCCGCCGGATGCTGTTCGCGAAGGTCACCGAGTTGCGCAAGGTCGGCATCGCGGCGGACTTCGCGTACGGCGGCAAGGGCCTGAAGGGCGCCATGAAGAACGCCAACCGCTCCGGCGCCCGCTACACGATCGTCGCCGGTGAGCGCGACCTCGCCGAGGGCGTCGTCCAGCTCAAGGACATGGAGTCCGGTGAGCAGACGGCGATCGGCGTGAACGAGATCGTGGCCGAGCTGGAGTCCCGGCTCGGCTAGCCGCACCCGCGCGCGCACGGGCGCCGGACGCTCCCGGGAGGAGCGTCCGGCGCCTTTGTCGTACCAACATCCTTATCCGGAGCGAACGGTGCGCACCCTGCGCGTGCGGCACAATGGCCCTGCCCGAAGCAGGTCCCGACTCTCAAGTGACGGAATCGGCGTGATGAGCAAGACGACAGTCCACGACGTCTCCACGGCTCCCGGCCCCGAGCACGCCGCCGACGCCCCCCGCGGCGCGGGTGCCGGCCGCGCCCTCGCCCTGCTGCTGGTGATCACCGGCGCGGCCGGACTGCTGGCCGCCTGGGTCATCACGATCGACAAGTTCAAGCTCCTGGAGGCCAAGGTCGCCGGGAAGACCTTCACTCCCGGGTGCAGTCTGAACCCGGTCGTCTCCTGCGGCAGCGTGATGGAGAGCAAGCAGGCCGCCGTGTTCGGCTTCCCCAACCCGATGCTCGGCCTGGTCTGCTACGGCATCGTCGTCTGCGTCGGCGTGAGCCTGCTGGCCCGCGCCCGCTTCCCGCGCTGGTACTGGCTGACCTTCAACGCCGGCACCCTCTTCGGCGTCGCCTTCTGCACCTGGCTCCAGTTCCAGTCGCTGTACCGGATCAACGCCCTGTGCCTGTGGTGCTCGCTGGCCTGGGTCGCCACGATCGTCATGTTCTGGTATGTGACCTCCTTCAACGTCCGCAACGGCTTCCTGCCGGCCCCGCGCCCGCTGAGGTCCTTCTTCGGCGAGTTCACCTGGGTGCTGCCGGTCCTGCACGTCGGCGTCATCGGCATGCTGGTGCTCACCCGCTGGTGGGACTTCTGGACCGGCTGACGGCGGTTCCCGCGTTGTCGGTGCCGTGTTCTAGGGTTTTGACGTGGAACCCGACCTATTCACCGCCGCGGCGGAAGAACGCCAGGAGAAGGACCCGGCAGGCAGCCCCCTGGCCGTGCGCATGCGCCCGCGCACGCTGGACGAGGTCGTGGGCCAGCAGCACCTGCTGAAACCCGGCTCGCCGCTGCGCCGGCTGGTCGGCGAGGGTGCCGGCGGCCCCGCCGGGCCCTCCTCGGTGGTCCTGTGGGGCCCGCCCGGCACCGGCAAGACGACCCTCGCCTACGTCGTGTCGAAGGCGACCGACAAACGGTTCGTGGAGCTGTCCGCGATCACCGCGGGCGTCAAGGAGGTCCGCGCGGTCATCGACGGCGCTCGCCGCGCCGTCGGCGGCTACGGCAAGGAGACCGTCCTCTTCCTGGACGAGATCCACCGCTTCTCCAAGGCCCAGCAGGACTCCCTGCTGCCGGCCGTGGAGAACCGCTGGGTCACCCTGATCGCGGCCACGACGGAGAACCCGTACTTCTCGGTGATCTCCCCGCTCCTGTCGCGTTCCCTGCTCCTCACCCTGGAGCCCCTCACCGACGACGACGTCCGCGGGCTGCTGCGGCGGGCCCTCGCCGACGAGCGCGGCCTGAAGGACGCCGTGGCCCTGCCCGGGGACACCGAGGAGCACCTGCTGCGCATCGCCGGTGGTGACGCCCGCCGCGCCCTGACCGCACTGGAGGCCGCCGCCGGGGCCGCCCTGGCCCAGGGCGAGAGCGAGATCACCCTGCGGACGCTGGAGCAGACCGTCGACCGCGCCGCGGTGAAGTACGACCGCGACGGCGACCAGCACTACGACGTCGCCAGCGCCCTCATCAAGTCCATCCGCGGCTCCGACGTCGACGCGGCCCTGCACTACCTCGCCCGGATGATCGAGGCCGGCGAGGACCCGAGGTTCATCGCCCGCCGGTTGATGATCTCCGCCAGCGAGGACATCGGCCTCGCCGACCCCCAGGCGCTGCCCATCGCCGTCGCCGCCGCCCAGGCCGTCGCCATGATCGGCTTCCCCGAGGCGGCGCTCACCCTCAGCCACGCCACCATCGCCCTGGCCCTCGCCCCCAAGTCCAACAGCGCGACCACCGCGATCGGCGCCGCGCGGGAGGACGTGCGCAAGGGGCTGGCCGGACCGGTCCCGCCCCACCTGCGCGACGGGCACTACAAGGGCGCCGCCGACCTCGGCCACGCGCAGGGCTACGTGTACCCGCACGACCTGCCCGAGGGCATCGCCCGGCAGCAGTACGCCCCGGACGCCCTCCGGGACCGCGCGTACTACACGCCGACCCGGCACGGCGCCGAGGCGCGGTACGCGGACGCGGTCGAGTGGACCCGCGAACACCTCGGTCGCAAGCGGACCTGACCACCCTGTAGACTGCTCCGAAGTGCTGACTCCCGTGCCGTCAGAGCGGGAGAGCCAGCCGGAGACCCGGTCCTGCGCGGACCGGCTCCAGGAGCGTCGCGCACCGTCGAACGGTGTCGCGGGCAGCCCACCACCACCCGGAGTTCCGGAAACGGTCGGTGGGCCACTCGCGTGCTGCACGTATGTGCCCAGACCAGGGAAGCGGCTGCCCGGCAGGTCCCTCGTGGACCCGGCGGGTTCTCCCGGCTGCGGATGCGACCTCCCTAAACGCTGACAAGCCGGATTTCACGAAAAGAGACACAGACAGTGGCGAACCAGTCCCGCCCCAAGGTCAAGAAGTCGCGTGCCCTCGGCATCGCGCTGACCCCGAAGGCCGTCAAGTACTTCGAGGCCCGCCCCTACCCGCCGGGTGAGCACGGCCGCGGCCGCAAGCAGAACTCGGACTACAAGGTCCGTCTGCTGGAGAAGCAGCGTCTGCGCGCGCAGTACGACGTGTCCGAGCGTCAGCTCGTCCGCGCCTACGAGCGTGCCTCCAAGGTCCAGGGCAAGACCGGTGAGGCCCTGATCATCGAGCTCGAGCGCCGTCTCGACGCGCTGGTCCTGCGTTCGGGCATCGCCCGCACGATCTACCAGGCCCGCCAGATGGTCGTCCACGGCCACATCCAGGTCAACGGCCAGAAGGTCGACAAGCCGTCCTTCCGTGTCCGTCCGGACGACGTCGTGCAGGTCCGCGACCGCTCCAAGGACAAGACGCTCTTCCAGGTCTCCCGCGAGGGTGGCTTCGCCCCCGACGGCGAGACCCCGCGCTACCTCCAGGTGAACCTCCGCGCCCTGGCCTTCCGCCTGGACCGCGAGCCGAACCGCAAGGAGATCCCGGTGATCTGCGACGAGCAGCTCGTCGTCGAGTACTACGCCCGCTGATCCCAGCCGCGGCAGCAGTCCTCAGCCCGCCGTCTCCCCGCCCTTCCGGGTGGGCGAGGCGGCGGGTTCGCGTTTCCCGGCCCTCCCGCGCCCGTCGTCCCCGCCGTCGTCCCCGGGCACCGGCCCGCGCGGCCCCGGCAGGCCGCCCGGCGGCCGTGCGCCGTGTCCCAGCGCCCGGGCGACCACCGCCTCCCGGTCCAGTCCGGCGCCCTGCCGCACGCACGCCTCGTACCGCTCGTCGCCGAGCGCCCGCCGCGCGGACGCCTCGCACCGCTCGTGCGGCGCGTTGTAGTGCGCCGAGCCGAACAGCGGCAGCCCCACCGAGGGCCACAGCCGGCCCGCCGCGCCCTGGAGCACGGCCGCCTCGGCCGCGTCGCCCTCGGTCACCGTCACGAGGGCCAGCAGCTCGATCACCAGGACGCAGGCCAGCACGTCGCGGAAGGCGTGCGCGTGGCCCAGGCTGTCCGTCAGCAGCGCCCGCGCCCCGGCGGTGTCCCCGTCCCGCCAGGCCGCGTACGCGAGCACGTACAGGGCGTACGACCGCGTCCACCGCTCCCCGTGGTCCTCGCACACCTGGCGCACGTCCTCGCACAGGCGCACCGCGTCCGGCAGGTCCCCCTGGAACGCGCGGGTCATCGCCAGCTCCACCTGGCCCATCAGCACGTTGCTGTTCAGCTCGCCGATCTCCCGGTAGCGGGCCAGCGCCGACCGCAGCAGCGTCTCCGCGCCGGCCATGTCGTCCGTGACCAGGGCCAGACAGCCGGTGCGGTGCTCGGCGTACGCCAGCGCCGTGGGATCGGCCGCCCGCTCCGCCCGGTCGCGGCAGGCTCCGAGGGCCCTGAGCGCGCCCACGGCGTCGCCCTGGAGGACCGCCACGTAGCCGAGCACCCACAGCGCCTTCAGCCGGGACCGCTCGTACCCCGACTCCAGCTCCACGCTGCGCTCCAGCCACCGCCGCCCCTCCGCGAGCCGCCCGCAGCCCACCCAGCAGAACCACAGCGAGCCCGCCAGGTACTGGCCGAGGTGCGCGTCCTCGGGATCGGTCAGCGAGACGTCCAGCGCGGCCCGCAGATTGGGCAGTTCGGCGTCGACCCGCGCGGCCACCTCCCGCTGCCGGGGCGAGAACCAGTCCAGCTCGCACATGGTGGCGAGACCGAGGTACCAGTCGCGGTGCCGCCGCCGCAGCCGCTCGGCGTCCCCGGTCGCCTCCAGCCACTCGGCGCCGTAGGCCCGGACGGTGTCCAGCATGGCGTAGCGGGGGCCCGCCGCCGACTCCTCGCGGGAGACGACCGACTGGGCCAGCAGCTCCGACAGCACGTCCAGGACGTCCTCGGCGGCCAGCCCGTCCCCGCTGCACACGTACTCGGCCGCCTCCAGGTCGAAGGTCCGGGCGAACACCGACAGCCGGGCCCACAGCAGCCGTTCGGCGGGCGTGCACAGCTCGTGGCTCCAGCCGATCGCCGTGCGCAGCGTCTGGTGCCGGGGCAGCGCGTCCCGGCCGCCGCCGGTCAGCAGCCGGAACCGGTCGTCCAGGCGCTGGAGCAGCTGGGCGGGCGACAGCGCCCGCAGCCGTCCCGCCGCCAGCTCCAGTGCCAGCGGGATGCCGTCCAGCCGGCGGCACAGCTCCCGTACCTCGGAGTCGTCGGCCACCGTGACGCCCTGCTCGCGCGCCCGGTCCGTGAACAGCTCCACCGCCTCGTCCGCGGTCAGCGGGGCCAGCGGGAACAGCCGCTCGCCCGCGAGGCCCAGCGGTCGCCGGCCCACGGCCAGCACCCCGAGCCGCGGCAGCTTCCGCAGCAGCTCCGCCACCAGCTCGGCACAGGCCGGCGCCAGGTGCTCGACCCCGTCCAGCACCAGGAGCGCCCGCCGGCCGGCCAGGTGCTCCAGCAGCGTCTCGCGGGGCGGGCGGCCGGTCCGGTCGACCGGACCGAGTGCCTCCACGACCGCGTACTCGACGAACTGCGGATCGCGGACGGCCGCCAGGTCCACCCGCCCCCAGCCCGCGCCGTCCGGGGCGGCACCGGCCGCCCAGCGCGCCGCCGCGCGCACGGCCAGCCGGGACTTGCCGACCCCGCCCGTGCCGGTCACCGTCACCAGCCGGGTCCGGCCGAGCGCCGCAGCCAGCGCGGCCAGCTCGGCCGTACGCCCGACGAAGGCGGTGAGTTCGAGGGGCGGATCGGCGTCCGCCCAGGGGCCGGTGGCCTGAGGACCTCGCATGGGACACGGAGCGTACTGAACTGTGTTCACTCCGTACAATCGCTTCCCGCGACCGAGCCGGGGACGGGTCCTGACACGGTGCGGAGCCCCGGCCCCGGCGCGATAGGCTCGGGGCACTGCTTTTTTCATGGTTCCGATGTTCAGAGCACGTATCAGGGAGCGGGTGCGCACAGTGTCCGGTGGAGAGGTGGCCGGGATCCTGGTGGCCGTCTTCTGGGCGATCCTGGTCTCCTTCCTCGCCGTGGCACTGGCGAGGCTGGCCCAGACGCTCAGGGCGACCACCAAGCTCGTCGCGGACGTGACCGACCAGGCGGTCCCGCTGCTGGCCGACGCCTCCCAGGCGGTGCGCTCCGCGCAGACGCAGATCGACCGGGTCGACGCGATCGCCTCGGACGTCCAGGAAGTCACGTCCAACGCCTCCGCGCTGTCCACCACCGTCGCCTCCACCTTCGGTGGGCCGCTGGTCAAGGTCGCGGCCTTCGGCTACGGCGTCCGCCGTGCGCTGGGCGGCCGCGGGCAGGACGCGCCCGCCGGGCCGACCCGGCGCACCGTCATCGTGGGCCGGACGGTGCCGGCCGCGCGACGGGGCAGGCGGAACCGCGGAAACACCGAAAAGTAGGAGACCGGTCGAATGTTCCGCCGTACGTTCTGGTTCACCACGGGTGCCGCCGCCGGTGTGTGGGCCACCACCAAGGTCAACCGCAAGCTCAGGCAGCTGACCCCGGACAGCCTGGCCGCCTCCGCGGCGAACAAGGCGCTGGAGACCGGTCAGCGGCTCAAGGACCGCGCGGTCGGTTTCGCGCTCGACGTCCGCGACAACATGGCGCGGCGCGAGGCCGAACTGGGGGAGGCGCTGGGCATCGACGCGCCCCCCGGCCCGGCCGCCCTCCGGCGGTACGCCGCCATCGAGAACGACCGCAGCAACCCGAAGTACATCGAGAATCCGACGTACACGCACAACCGGAATGAGGACTACTGATGGAGTCGGCCGAGATTCGCCGCCGCTGGCTGAGCTTCTTCGAGGAGCGCGGGCACACCGTCGTCCCTTCGGCGTCGCTCATCGCGGACGACCCGACTCTGCTCCTGGTCCCCGCCGGCATGGTGCCCTTCAAGCCCTACTTCCTGGGTGAGGTCAAGCCCCCCTTCAGCCGCGCCACCAGCGTGCAGAAGTGCGTGCGCACGCCGGACATCGAAGAGGTCGGCAAGACCACGCGTCACGGCACGTTCTTCCAGATGTGCGGCAACTTCTCCTTCGGCGACTACTTCAAGGAAGGCGCCGTCAAGTTCGCCTGGGAGCTGCTCACCAGCTCCCAGGACCAGGGCGGTTACGGCCTCGACCCCGAGCGCCTGTGGATCACGGTCTACCAGGAGGACGACGAGGCCGAGCGCATCTGGCACGAGGTCGTCGGCGTGCCCAAGGAGCGCATCCAGCGCCTGGGCATGAAGGACAACTACTGGTCCATGGGCGTCCCCGGCCCCTGCGGCCCCTGCTCCGAGATCAACTACGACCGCGGCCCCGAGTTCGGCGCCGAGGGCGGCCCCGCCGTCAACGACGAGCGGTACGTGGAGATCTGGAACCTCGTCTTCATGCAGTACGAGCGGGGCGAGGGCATCGGCAAGGACAACTTCGAGATCCTCGGGGACCTGCCGAGCAAGAACATCGACACGGGCCTCGGCCTGGAGCGGCTCGCCATGATCCTCCAGGGCGTGCGCAACATGTACGAGATCGACACGTCGATGGCCGTCATCGAGAAGGCCACCGAGCTGACCGGGGTCCGCTACGGCGAGGCCCAGGCCTCGGACGTCTCCCTGCGCGTCGTCACCGACCACATGCGCACCGCCACCATGCTCATCGGCGACGGCGTCACGCCGGGCAACGAGGGCCGCGGCTACGTGCTGCGCCGCATCATGCGCCGCGCCATCCGCAACATGCGCCTGCTCGGCGCCACCGGCCCGGTCGTCCACGACCTGATCGACGTCGTGATCGGCATGATGGGCCAGCAGTACCCCGAGCTGGTCACCGACCGCGAGCGCATCGAGAAGGTCGCCGTCGCCGAGGAGAACGCCTTCCTCAAGACGCTGAAGGCCGGCACCAACATCCTCGACACCGCCGTCACCGAGACCCGGCGGTCCGGTGGCACGGTCCTCTCCGGCGACAAGGCGTTCCTGCTCCACGACACCTGGGGCTTCCCCATCGACCTCACCCTGGAGATGGCCGCCGAACAGGGCCTCTCCGTGGACGAGGACGGCTTCCGCCGCCTGATGAAGGAGCAGCGGGAGCGCGCCAAGGCCGACGCCCAGGCCAAGAAGACCGGCCACGCCGACCTGGGCGCCTACCGGGAGATCGCCGACGCCGCCGGCGCCACCGACTTCACCGGCTACACCGACACCGAGAGCGAGACCACGATCGTGGGCCTCCTCGTCGACGGCGTCTCCTCGCCGGCCGCCACCGAGGGCGACGAGGTCGAGGTCGTCCTGGACCGCACCCCGTTCTACGCCGAGGGCGGCGGCCAGATCGGTGACACCGGCCGCATCCGGGTCGACTCCGGTGCCGTGATCGAGGTCCGCGACTGCCAGAAGCCGGTCCCGGGCGTCTACGTCCACAAGGGCGTCGTCCAGGTCGGTGAGGTCACCGTCGGCGCCCGGGCCCACGCCTCGATCGACTCGCGCCGCCGCAAGGCCATCGCCCGCGCCCACTCGGCGACCCACCTGACCCACCAGGCGCTGCGCGACGCCCTCGGCCCGACGGCCGCCCAGGCCGGTTCCGAGAACCAGCCCGGCCGCTTCCGCTTCGACTTCGGCTCCCCGTCCGCCGTCCCGACGGCCGTCATGACCGACGTCGAGCAGAAGATCAACGAGGTCCTCGCCCGCGACCTCGACGTGCACGCCGAGGTCATGGGCATCGACGAGGCCAAGAAGCAGGGCGCCATCGCCGAGTTCGGCGAGAAGTACGGCGAGCGGGTCCGCGTGGTGACCATCGGCGACTTCTCCAAGGAGCTGTGCGGCGGCACCCACGTGCACAACACCGCCCAGCTCGGCCTGGTGAAGCTGCTCGGCGAGTCCTCCATCGGTTCCGGGGTCCGCCGCATCGAGGCCCTCGTCGGTGTGGACGCCTACCACTTCCTCGCCCGTGAGCACACGGTCGTCGCCCAGCTCCAGGAGCTGGTCAAGGGCCGCCCGGAGGAGCTGCCGGAGAAGGTCTCCGCCATGCTCGGCAAGTTGAAGGACGCCGAGAAGGAGATCGAGCGGTTCCGCGCCGAGAAGGTGCTCCAGGCCGCCGCCGGACTCGCCGAGTCCGCCACGGACGTGCGCGGTGTCGCCGTCGTCACGGGACAGGTCCCCGACGGCACCACCCCGGACGACCTGCGCAGGCTGGTCCTGGACGTGCGCGGCCGGATCCAGGGCGGCCGGGCCGCCGTCGTCGCCCTGTTCGCGGTCAACAACGGCAAGCCGCTGACCGTGATCGCCACCAACGAGGCCGCGCGCGAGCGTGGCCTGAAGGCCGGCGACCTGGTCCGGACCGCCGCCAAGACCCTCGGTGGCGGCGGTGGCGGCAAGCCGGACGTCGCCCAGGGCGGCGGCCAGAACCCGGCCGCCGTCGGCGAGGCCGTCGAGGCCGTCGAGCGGCTCGTCGCCGAGACCGCCAAGTAGGGGACGGCCATCACCATGCGCAGAGGACGCCGGCTCGCGATCGACGTCGGGGACGCCCGGATCGGGGTCGCCTCGTGCGACCCCGACGGGATCCTCGCCACCCCGGTGGAGACCGTCCCCGGCCGGGACGTCCCCGCCGCCCACCGCCGGTTGCGTCAACTGGTGGAGGAGTACGAACCGATCGAGGTCGTCGTCGGTCTCCCTCGCTCCCTCAAGGGGGGCGAGGGCCCGGCCGCGGTCAAGGTGCGCGCCTTCGCCCAGGAGCTGGCCGGCGGCATCAGGCCGGTGCCGGTGCGCCTGATGGACGAGCGGATGACGACCGTGACGGCCAGTCAGGGGCTGCGTGCCTCGGGCGTGAAGTCGAAGAAGGGCCGCGCGGTCATCGACCAGGCGGCCGCGGTCATCATTTTGCAGCAGGCCCTGGAATCCGAACGGGTGTCAGGCAGTGCACCCGGCGAAGGCGTCGAAGTGGTCATCTGATCGCGATACGGTAACGTTCCGCGCGATGCGCCGGTGTTCGAACAGCCTGCGCACAGCAAGAGGCGGAGCGGAAACCGGCCCACCGGCCGCGTGACCGCCGGCCTCGCGGCTCTAGGGGATCGATGACTGAGTATGGCCGGGGCCCCGGCTCCGAACCGTGGCATCCGCAGGACCCGTTGTACGGGGACGGCGGATGGGAGGGACAGCACGCCCAGCAGGGTCAGCGGTCCCCCTACGGCGGCCTGCCCCAGCACCATCCGCAGGAGCCGCAGTACGGCGACTGGAACGGGCAGCACCAGCCCGGTCACGACGCGCAGCACCACCCGTACGACCAGGAACCCGGCGCTCCCCGCTACGACGAGGAGTACGCCGGGCACGCCCCCCAGCAGTTCCCGCAGGGCGGATGGGACGCCACCGGCACCCACGGCCAGGTGCCGTACGCCGCCGACCCGGGTGACCCGTACGGCCAGCGGCCCGTGGCCTACGGCGGGGAGCAGCCCGACCTGTACGGCACGGAGGAGGCCTATCCGCCGCCCGTGCCGCCCGGCCGCAGACGGCCCGGCCCCGGCCCGGAGGCCGCGGAACCGGCCGAGGAGGAGCCCGACGTCCTCGGGGGCGACGGCGTCGACACGGACGACGCCGAGGAAGCCGAGCCGCCGACCCGGCGCGAGCGGCGCGGCAAGAAACCCGTCAAGAGCAAGAAGGGGCGCACCGGCTGCGCCTGCATGGTGGTCGTCCTGGTCTTCGGCGGCGGCCTCGGCGGCCTCGGCTACTTCGGCTGGAAGTTCTACCAGAACCGTTTCGGCGCGGCCCCCGACTACGCGGGCAGCGGGAACGGCCACCAGGTCACGGTGGAGATCCCCAAGGACGCCGGCGGCTGGGAGATCGGCGGGAAGCTGAAGCAGGCGGGCGTCGTCGAGAGCTCCGCCGCGTTCGTCTCCGCGCTCCAGGCCAACCCCCGGGGCAAGTCGATCCAGGACGGCGTCTACACCCTGGAGAAACAGATGTCCGCCGCGAGCGCGGTGGAACTCATGCTCAGCCCGAAGAGCCGCAGCAACCTGATCATCGCCGAGGGGCTGCGCAACACGGCCGTCTACACCCTGGTCGACAAGCGCCTCGGGGTGCCGGCCGGCACCACGGCACGGGTCGCGCGCAAGGACTACAAGCACCTCGGGCTGCCCGCCTGGGCGCTGAACCACGCCCAGCTGAAGGACCCGCTGGAAGGCTTCCTCTACCCCTCCAGCTACGCCGTCACCAAGGGCCAGAAACCCGAGGCCGTGCTGAAGAAGATGGTGTCCCAGGCCACCGCCAAGTTCCAGGAACTGGGCGTGGAGAGCCGGGCCCGGTCGCTGGGCCTCGACAACCCGTGGCAGCTGCTCACGGTGGCGAGCCTGGCGCAGGCCGAGGGCACGAGCCACGACGACTTCCGCAAGATGGCCGAGGTCGTCTACAACCGCCTCGAGCCCGACAACCCGCAGACGTACGGGCGGCTGGAGTTCGACTCCACCTACAACTACGTGAAGAACCAGTCGAAGATCGACCTCAGCATCGCCGAGCTGCGGAAGTACGACAACCCCTACAACACGTACTTCTCCAAGGGCCTGCCGCCGGGACCCATCGACAACCCCGGCGAGGAAGCCCTCAGGGGAGCGCTCGATCCGACGCACGACGGCTGGTACTACTTCATCTCGATGGACGGCAAGACCAGCAAGTTCACCAAGACGCTCGAGGACCACGAGAAGCTCGTCAACGAGTGGAACGCGTCTCGGAAGAAGAACTGACGGCGGGACGGACACCCCGGCGCACGCGGCGACGGACGCGGCCCGGGCGCGGCGACACACCCGGACCCGCGTGGCACAAGGACAGGTTTCCATGACATCAAGGGCAGTCGACGGCCGCCGTGCGGCCGTGCTCGGCTCACCCATCGCCCACTCCCTCTCCCCGGTGCTGCACCGGGCCGCCTACGAGGCCCTCGGGCTCACCGGCTGGTCCTACGACAGCTTCGAGGTCGACGAGGCCGCCCTGCCCGGCTTCCTGGACCGGCTCGGGCCGGAGTGGGCGGGGCTGTCGCTGACCATGCCGCTGAAACGGGCGGTCATCGCCCTGGCCGACGAGGTCAGCGAGACCGCCGCCGCCGTCGGCGCGGTCAACACGCTCGTCCTCACCGAGGACGGCCGCCGGATCGGCGACAACACCGACATCCCCGGCATGGTGGCCGCGCTGCGCGAGCACGGCATCGAGCAGGTCGACTCCGCCGCGGTCCTCGGCGCCGGCGCCACCGCCTCCTCCGCGCTCGCCGCCCTCGCCCGGGTCTGCACCGGCGAGGTCGTCGCCTACGTCCGCAGCGCCGCCCGCGCCGCCGAGATGCGGCAGTGGGGCGAGCGGCTCGACGTGGAGGTCCGTACGGCGGACTGGGCCGACGCCGCCGAGGCACTGCGCGCACCCCTGGTGATCGCCACCACGCCCGCCGACACCACCGACGCCCTCGCCGCCGCGGTACCGGAACGTCCCGCGACCCTCTTCGACGTGCTGTACGACCCCTGGCCCACCGAACTGGCGGCCCGCTGGTCGATGTTCGGCGGCGCCGTGGTCAGCGGACTGGACCTGCTGGTGCACCAGGCCGTCCTCCAGGTCGAGCGGATGACCGGGCGCGCCCCGGCCCCGGTGGAGGCCATGCGCCGCGCCGGCGAGCACGCGCTCGCCGCCCGCTGACACCCGCGCGGGCGTCCGTCCTGTGGACCGGAGGCCGCCGGCCCCCTCGGACGTGGGAGGATCGGGGGTGGCGTACCGGGATCGCGCACCCGGTCGCGCCGTCGCCGTACGCGCACACCCGCGTACGCCGGGCAGTACCGGGCGCGAACACTGAGGAGCATCGTTGAGCAGGCTGCGTTGGCTGACCGCGGGCGAGTCGCACGGTCCCGCACTTGTCGCGACGCTGGAGGGCCTTCCCGCCGGCGTGCCGATCACCACGGAGATGGTGGCGGACCACCTCGCGCGGCGGCGGCTCGGCTACGGCCGCGGTGCGCGGATGAAGTTCGAGCGGGACGAGGTCACCTTCCTCGGCGGGGTCCGGCACGGCCTGACCCTCGGCTCCCCGGTCGCGGTCATGGTGGGCAACACCGAGTGGCCCAAGTGGGACCAGGTCATGGCGGCCGACCCGGTCGACCCCGAGGTGCTGGACGGACTGGCCCGCAACGCGCCGCTGACCCGCCCGCGCCCGGGCCACGCCGACCTCGCCGGCATGCAGAAGTACGGCTTCGACGAGGCCCGCCCGATCCTGGAGCGCGCCTCCGCCCGTGAGACCGCCGCCCGGGTGGCCCTCGGCGCGGTCGCCCGGTCGTACCTGAAGGAGACGGCCGGCATCGAGATCGTCTCCCACGTCGTGGAGCTGGCCGCCGCCAAGGCCCCCTACGGCGTCCACCCCACCCCGGCCGACGTCGAGAAGCTCGACGCCGACCCGGTGCGCTGCCTGGACGCCGACGCGTCGAAGGCGATGGTCGCGGAGATCGACCAGGCCCACAAGGACGGCGACACGCTCGGCGGCGTCGTGGAGGTGCTGGCCTACGGCGTGCCGGTCGGCCTCGGCTCGCACGTGCACTGGGACCGCCGTCTGGACGCCCGCCTGGCCGCCGCCCTCATGGGCATCCAGGCGATCAAGGGCGTCGAGGTCGGCGACGGCTTCGGACTGGCCCGGGTGCCCGGCTCCCAGGCGCACGACGAGATCGTCACCACCCCCGAGGGCATCCGCCGCTCCACCGGCCGCTCCGGCGGTACCGAGGGCGGTCTCACCACCGGTGAGCTGCTGCGCGTCCGCGCGGCCATGAAGCCGATCGCCACCGTGCCCCGGGCGCTGCGGACCGTCGACGTCGTCACCGGCGAGGCCGCCCAGGCCCACCACCAGCGCTCCGACGTCTGCGCGGTCCCGGCCGCCGGCATCGTCGCCGAGGCCATGGTGGCGCTCGTCCTCGCCGACGCGGTCGCCGAGAAGTTCGGCGGCGACTCCGTCCCCGAGACCCGCCGCAACGTGCGGTCCTACCTCGAGAACCTCGCGATCCGGTGAACGCCGTGCCAGCGGTCGTCCTGATCGGGCCCATGGGCGTCGGTAAGTCCACCGTCGGCCGGCTCCTCGCCGAGCGCCTGGGCGTGGGCTACCGGGACACCGACGACGACATCGTCGCCGCCGAGGGCCGCGCCATCTCCGAGATCTTCGTGGACGAGGGCGAGGACGCCTTCCGGGCGATCGAGAAACAGGCGGTGCGGACCGCGCTCACCGAGCACGAGGGTGTCGTCGCCCTCGGCGGCGGCGCCGTCCTCGACCCGGACACGCGTGCCGCGCTCGCCGGGCACCGGGTGCTCTACCTCTCGATGGAGGTCGAGGAGGCCGTCCGGCGCACCGGGCTCAACGTGGCCCGCCCGCTGCTCGCGGTCAACCCGCGCAAGCAGTGGCGCGAGCTGATGGAGGCGCGGCGGCACCTCTACGAGGAGGTCGCCACCGCCGTGGTACCGACGGACGGCCGGACCCCCGAAGAGGTCACGCAAGAAGCGCTGGACGCACTGGAGTTGAAACAAGCATGAGCGAGGCAGTCACCCGGGTCCAGGTCGCCGGCACCGCGGGCACCGACCCGTACGAGGTGCTGGTCGGCCGGCAACTGCTGGGCGAGCTGCCCGGACTGATCGGCGATCGGGCCAAGCGGGTCGCGGTGATCCACCCGGAGTCGCTGGCCGAGACCGGTGACGCGCTCCGCGCCGACCTGGCCGGCCAGGGCTACGAGGCCGTCGCCATCCAGGTGCCCAACGCGGAGGAGGCCAAGACCGCCGAGGTCGCCGCCTACTGCTGGAAGGCGCTGGGCCAGTCCGGCTTCACCCGCACCGACGCCATCGTCGGCGTCGGCGGCGGCTCGACCACGGACCTGGCCGGCTTCGTCGCCGCGACCTGGCTGCGCGGGGTGCGCTGGATCGCCGTCCCGACCACCGTGCTCGCCATGGTGGACGCGGCGGTCGGCGGCAAGACCGGGATCAACACCGCCGAGGGCAAGAACCTGGTCGGTGCCTTCCACCCGCCGGCCGGCGTGCTGTGCGACCTGGCCGCGCTGGACTCCCTCCCGGTCCACGACTACGTCTCCGGCCTCGCCGAGGTCATCAAGGCCGGATTCATCGCCGACCCGGTGATCCTCGACCTGATCGAGGCCGACCCCCAGGCCGCCCGGACCCCGGCGGGCCCGCACACGGCCGAGCTGATCGAGCGGTCGATCCGGGTCAAGGCGCAGGTCGTCTCCGCGGACCTGAAGGAGTCCGGTCCGCGGGAGATCCTCAACTACGGTCACACGCTGGGCCACGCCATCGAGAAGAACGAGCGCTACAAGTGGCGGCACGGCGCCGCGGTCGCGGTCGGCATGCACTTCGCCGCCGAACTCGGCCGGCTGGCGGGCCGCCTCGACGACGCGACGGCCGACCGCCACCGCACCGTCCTGGAGTCCGTCGGCCTGCCGCTGCACTACCGCTACGACCAGTGGCCCAAGCTGCTGGAGACGATGAAGGTGGACAAGAAGTCCCGCGGCGACCTGCTGCGCTTCGTCGTCCTGGACGGTCTGGCCCGGCCGACGCTGCTGGAGGGCCCGGACCCGGCCGTGCTCCTCGCCGCCTACGGCGAGGTCGGCCAGTAGCCCCCTCCCGGCGACGGGTCGTCCTTCCCCGCCGGACCGGGCACTTCGGGCCGCCCCCGGTCGTTCCACCCAACGACGGCCGGGGACGGTACCGTTCGGTGGCGAGCGGGGACGTACCCCGCCGCCGGCGCCGACTGCCTCCGGCGGGAGAGCCGGAGGGGCGTGTCGACACCGACTCGGACGCCCCGGCGGCGGAACGGGCCAAGACGACGAGACGGAAGTGGCAACGGATGCAGCACGCAGTCGGGTCTCCGCTGCCGCCGCCCCACCAGCCGGGGCGGGGACCGCACGCCGGCTGGGCGCCGGCCGCACACCACCCGGGGCCGCCCCCGGGCGCCTCCCAGGGGCCCGCCCCCGTCCCCCCGCAGGGTTTCCCGGCGCCGCCGGGCCCTTCGCCGCAGGCCCCGGCCGGCCCGGGCCCCGTGCCGCCGGCGCCCCCGCGGCACGCGCCGCCGCAGCCCGTTCCCGGCCCGCCGCCGGTCCCCGATACCACCGGTCACGTGCCGCTGCCACCCGGCGGCCCGGTCGGCGTGCCCCCGGCGCCGCCCGCCACGGCCCCGGCCGCGGACCCCGCGTCCACCACCCTCGCCGTCCTGCTCATCGGACCGGCGGGCGCGGGCAAGACCAGCGTCGCCAGGTACTGGGCGGAGCACCGCCGCGTCCCCACGGCCCACATCAGCCTGGACGACGTCCGCGAATGGGTGCGCTCCGGGTTCGCCGACCCCCAGTCCGGCTGGAACGACAACTCCGAGGCCCAGTACCGCCTGGCCCGCCGCACCTGCGGTTTCGCCGCCCGGAACTTCCTCGCCAACGGCATCTCCTGCGTCCTGGACGACGCCGTCTTCCCGGACCGCCCGGTCGTGGGCCTCGGCGGCTGGAAGCGGCACGTGGGCCCCGGCCTGCTCCCGGTCGTCCTCCTGCCGGGCCTGGACATCGTCCTGGAGCGCAACGCCGAACGCAGTGGCAACCGGCGCCTCACGGATGAGGAGGTGGCCCGCATCCACGGCCGCATGGCCGGCTGGTACGGCTCGGGCCTGCCGATCATCGACAACTCCCAGCTCGACGTGGCCGCGACGGCCCGCGTCCTGGACGAGGTGCTCACGAGGGCGATGGCGAGCCCCCCGAGCTGGTGAGCGCCGGACCGGCAGGGCGCCCGCGAGTCGTGCCCCAGCGGTCCCCGTCCCCACTCGGCCCCCGCCAACCGGCACGATCCGGACATAACTCCTACGCTCGTCTCATGTCAGAGGTGTACGCGAACCGCCGATCCCGGCTGAGGGACCGCTGCAACGCGGCCGGCGCCCCCGCCGCCCTGGTCAGCCGCCCCGCGAACGTGCGGTACCTGGCGGGGGCCGCCCCCCGGGGCGCCGTCCTCCTGCTCGGCAGGCGCGAGGACCTCCTGGTGTGCGCGGGCCCGCCCGGGGACCGCCCCACCGAGGGCCGGCCGGACGACGGCCTGCGCCTGCACGTCCTCGCCTCACCCGGCGGCGACGCGGCGGTCGCCGCGGCCGACCTCGCCGTGGGCCAGGACGCCGACGGCCTCGCCGTGGAGGAGCACCACCTCACCGTCACCCGGCACCGGGCCATCGCCTCGGTCGCCCCGGGGCTCCGCCTCGTGGACCTCGGCGGCGCCGTGGAACAGCTGCGGGTGGTCAAGGACGAGGAGGAGATCTCCTGCCTGCGCATCGGCGCGGAGATCGCCGACCAGGCCCTCGGCGAGCTGCTGGAGTCCATCCTGGTCGGCCGCACCGAGCGGCACCTCGCGCTGGAGCTGGAGCGGCGCCTGGTGGACCACGGCGCCGACGGCCCGGCCTTCCCCACCTCCGTGGCGACCGGACCGCACGCCGGCCGCCGCGGCCACCGCCCCACCGACCGGCGCGTGGAGGAGGGCGACTTCCTCTCCGTGTGCCTCGGCGCCACCTACCGCGGCTACCGCTGCGAGATCGGCCGCACCTTCGTCATCGGCACCTCTCCCGCCGACTGGCAGATCGAGCTGTACGACCTCGTCTTCGGCGCCCAGCGGGCCGGCCGCGAGGCCCTGGTGCCGGGGACCGCCTACCGTGACGTGGACCGCGCGGCACGGCAGGTGCTGGACTCCGCGGGCTATGCGGAGTCTTTGCCACCGCTGACCGGACACGGGGTCGGACTCGAAATCGACGAGGACCCGCAGCTGGCCCCCGCGGCCATGGGTAAACTGGACGCTTGCGTGCCGGTCACCGTCGAACCGGGGGTCCACCTCCCGGGCCGGGGCGGCGTCCGGATCGATGACACGCTCGTCGTGCGCCCCGAGGCGGACGGCGGACCCGAGCTACTCACCATCACGACCAAGGAGCTGCTCGCGCTGTAGCGCGTGTACCGGGGTCGTACGTCAGTCCAGGAGATTCCGCAACCGTGGCTTCCACGAACGACCTCAAGAACGGCCTGGTGCTCAAGCTCGAAGGCGGCCAGCTCTGGTCCGTCGTCGAGTTCCAGCACGTCAAGCCCGGCAAGGGCCCGGCCTTCGTGCGCACCAAGCTCAAGAACGTGCTCTCCGGCAAGGTCGTCGACAAGACCTTCAACGCCGGTGTCAAGGTCGAGACGGCCACTGTCGACAAGCGCGACATGCAGTTCTCGTACATGGACGGCGAGTACTTCGTCTTCATGGACATGCAGACCTATGACCAGCTCATGGTCGACCGCAAGGCCGTCGGCGACGCCGCCAACTTCCTGATCGAGGGCTTCACCGCCACCGTCGCGCAGCACGAGGGCGAGGTGCTCTTCGTCGAGCTGCCGGCCGCCGTCGAGCTGACCGTCCAGGAGACCGAGCCCGGCGTCCAGGGCGACCGTTCCACCGGCGGCACCAAGCCCGCCGTCCTGGAGACCGGTCACCAGATCCAGGTCCCGCTCTTCATCACCACCGGTGAGAAGATCAAGGTCGACACCCGCACGAGCGACTACCTCGGCCGGGTGAACAGCTAACCGTGGCTGCCCGCAACACGGCCCGCAAGCGCGCCTTCCAGATCCTCTTCGAGGGCGACCAGCGCGACGCCGACGTCCTGACGGTGCTCGCGGACTGGATCCGGCTCTCCCGGTCGGACACCCGGCAGCCCCCGGTGAGCGAGTACACGATGCAGCTGGTCGAGGGCTACGCGGAGCACGCGGCCCGGATCGACGAGCTGCTCTCCCAGTACGCGGTGGGCTGGACGCTCGACCGCATGCCGGTCGTCGACCGCAACATCCTGCGGCTGGGCGCGTACGAGCTGATCTGGGTCGACGAGACCCCGGACGCCGTCGTCCTGGACGAGATGGTGCAGCTGGCGAAGGAGTTCTCCACCGACGAGTCGCCCTCGTTCGTCAACGGTCTGCTCGGCAGGCTGAAGGAGCTGAAGCCGACGCTGCGCCGCGCCTAGCGCGTCCGGCGGCGGCTGCGGGCCGGCCGTGGTCGCCCATGCCCACGTCGCGGGGCCGCATCGACGATGCGGCCCCGCGCCCTTTCGGTACCTCCGCGCGGCGCCCACGGCGCCCCAGGGGCCGTAACGGACGTGAAAACCGCCGGGGCGGCCGGAACCATGAGGTTCCGGCCGCCCCGGCGGCACGTTTCTGCTCCGGTGGGAGCGGAGGCTCAGGCCTCGTCGTGGGCGGCCACCGCGCGGCGCGCGTCCGCGTCCAGGACGCCCCAGCTGATCAGCTGCTCGGTGAGGACCGAGGGGGACTGGTCGTAGATGACGGCGAGTGTGCGCAGGTCGTCCTGGCGGATCGAGAGCACCTTGCCGTTGTAGTCGCCGCGCTGGGACTGGATGGTCGCCGCGTAGCGCTGGAGGGGCCCCGCCTTCTCGGCCGGCACGGTGGCCAGCCGCTCCAGGTCGAGGACCAGCTTCGGCGGCGGCTCGGCGGCCCCGCCCGGCGTGGTGCCCGGCAGCAGCTCCTGCACGGGGACGCCATAGAAATCGGCCAGCTCGGCAAGGCGCTGCACGGTCACGGCGCGGTCACCGCGCTCGTAGGAACCGACCACCACGGCCTTCCAGCGCCCCTGGGACTTCTCCTCGACACCGTGGAGGGAAAGGCCCTGCTGGGTGCGGATCGCCCGGAGCTTGGCCCCGAGCTGTTTGGCGTATTCGCTGGACATATAGCTCCCCGGACACTGTGTCGACGCGGCCGGCTGTCTTCCCGCCGCGCCGCTGGTAACTCACTGTGAGGTTACGCAGCGTGACTCTGGTGCGTCAAGCCGAATGGTCCACACCGACGCTTCCGTGCTCACGGCACCCCGCTGGGCCGAGGGGGTGACGACCGGGCCGCTCCGGGCACCTGCTACCGTGGATGGCGCAAATCCGACGTCCTTTAAGGTCCGTCCCGTGAGGCGGAGAAGGAGGTCCGTTTCTTATGGACACGCACGCGAATCACCCCGCCGCCGACGCGCGGCCAGTCCTCGAGGGCCCCGACATCGCGCGGGTGCTGACCCGCATCGCCCACGAGATCGTCGAACGCGCCAAGGGCGCCGACGACGTGGTGCTCCTCGGCATCCCGACCCGGGGCGTCTTCCTCGCCCAGCGGCTCGCCGCCAAGCTGGAGCAGATCACCGACCGGACGGTCCCGGTCGGCTCCCTCGACATCACGATGTACCGCGACGACCTGCGCCTGCATCCGCCGCGCGCGCTGGCCCGCACCGAGATCCCGGGTGACGGCATCGACGGCCGCCTGGTCGTCCTCGTCGACGACGTACTGTTCTCCGGCCGCACCATCCGCGCCGCCCTGGACGCCCTGAACGACATCGGGCGCCCGCGCGCGGTCCAGCTCGCGGTCCTGGTCGACCGCGGCCACCGCGAACTGCCCATCCGTGCCGACTACGTCGGCAAGAACCTCCCCACGTCGCTGCGGGAGACGGTCAAGGTCCAGCTCACCGAGGAGGACGGTCGCGACACCGTGCTGCTCGGTGCCAAGCCGGCCGGCCAGTAGCGGACCTGGCGCCCGGCCGCTCCGGCATGCCGGTACGCGCCCCGCTCCGCCCTGCTTCTCCCCATTTGAACTGCCTTACGGAGCCTGACAGATGCAGCGTCATCTCATCTCGGCCGCCGACCTCACCCGCGACGACGCCGTCCTGATCCTCGACACCGCCGAGGAGATGGCCCGGGTGGCCGACCGGCCGATCAAGAAGCTGCCGACCCTGCGCGGCCGGACGATCGTCAACCTCTTCTTCGAGGACTCCACGCGCACGCGCATCTCCTTCGAAGCGGCCGAGAAGCGCCTCTCCGCCGACGTCATCAACTTCACCGCCAAGGGCTCCTCGGTGTCCAAGGGCGAGTCCCTGAAGGACACCGCCCAGACCCTGGAGGCCATGGGCGTCGACGCCGTGGTCATCCGGCACGGCGCCTCGGGGGCCCCGTACCGCCTGGCCAACTCGGGCTGGATCGACGCGGCCGTCATCAACGCCGGCGACGGCACCCACCAGCACCCCACCCAGGCCCTGCTGGACGCGTTCACCCTGCGCCGCCGGCTGACCGGCCGGGACACCGGGCTCGGCCAGGACCTGTCCGGCAAGCGCGTCACCGTCGTCGGGGACGTCCTGCACAGCCGGGTCGCCCGCTCCAACGTGGACCTGCTGCACACCCTCGGCGCCGAGGTCACCCTCGTCGCCCCGCCCACCCTGCTGCCGATCGGCGTGGAGACCTGGCCGTGCGCCGTCTCCTACGACCTCGACAGCACGCTGCCCAAGTGCGACGCGGTCATGATGCTCCGCGTCCAGCGCGAGCGGATGAACGCGGCCTTCTTCCCCACCGAGCGCGAGTACGCGCGCCGCTACGGCCTCGACGGCGACCGCATGGCCAGGCTGCCCGGGCACGCCATCGTGATGCACCCCGGCCCGATGGTCCGCGGCATGGAGATCACCGCCGAGGTCGCCGACTCCGACCGCTGCACGGCCGTCGAGCAGGTCGCCAACGGCGTCTCCATCCGGATGGCCGTGCTCTACCTGCTGCTCGGCGGCAACGAACCCGCGGTCACCCACGCCCGCCCGTCCGTCTCCCCCCACCAGCCCGCCGACGAGGAGAAGTAAGACCATGAGCAAGATCCTGATCCGTGGCGCCAGGGTGCTCGGCGGTGAGCCGCAGGACGTGCT
This sequence comes from Streptomyces sp. NPDC100445, assembly GCF_044759735.1. Taxonomy (NCBI): domain Bacteria; kingdom Bacillati; phylum Actinomycetota; class Actinomycetes; order Kitasatosporales; family Streptomycetaceae; genus Streptomyces; species Streptomyces sp. NPDC100445. The sequence continues at coordinate 97,033 of NZ_JBIVZV010000006.1, read as the reverse complement.
CATCGACGGCGAGACCGTCGCCGAGGTCGGCACCGCGCTGTCCGCCGAGGGCGCCGAGGTGGTCGAGGCCGGCGGCAAGGTGCTGCTGCCGGGCCTGGTCGACCTGCACACCCACCTGCGCGAGCCGGGCCGCGAGGACTCCGAGACGGTGCTCACCGGCACCCGCGCCGCGGCGAGCGGCGGCTACACGGCCGTGTTCGCCATGGCCAACACCTTCCCGGTCGCCGACACCGCCGGTGTCGTCGAGCAGGTCTGGCGCCTGGGCAAGGAGCACGGCTACTGCGACGTGCGGCCCGTCGGCGCCGTCACCGTCGGCCTGGAGGGCAGGAAACTCGCCGAGCTGGGCGCCATGCACGAGTCCGCCGCCGGCGTCACCGTCTTCTCCGACGACGGCAAGTGCGTCGACGACGCCGTGATCATGCGCCGCGCGCTGGAGTACGTGAAGGCCTTCGACGGAGTCGTCGCCCAGCACGCGCAGGAGCCCCGGCTCACCGAGGGCGCGCAGATGAACGAGGGCGTCGTCTCCGCCGAGCTCGGCCTGGGCGGCTGGCCGGCCGTCGCCGAGGAGTCGGTCATCGCGCGGGACGTGCTCCTCGCCGAGCACGTCGGCTCCCGCGTCCACATCTGCCACCTGTCGACCGCCGGCTCGGTCGAGATCGTCCGCTGGGCCAAGTCCCGGGGCATCCAGGTCACCGCCGAGGTCACCCCGCACCACCTGCTCCTCACCGACGAGCTGGTGCGGACGTACGACCCCGTCTACAAGGTCAACCCGCCGCTGCGCACCGAGCGGGACGTCATGGCCCTGCGCGAGGCGCTCGCCGACGGCACGATCGACATCGTGGCCACCGACCACGCCCCGCACCCGCACGAGGACAAGGACTGCGAGTGGGCCGCCGCCGCCATGGGCATGGTCGGCCTGGAGACCGCCCTGTCGGTGGTCCAGGAGACGATGGTGGAGACGGGCCTGCTGGACTGGGCCGGCGTCGCCGACCGCATGTCCTTCCGGCCGGCGCGGATCGGACGGGCCACCGGGCACGGCCGTCCCGTCTCGGCTGGTGAGCCCGCCAACCTCACCCTCCTCGACACGGCATACCGTGGCCGGGTGGACCCCGCGGGCTTCGCCTCGCGCAGCCGCAACACCCCCTACCAGGGGCGCGAGCTGCCGGGCCGGGTCACCCACACGTGGCTGCGGGGCAAGGGCACGCTCGTCGACGGGAAGCTGACGTGACACCTGTGATCCTGCTGGCCGAGGCCAGGAAGTCGGCCGACGTCACCGACTGGCCGGCCCGCATCGGCTGGCTCGTCGGACTCGTCCTGTTCATCGCGCTCGTCTACTGGCTGATGCGCGAGGGCTGGAAGTGGCGCGGCACCCTCCAGGGCGACATCCCGGAGCTGCCCACCGCGCCGGACGAGCCCGGCGAGACGAGACTGACGATGAGCGGCCGCTACCACGGCTCCACCACCGCCGGGCAGTGGCTGGACCGCATCGTGGCCCACGGTCTCGGCACCCGCAGCCGGGTCCGGCTCACCCTGACCGACGCGGGCCTGGAGGTCGAACGCCCCGGGGCGGCCGACTTCTTCGTCCCCACCGCCGCACTGCGGGAGGCGCGCCTGGACAAGGGCATCGCCGGCAAGGTCCTCACCGAGGGCGGACTGCTGGTCGTGACCTGGGCGCACGGCGACAGGCTGATCGACTCGGGCTTCCGCTCCGACCGCGCGGCCGAGCACACCGAATGGGTCCACACCCTGAACCAGATGACCGACAAGACGGAAGGCGCACGATGACGACCTCCACCAGGGGAAGCTCCGCCCAGAGGAACAGGGCGCTTCCCGCCGTACTCGTCCTGGAGGACGGCCGCGTCTTCCGCGGCCGTGCCTACGGGGCCGTGGGGGAGACCTTCGGCGAGGCCGTGTTCTCCACCGGCATGACCGGCTACCAGGAGACCCTGACCGACCCGTCGTACGACCGCCAGATCGTCGTCGCGACCGCCCCGCAGATCGGCAACACCGGCTGGAACGACGAGGACGACGAGTCGGGCCGCATCTGGGTCTCCGGCTACGTCGTGCGCGATCCCGCGCGCGTGCCGTCCAACTGGCGGTCCCGGCGCTCCCTGGACGACGAACTGGAGCGCCAGGGCGTCGTCGGCATCTCCGGCATCGACACCCGGGCCCTCACCCGCCACCTGCGCGAGCGCGGCTCGATGCGGGCCGGGGTCTTCTCGGGCGAGGCGCTCGCCCCCGACGCCGAACTGCTGGAGCGCGTGCTGGCCCAGCCGCACATGAAGGGCGCGAGCCTGTACGAGGAGGTCGCGACGAAGGAGGCGTACGTCGTCCCCGCCGTCGGCGAGAAGCGCTTCACCGTCGCCGCCATCGACCTCGGCATCAAGGGCATGACCCCGCACCGCATGGCCGAGCGCGGCATCGAGGTGCACGTCCTGCCCGCCACCGCCACGGCGGACGACGTCTACGCCGTCGGCCCCGACGGTGTCTTCTTCTCCAACGGCCCCGGCGACCCCGCCACGGCCGACGGCCCCGTCGCGCTGATGTCGGCCGTCCTGGAGCGCCGGACCCCGCTGTTCGGCATCTGCTTCGGCAACCAGATCCTCGGCCGCGCGCTCGGCTTCGGCACCTACAAGCTGAAGTACGGCCACCGGGGCATCAACCAGCCGGTCCAGGACCGTACGACCGGCAAGGTGGAGGTCACCGCGCACAACCACGGCTTCGCCGTGGACGCGCCGCTCGACAAGGTCAGCGAGACGAAGTTCGGCCGCGCCGAGGTCTCGCACGTCTGCCTCAACGACAACGTCGTGGAGGGGCTCCAACTGCTCGACCGACCCGCCTTCTCCGTCCAGTACCACCCGGAGGCGGCGGCCGGTCCGCACGACGCCGCCTACCTGTTCGACCGCTTCGTTTCCCTGATGGAGGGCCAGCGTGCCTAAGCGCACCGATATCCAGTCCGTCCTGGTCATCGGCTCCGGCCCGATCGTCATCGGTCAGGCCGCCGAGTTCGACTACTCCGGCACCCAGGCGTGCCGGGTCCTCAAGGCCGAGGGACTACGCGTCGTCCTCGTCAACTCCAACCCGGCGACGATCATGACCGACCCGGAGATCGCCGATGCCACGTACGTCGAGCCGATCACCCCGGAGTTCGTCGAGAAGATCATCGCCAAGGAGCGCCCCGACGCGCTGCTGCCCACCCTGGGCGGCCAGACGGCCCTGAACACCGCCATCTCGCTGCACGAGAACGGCGCGCTGGAGAAGTACGGCGTCGAGCTGATCGGCGCCAAGCCCGAGGCCATCCACAAGGGCGAGGACCGCGACCTCTTCAAGGGCGTCGTCGAGGAGGTCCGCCGCAAGACCGGGCACGGCGAGTCCGCCCGCTCGGTCATCTGCCACTCCATGGACGACGTCCTGCGGGGCGTCGAGACGCTCGGCGGCTACCCGGTCGTCGTCCGCCCGTCCTTCACCATGGGCGGCGCCGGCTCCGGCTTCGCGCACGACGAGGACGAGCTGCGCCGCATCGCCGGCCAGGGCCTCACCCTCTCCCCGACCACCGAGGTCCTCCTGGAGGAGTCCATCCTCGGCTGGAAGGAGTACGAGCTGGAGCTGATGCGCGACAAGCACGACAACGTCGTGGTCGTCTGCTCCATCGAGAACTTCGACCCGATGGGCGTGCACACCGGCGACTCCATCACCGTCGCGCCCGCGATGACGCTGACCGACCGCGAGTACCAGGTGCTGCGCGACGTCGGCATCGCGATCATCCGCGAGGTCGGCGTCGACACCGGCGGCTGCAACATCCAGTTCGCGGTGAACCCCGAGGACGGCCGGGTCATCGTCATCGAGATGAACCCGCGCGTGTCGCGGTCCTCGGCGCTCGCCTCGAAGGCGACCGGCTTCCCGATCGCCAAGATCGCCGCCAAGCTGGCCGTCGGCTACACGCTGGACGAGATCCCCAACGACATCACCCGCGAGACCCCGGCCTCCTTCGAGCCCACGCTCGACTACGTGGTCGTCAAGGCCCCGCGGTTCGCCTTCGAGAAGTTCCCGCAGGCCGACTCCACGCTGACCACCACCATGAAGTCGGTCGGCGAGGCCATGGCCATCGGCCGCAACTTCCCCGAGGCCTTCCAGAAGGCGCTGCGCTCGCTGGAGAAGAAGGGCAGCCAGTTCGCCTTCACCGGCGAGCCCGGCGACAAGGAGACCCTGCTCCGCGAGGCCGTGCGGCCCACCGACGGCCGGATCAACACGGTCATGCAGGCCATCCGCGCCGGCGCCACCCCCGAGGAGGTCTTCGACCACACGAAGATCGACCCGTGGTTCGTGGACCAGCTCTTCCTGATCAAGGAGATCGCGGACGAGCTGGCCGGCGCGCCCGAGCTGACCGCCGACCTGCTGGCCGAGGCCAAGCGGCACGGCTTCTCCGACCAGCAGATCGGCGAGATCCGCGGCCTGCGCGAGGACGTCGTCCGCGAGGTCCGGCACGCCCTCGGCATCCGCCCGGTCTACAAGACGGTCGACACCTGCGCCGCCGAGTTCGCCGCGCGCACGCCGTACTTCTACTCCTCCTACGACGAGGAGACCGAGGTCGCGCCGCGCGAGAAGCCCGCCGTGATCATCCTCGGCTCGGGCCCCAACCGCATCGGCCAGGGCATCGAGTTCGACTACTCCTGCGTGCACGCCTCCTTCGCGCTGTCCGACGCCGGGTACGAGACCGTGATGGTCAACTGCAACCCGGAGACCGTCTCCACGGACTATGACACCTCCGACCGCCTGTACTTCGAGCCGCTGACGCTCGAGGACGTGCTGGAGATCGTCCACGCCGAGCGGCAGGCCGGTCCGATCGCGGGCGTCATCGTCCAGCTGGGCGGCCAGACCCCGCTGGGCCTGTCCCAGGCGCTCAAGGACAACGGCGTGCCGATCGTCGGCACGTCCCCCGAGGCCATCCACGCCGCCGAGGACCGCGGCGCCTTCGGCCGCGTCCTGGCGGAGGCGGGCCTGCCGGCGCCCAAGCACGGCACGGCCACCACCTTCGACGAGGCCAAGGCCATCGCCGACGAGATCGGCTACCCGGTCCTGGTGCGGCCCTCCTACGTCCTCGGCGGACGCGGCATGGAGATCGTCTACGACGAGACCCGCCTCGCCTCCTACATCGCCGAGTCGACCGAGATCAGCCCGTCCCGGCCGGTCCTCGTCGACCGTTTCCTCGACGACGCGATCGAGATCGACGTCGACGCCCTCTACGACGGCGAGGAGCTCTACCTCGGCGGCGTCATGGAGCACATCGAGGAGGCCGGCATCCACTCCGGCGACTCGGCGTGCGCCCTGCCCCCGATCACCCTCGGCGGCTTCGACATCAAGCGCCTGCGCGCCTCCACCGAGGCCATCGCCAAGGGCGTCGGCGTGCGCGGTCTGATCAACATCCAGTTCGCGATGGCCGGCGACATCCTCTACGTCCTGGAGGCCAACCCGCGCGCCTCCCGCACCGTCCCCTTCACCTCGAAGGCGACCGCGGTGCCGCTGGCCAAGGCCGCCGCCCGCATCTCCCTGGGCGCGACCGTCGCCGAGCTGCGCGCCGAGGGCCTGCTGCCGAGGACCGGCGACGGCGGCGAGCTGCCCCTGGACGCGCCGATCTCCGTCAAGGAGGCCGTCCTGCCCTGGTCCCGCTTCCGGGACTTCCAGGGCCGCGGTGTCGACACCATCCTCGGCCCGGAGATGCGCTCCACCGGCGAGGTCATGGGCATCGACTCCGTCTTCGGCACGGCGTACGCCAAGTCGCAGGCCGGCGCCTACGGCCCGCTGCCCACCAAGGGCCGCGCGTTCATCTCGGTCGCCAACCGGGACAAGCGCTCGATGATCTTCCCGGCGCGCGAGCTGGTCGCCCACGGCTTCGAGCTGCTCGCCACCTCCGGCACCGCCGAGGTCCTCCGGCGCAACGGCATCAACGCCACGGTGGTCCGCAAGCAGTCCGAGGGCACCGGCCCGAACGGCGAGAAGACCATCGTCCAGCTGATCCACGACGGCGAGGTCGACCTCATCGTCAACACCCCGTACGGCACCGGCGGCCGCCTCGACGGCTACGACATCCGTACGGCCGCGGTGGCCCGCTCCGTGCCCTGCCTGACGACCGTCCAGGCGCTCGCGGCGGCCGTCCAGGGCATCGACGCCCTCAACCACGGCGACGTGGGCGTCCGCTCGCTCCAGGAACACGCCGAACACCTGACCGCGGCCCGCGACTAGCAGCAGCCCCGAGGGGGACACCGGAAACGGTGTCCCCCTCTTCATGAGGACACCCACATGTACAAGATCTTCTTCCGCCTGGTCTTCCGGCGGATGGACCCCGAGCACGCCCACCACCTGGCGTTCCGCTGGATCCGGCTGGCCGCCCGCGTCCCCGTGCTGCGCACCTTCGTCGCCGCCGCCCTCGCGCCCCTCCACAAGGAACTGCGCACCGAGGCCTTCGGGCTGCGCATGCACGGCCCCTTCGGGCTCGCCGCCGGCTTCGACAAGAACGCCGTCGCCGTCGACGGCATGTCGATGCTGGGCTTCGACCACGTCGAGATCGGCACGGTCACCGGCGAGCCGCAGCCCGGCAACCCCAGGAAGCGGCTCTTCCGGCTGGTCGAGGACCGCGCGCTGATCAATCGCATGGGCTTCAACAACGACGGCTCGCTCGCCGTCGCGGCCCGCCTGGCCACCCGCGAGCCGGTCTTCCGGACCGTCGTCGGCGTCAACATCGGCAAGACCAAGGTCGTCCCGGAGGCGGAGGCCGTCGCCGACTACGTGAAGTCCGCCGAGCGCCTCGCGCCCTACGCCGACTACCTCGTCGTCAACGTCTCCTCGCCCAACACGCCCGGCCTGCGCAATCTCCAGGCGGTGGACCACCTGCGCCCGCTGCTGACCGCCGTGCGCGAGGCCGCCGACCGCACGGTCGCCCACCGGCGCGTCCCGCTGCTGGTGAAGATCGCGCCGGACCTCGCCGACGAGGACGTCGACGCCGTCGCCGACCTGGCCGTCGAACTCGGCCTGGACGGCATCATCGCGACCAACACCACCATCGCGCGCGAGGGCCTCGGCCTGCGCTCCGGTCCCGCCCTCACCGGGGAGACCGGCGGCCTGTCCGGCGCCCCGCTCAAGGCACGCTCCCTGGAGGTCCTGCGCCGCCTGTACGCCCGCGTGGGCGACCGGATCACCCTGGTGGGCGTCGGGGGCGTGGAGACCGCCGAGGACGCCTGGCAGCGCATCCTGGCCGGTGCCACGCTGGTCCAGGGCTACAGCGCCTTCGTCTACGAGGGCCCGTTCTGGTGCCGCGCCGTCCACAAGGGCCTCGCCGCCCGCCTGCGCTCCAGCCCGTACGCCACCCTCGCCGACGCGGTCGGCGCCGACGTGAGGAAGTCCGCATGAGCCCCTCGGAGCCCTTCGGCGCCCGGCTGCGCCGCGCCATGGACGAGCGCGGCCCGCTCTGCGTCGGTATCGACCCGCACGCCTCCCTGCTGGCCGAGTGGGGCCTGTCGGACGACGTCGCCGGCCTGGAGCGGTTCAGCCGTACGGTCGTCGAGGCCCTGGCCGGCCGGGTGGCCGTCCTGAAGCCGCAGAGCGCCTTCTTCGAACGGTTCGGCTCGCGCGGCCTCGCCGTCCTGGAGAGGTCGGTGCGGGAGGCGCGCGCGGCCGGCGCCCTGGTCGTGATGGACGCCAAGCGCGGCGACATCGGCTCGACCATGGCCGCCTACGCCGAGGCGTTCCTGCGCGAGGGCGCCCCGCTGTTCTCCGACGCCCTGACCGTCTCGCCGTACCTCGGCTACGGCTCGCTCGGCCCGGCGGTCGCGCTGGCCCGGGAGAGCGGCACCGGCCTGTTCGTGCTGGCGCTGACCTCGAACCCGGAGGGCGGCGAGGTGCAGCACGCGGTGCGCGCCGACGGCCGGACCGTCGGGGCGACCGTGCTGGCCCACCTGGCGGCCGAGAACGCGGGGGAGGAGCCGCTGGGCTCCTTCGGCGCGGTCGTCGGCGCCACCCTCGGCGACCTGTCCTCCTACGCGCTCGACATCGGCGGCCCGCTCCTCGCGCCCGGCATCGGCGCCCAGGGCGCGACCCCGGCCGACCTCCCCCGCGTCTTCGGGGCGGCCGTGCGCAACGTGGTGCCGAACGTCAGCCGGGGTGTTCTGCGTCACGGTCCCGACGTCAGCGCGCTGCGCGGGGCCGCCGAGCGGGTCGCGGAGGAGATCCGGGCGGCCGTCGGCGGCGCCTGAACCCCCGGTCGCGTGCTCGGCTGAGCGCGGTCGCGTCGACATGAGTGTGAATACATCGGCAAATCCAGGGCAATATGTCGGAAATGTCCGACCTGACGGAGGCTGACCAGGACTTTTCCGCTGTTCTCGCTGACTCTGGGGGAGTAGCCCGCTAGTCTCCGAGCAGAGTGAACGGGCGAAGCGTGTTGCTCGTAGCTCGTCAGGTGTGGGGCGACTAGGTTCCTCACCGGTCCGTATCCGACAGTTCGACATCCGAGGTGACGTAGGCGTGGCTCTTCCGCCCCTTACCCCTGAACAGCGCGCAGCCGCGCTCGAAAAGGCCGCCGCGGCTCGCCGGGAGCGGGCCGAGGTCAAGAATCGACTCAAGCACTCCGGTGCCTCGCTGCACGAGGTCATCAAGCAGGGCCAGGAGAACGACGTCATCGGCAAGATGAAGGTCTCCGCGCTGCTGGAGTCCCTGCCCGGCGTGGGCAAGGTCCGCGCCAAGCAGATCATGGAGCGTCTGGGCATCTCCGAGAGCCGCCGCGTGCGGGGTCTCGGTTCCAACCAGATCGCCTCCCTGGAGCGTGAGTTCGGCAGCACCGGCTCCTGAGTCCGCCTCCCGACGGACAGGGAGTCCCGGGCACTCCGGGATTGCTGGATAATCGCTGCATGGCAGTAACACTCCGGGGGACGTCCCCCGAACCCCCGGACGCACGTCCGCGGCTGACCGTGCTCTCCGGCCCCTCGGGGGTCGGCAAGAGCACGGTCGTCGCCCATATGCGCAAGGAACACCCCGACGTCTGGCTCTCGGTGTCGGCGACCACCCGCAAGCCGCGCCCCGGCGAGCAGCACGGTGTCCACTACTTCTTCGTCACGGACGACGAGATGGACAAGCTGATCGCCAACGGTGAGCTGCTGGAGTGGGCGGAGTTCGCGGGCAACCGCTACGGCACGCCCCGCGCGGCCGTGCAGGAGCGGCTGGAGAACGGCGAGCCCGTCCTGCTGGAGATCGACCTCCAGGGCGCCCGCCAGGTCCGCGAGTCGCTGGCCGACTCCCAGCTGGTGTTCCTGGCACCGCCCTCCTGGGAGGAACTGGTGCGCAGGCTCACCGGCCGGGGCACCGAGCCGCCCGAGGTCATCGAGCGCCGCCTGGCCGCGGCCAGGACCGAGCTGGCGGCCGAGCCGGAGTTCGACGTCACCCTGGTCAACACCTCCGTCGAGGACGTGGCGCGCGAGCTGCTAGCCTTGATGGACATTGTGTGATCGTGACTGTGATCACGATGACTGATTCTTTCCCATCCATCGGAAGGTAGAGCGTGTCCTCTTCCATCACCGCGCCCGAGGGCATCATCAACCCGCCGATCGACGAGCTCCTCGAGGCCACCGACTCGAAGTACAGCCTCGTGATCTACGCGGCGAAGCGTGCGCGCCAGATCAACGCTTACTACTCGCAGCTCGGCGAGGGCCTCCTCGAGTACGTCGGTCCGCTCGTCGACACCCACGTGCACGAGAAGCCGCTCTCGATCGCCCTGCGCGAGATCAACGCGGGTCTGCTGACCTCCGAGGCCATCGAGGGCCCGGCGCAGTAATCTCGTCACACCGCGACCGACTTGTCCACAGGCCCGGCAGTCACGCTGCCGGGCCTGTGGTGTGTCATGGAGTCGGTCGTACGTTTTCGAGTCCGGGAGACACGGTGGACAAGCCGAGGGTCGTGCTGGGAGTCAGCGGTGGCATCGCCGCCTACAAGGCCTGTGAGCTGCTGAGGAGGTTCACGGAGTCGGGCCACGACGTCCGCGTGGTGCCCACGGCCTCCGCGCTGCACTTCGTCGGCGCCGCCACCTGGTCGGCCCTGTCCGGCAAGCCCGTCTCGCCCGAGGTCTGGGACGACGTGCACGAGGTCCCGCACGTCCGCATCGGCCAGCACGCCGACCTGGTGGTCGTCGCGCCGGCCACCGCCGACATGCTCGCCAAGGCGGCCCACGGCCTCGCCGACGACCTGCTGACCAATACGCTGCTCACCGCCCGCTGTCCGGTCGTGTTCGCCCCGGCCATGCACACCGAGATGTGGGAGCACCCGGCCACCCGGGAGAACGTGGCCACGCTGCGCCGCCGCGGCGCCGTGGTCGTCGAGCCCGCCGTCGGCCGTCTCACCGGCGTCGACACCGGCAAGGGCCGGCTGCCCGACCCGGCGGAGATCTTCGAGGTCTGCCGGCGGGTGCTGGCCCGCGGTGTCACCGGGACCGACCTGCGGGGGCGGCACGTCGTCGTCTCCGCGGGCGGCACCCGTGAGCCCCTCGACCCGGTCCGCTTCCTCGGCAACCGCTCCTCCGGCAAGCAGGGCTACGCCCTCGCCCGCACGGCCGCGGCGCGCGGCGCCCGAGTGACCCTGGTCGCGGCCGAGACCGGCCTGCCCGACCCGGCGGGCGTGGACGTCGTCCCGGTGGGCACGGCCGTCCAGCTGCGCGAGGCCGTCCTGAAGGCCGCGGCGGACGCCGACGCGGTGGTCATGGCCGCCGCCGTCGCGGACTTCCGGCCGGCCGTCTACGCCACCGGCAAGATCAAGAAGAAGGACGGCCAGGAGCCCGATCCGGTCGTGCTGGTGCGTAATCCGGACATTCTCGCGGAGATCTCCGCCGACCGCGCCCGGCCCGGACAGGTGGTCGTCGGTTTCGCCGCCGAGACCGACGACGTCCTCGCCAACGGCCGCACGAAGCTCGCCCGCAAGGGGTGCGACCTGCTCGTGGTAAACGAGGTGGGGGAACGCAAGACCTTCGGTTCCGAGGAGAACGAGGCCGTCGTACTGGGCGCGGACGGCAGTGAGACGCCGGTGCCGCACGGACCCAAGGAGGCCCTGGCCGACGTGGTCTGGGACCTGGTCGCCCAGCGGCTGGGCTGACCCGCCGGGCGGCCCCCGGCCGGGCCTCCGCCCGGGTGAACGGCGCGTCCCGCGGCGGTCCGGCCGGGTGTGGCGGCTCTGGTCACACCGGCCGTGATTGTGCAGAATGCCTGTGCCGCAGGTCACAACGGCTCCGAGTAGCGAGACGGTGGCCCGTCGGACGAGTGCGACCGATAAACTGTTCACGGTCGACCGGGCGCAGCCCTGTGTCGACCGCAAATGATCAGCCAGCAGCCGCTGCAACCACAGGGAGCGTTGTGTCCCGTCGCCTGTTCACCTCGGAGTCCGTGACCGAGGGTCACCCCGACAAGATCGCTGACCAGATCAGCGACACCATTCTCGACGCGCTCCTGCGTGAGGACCCGACCTCCCGGGTCGCCGTCGAGACCCTGATCACCACCGGCCTGGTCCACGTGGCCGGCGAGGTGACGACCAAGGCCTACGCGGACATCGCGACCCTCGTCCGCGGCAAGATCCTGGACATCGGCTACGACTCCTCCAAGAAGGGCTTCGACGGCGCCTCCTGCGGAGTCTCCGTGTCCATCGGCGCGCAGTCCCCGGACATCGCGCAGGGTGTCGACGCGGCTTACGAGGCCCGGGTCGAGGGTGCCGCCGCGGGCCGGGAGACGGACGAGCTGGACCGGCAGGGCGCCGGCGACCAGGGCCTGATGTTCGGCTACGCCTCCGACGAGACGCCGACCCTGATGCCCCTCCCGATCTTCCTGGCGCACCGCCTGTCCAAGCGGCTCTCGGACGTCCGCAAGAACGGCACCATCCCCTACCTGCGCCCCGACGGCAAGACGCAGGTCACCATCGAGTACGACGGCGACAAGGCCGTCCGCCTCGACACGGTCGTCGTCTCCTCCCAGCACGCCTCCGACATCGACCTGGAGTCGCTGCTCACCCCCGACATCCGCGAGTTCGTCGTGGAGCCGGAGCTGAAGGCGCTCCTGGACGAGGGCATCAAGCTGGACACCGAGGGCTACCGCCTGCTGGTCAACCCGACCGGCCGCTTCGAGATCGGCGGCCCGATGGGCGACGCCGGCCTCACCGGCCGCAAGATCATCATCGACACCTATGGCGGCATGGCCCGGCACGGCGGCGGTGCCTTCTCCGGCAAGGACCCGTCCAAGGTGGACCGCTCGGCCGCCTACGCCATGCGCTGGGTCGCCAAGAACGTCGTGGCGGCCGGCCTGGCCTCCCGCTGCGAGGTCCAGGTCGCCTACGCGATCGGCAAGGCCGAGCCCGTCGGTCTCTTCGTGGAGACCTTCGGCACCCACACGGTCGACACGGAGAAGATCGAGAAGGCCATCGACGAGGTCTTCGACCTCCGCCCGGCCGCGATCATCCGTGACCTCGACCTGCTGCGCCCGATCTACTCCCAGACGGCCGCCTACGGTCACTTCGGCCGTGAGCTGCCCGACTTCACCTGGGAGCGCACGGACCGCGTGGACGCCCTGCGCGCCGCCGCGGGCCTGTAACCACCGCCCGCACCGCTCTCACCGAGGCCCGGCACCCCGCACGGGGGGCCGGGCCCCGGCGTCTGCCGGGACGCCCGGCGGGGGCCTTCGGGACGCGCGCGTACCGGGCGCGGTGGCCGGGGCCGGGCGGCGTTGTCAGTGGCGTTTGGTAAGAATGCAAGCGTGAGCAGCGAGAACGGGCCGGGGGACGGCGGGGCCGAGGGGCCGCCGCCGGAACAGCTCGCGCTCATCCGGGAGAGCGTACGCCGGGCGAAGGTACCGCGGGCCAAGCCCCGGACCTGGCGGGGAGCCGCGCTCGCCGAGCACCTGCCCGTGGCCCGGGTGCTGGTCGACAAGGGCGTGCTCCACCTCGACCGGTACTTCGACTACGCCGTCCCCGCCGACCTGGACGCGCAGGCGCAGCCCGGAGTGCGGGTGCGGGTGCGGTTCGGGGCCGGCCGCCACCGGGTGCGCGAGGGACGCCGGGAGGGCGGCGGGCTCGTCGACGGCTTCCTCGTCGAGCGGCGGGCCGAGTCCGACTACTCCGGCCCCCTGGCAGCCCTCGCCCAGGTCGTGTCACCGGAGCCGGTGCTCGGCGAGGAGCTGCTCGGCCTGGCGCGGGCCGTCGCCGACCGCTACGCGGGCAGCCTCGCCGACGTGCTCCAGCTCGCCGTGCCACCGCGCAACGCCCGTGCCGAACAGCGTTCCTCCCCGCCCCCGCTGGCGCCGCCCCCGCCCCCGGACGCCGGCCCCTGGGAGAGGTACGAGCACGGCGCCGCCTTCCTCGGCGCCCTGGCCTCGGGCGGAGCACCCCGGGCCGTGTGGAACGCGCTGCCGGGACCGCTGTGGAGCGAGGAACTGGCCCGGGCCGTCGCCGCCACGCTGGCCTCGGGACGCGGCGCCCTGGTCGTCGTACCCGACGGACGGGCCGCCGCCCGGGTGGACGCCGCGCTGACCGCACTGCTCGGCCCCGGCCGGCACGCGCTGCTCACCGCCGACGCCGGACCGGAGAAGCGGTACGCGCAGTGGCTGGCGGTGCGGCGGGGATCGGTGCGCGCGGTCGTCGGCACCCGGGCCGCGATGTTCGCGCCGGTCACGGACCTGGGGCTGGTCGCCGTCTGGGACGACGGGGACGACAGCCACAGCGAGCAGCACGCCCCGCAGCCGCACACCCGGGACGTGCTGCTGCTGCGCGCCGCGCTCGACCGCTGCGCCTTCCTGCTGGGGAGCTGGAGCTGCACCGTGGAGGCCGCCCAGCTCGTCGAGACCGGCTGGGCCCGGCCGCTGGCCGCCGGCCGGGAGCAGGTGCGGCGCGCCGCCCCGCTGGTCCGCACGGTCGGTGACGGCGACCTCGCCCGCGACGGGGCGGCCCGCGCCGCCCGGCTGCCGAGCCTCGCCTGGCAGGCGGCCCGCGAGGGGCTGCGGCACGGTCCGGTCCTCGTGCAGGTGCCCCGGCGGGGATACGCGCCCCGCATGGCCTGCGACCGGTGCCGCGAGCCGGCCCGGTGCCGGCACTGCTCGGGACCGCTGGAGGGGCAGGACGGCGGTGTCCTGCGCTGCGGCTGGTGCGGGCGCGAGGAGAGCGCCTGGCACTGCCCGGAGTGCGGCGGCTTCCGGCTCCGCGCCCAGGTGGTGGGCGCCCGGCGCACCGCCGAGGAGCTGGGGCGGGCCTTCCCCGCCGTACCGGTGCGCACCTCGGGGCGCGAGCACGTGCTGGACACCGTGCCCGGCACCCCCGCGCTGGTCGTCAGCACGCCCGGCGCCGAACCGGTCGCCGAGGGCGGTTACGCGGCGGCCCTGCTGCTGGACGGCTGGGCCATGCTCGGACGGCCCGACCTGCGCGCCGGTGAGGACGGGCTGCGCCGCTGGATCGCGGCCGCCGCCCTGGTGCGGCCCCAGCCGGAGGGGGGCACGGTGGTCGTGGTGGCCGAGCCGACCCTGCGCCCGGTGCAGGCCCTGGTGCGCTGGGACCCCGTCGGACACGCCGTGCGGGAGCTGGCCGAGCGGGCCGAGCTGGGGTTCCCGCCGGTGTCCCGGATGGCGGCCGTGTCCGGGACGCCCGCGGCCGTCGCCGACTTCCTGGGGGCGGTCGCGCTGCCGGCCGACGCCGAGGTGCTGGGACCGGTTCCGCTGCCGCCCGTGCCGCCGGGCCGTCCCCGCAGACCCGGTGCTCCGCCGCCCGGTGAGCACTGGGAGCGGGCGCTGGTCCGGGTGCCGCCGGGCAGCGGCGCCGCGCTGGCCACCGCCCTGAAGACCGCCCAGGCCGCCCGCACGGCCCGGGGGAGCGAGGAGCCGGTGCGGGTGCGGATCGATCCGCCGGACATCGGCTGACGGGGTCCGGCAGCGGGCCGCCCTCCCGGGCGAGCCCGGGAGGGCGGGGCGGGGCGTGGGCCGTCAGCCGTTGCGCGGGCCGGGGAAGGCCGTCGGACGGGCGTCCTCGCGCAGCGCCGGGCTGCCCGCGGTCGGCTGGGTGGGCATGGAGCGGGCCGCCGGCACCGTGGGCACCGGGGGCAGCCCCGGGGTGACGTCCAGCGCCCGGGCGCCGGCCGGTTCCGTCGCCCGCTCCGTCTCGGCGGCGGCCTGCGCGGCGGCGCGCCGGGCGCCGTAGCGCCGGTGCACCGCCTGCTTGGTGACCCCGAGCGCGGAACCCACCGCGTCCCACGAGAAGCCGAGCGAGCGGTCGAAGTCCACGGCGGCCGTGACCAGGGTTTCCACACTGTCCCGGAGCTCCTGGGCGAGGCGCACCGTCGGGGCGGGGGCCCGGCCGTAGACGACGAAGCCCGTGGAGGGGCCGGAGCGGCGCGGGCGGTAGACGTTGCCCAGCTGGGCGGTGAGCGTGCGCAGCGCGTCCACCTGCCGGCGGACCCGCTCGATGTCCCGCACCAGCAGGTGCAGGCTGGCCCGGGCCTGGGCGTCGTGGGTTGCATGGTCGGCCATGAACAAGCCTCTCGAACCGGCGTTGAAAGGGACCGGGCCGCGGAAAGGCCCGATGTGGTCAACTCTGTCTTGACCAACGCGCCGACGCTCCGCTGGTCACGGGCTGGGGGCGCGCGGAAATGCGCGTACGCCGCCCACCCGCCGCGCGCCGCCCGTGGTCATAGACTGGTGCGCCGCCCGCCCGACCCCCGCCCGAGAGGCCCGATCCCGCCCATGAAGCTCGTCTTCGCCGGTACCCCCGAGGTCGCCGTTCCCGCCCTGGACGCCCTGCTCGCCTCCGGGCGGCACGAGGTGGCCGCCGTCGTCACGCGGCCGGACGCGCCGGCCGGACGCGGACGCAGGCTGGTCGCGTCGCCCGTGGCCGAGCGGGCGGAGGAGGCCGGGATCGAGGTGCTCAAGCCGCTCAAGCCCCGGGACCCGGAGTTCCTGGCGCGGCTCGCGCAGATCGCGCCGGACTGCTGCCCGGTCGTCGCCTACGGCGCCCTGCTGCCCAGGGTCGCCCTGGACGTCCCGGCCCACGGCTGGGTCAACCTGCACTTCTCTCTGCTGCCCGCCTGGCGCGGGGCGGCGCCGGTGCAGCACGCCGTCATGGCGGGCGACGAGATCACCGGGGCGTCCACCTTCCTCATCGAGGAGGGACTCGACTCCGGGCCCGTCTACGGCACCGTGACCGAGGAGATCCGCCCCACCGACACCAGCGGCGACCTGCTCACCCGGCTCGCCTTCGCGGGCGCCGGGCTGCTGGCCGCGACCATGGACGGCATCGAGGACGGCACCCTGAAGGCCGTGCCGCAGCCCGCCGAGGGCATCACCGTCGCGCCGAAGATCACCGTCGAGGACGCCCGGGTGGACTGGGCGGCGCCGGCGCTGCGCGTCGACCGGGTCGTGCGCGGCTGCACCCCGGCGCCCGGCGCCTGGACCACCTTCCGCGGCGAGCGGCTCAAGCTCGTCCAGGTCGCGCCCGTGCCCGAGCGGACCGACCTCGCGCCGGGCGCGCTCGCCGCCGGCAAGAACAGCGTGCACGTGGGCACCGGTTCGTACGCCGTGGAGCTGCTGTGGGTGCAGGCCCAGGGCAAGAAGCCCATGCGGGCGGCCGACTGGGCGCGCGGGACGCGCATCGCGGAGGGCGAGGTGCTCGGCGGCTGACGCCCCGGACGGCGGCGGCGGGGCCCCGCCGACGTAGGCTGGGACCCGCATCCCCTTCATCACATCCGGAGCACCTTTTTCGTGAGCGAGCAGTCCCGGCGGCCCCGCGGGCCCGCCAAGCCCTACCGCCGTCCCCAGAAGGACCCCGTCCGCATCCTGGCCTTCGAGGCGTTGCGCGCGGTGGACGAGCGGGACGCGTACGCCAACCTCGTGCTGCCGCCGCTGCTGAGGAAGGCGCGCGACAAGGGCGACTTCGACGCCCGCGACGCCGCCCTCGCCACCGAGCTGGTGTACGGCACACTGCGCCGGCAGGGCACGTACGACGCGGTGATCGCCGCCTGCGTCGACCGGCCGCTGCGCGAGGTCGACCCGCCGGTGCTGGACGTCCTCAGCCTGGGCGCGCACCAACTGCTCGGCACCCGCATCCCGACGCACGCCGCGGTCTCCGCCTCCGTGGAGCTGGCCCGGGTGGTGCTCGGCGACGGGCGCGCCAAGTTCGTCAACGCCGTGCTCCGCAAGGTCGCGCAGGACGACCTCCAGGGGTGGACCGAGAAGGTGGCGCCGCCCTACGACGAGGACCCGGAGGACCACCTCGCCGTCGTGCACTCGCACCCGCGCTGGGTCGTGTCCGCGCTGTGGGACTCCCTCGGCGGCGGCCGGGCCGGCATCGAGGAGCTGCTCGCGGCGGACAACGAACGGCCCGAGGTGACGCTCGTCGCGCGGCCGGGGCGGTCGACGACCGAGGAACTGCTGCGGGAGGGCGCCGCCGAGCCCGGGCGCTGGTCGCCCTACGCCGTGCGGCTCGCCGAGGGCGGCGAGCCGGGCGCGGTCGAGGCCGTGCGCGAGGGGCGGGCCGGCGTGCAGGACGAGGGCAGCCAGCTGGTGGCCCTCGCGCTGGCGAACGCCCCGCTCGACGGGCCCGACGCGCGGTGGCTCGACGGCTGCGCCGGACCGGGCGGCAAGGCGGCACTGCTGGCCGCGCTCGCCGCCGAACGCGGGGCCACGCTGCTCGCCTCCGAGAAGCAGCCGCACCGGGCCGGGCTGGTGGCCCGGGCCCTGCACGGCAACCCCGGGCCGTACCAGGTCGTCACCGCCGACGGGACCCGGCCGCCGTGGCGGCCGGGCGTCTTCGACCGGGTGCTCGTGGACGTGCCGTGCACCGGGCTGGGCGCGCTGCGCCGGCGCCCGGAGGCCCGCTGGCGCCGGCGCCCCGAGGACCTGGACAGCTTCGGGCCGCTCCAGCGCGGACTGCTGCGGACGGCACTCGACTCGGTCCGCGTCGGCGGGATCGTCGGCTACGCCACCTGCTCCCCGCACCTGGCGGAGACCCGGGCGGTCGTCGCCGACGTGCTCAAGCAGCGGCCCGACACCGAGCTGGTCGACGCCCGGCCGCTGCTGCCCGGGCTCCCCGCGCTCGGCGACGGACCGGACGTACAGCTGTGGCCGCACCTGCACGGCACCGACGCGATGTACCTGGCGCTGATCCGCCGCACCGGCTGAGCCCGGCCGTAGCGGCGCCGTACCGGGCCCGGTGCGCCCCCGGACCGGCCCGGACCGGGGGCGCGGCCCGTCCCCGGGCGGCGGCGCGCCGTCGTACCGGTGCGATGAACGAACCAGCCTGTGGACGGTGGGGAACATCAGTGCCCCGGGCATGGCAGGCTTGGGGCATGGCCGCGCAGATCAATCCCAGCATCCTTTCCGCCGACTTCGCCCGCCTCGCGGAGGAGGCCGAGGCGGTGCGAGGCGCCGACTGGCTCCACGTCGACGTCATGGACAACCACTTCGTCCCGAACCTGACGCTCGGGGTGCCGGTGGTGGAGTCCCTGGCCCGTGCGACGGACACCCCGCTGGACTGCCACCTGATGATCGAGGACCCCGACCGCTGGGCGCCTCGGTACGTCGAGGCGGGGGCCTCCTCGGTCACCTTCCACGTCGAGGCCGCCGCCGCTCCCGTGCGGCTCGCCCGGGAGATCCGGGCCAAGGGCGCCCGCGCCTCCATGGCGCTCAAGCCGGCCACGCCGATCGAGCCCTACGAGGACCTGCTGCCGGAACTCGACATGCTCCTGATCATGACGGTCGAACCCGGCTTCGGCGGCCAGGCGTTCCTGGACATCATGCTGCCCAAGATCCGTCGCACCCGGGAGCTGATCGGCAAGCACGGCCTGGAGCTGTGGCTCCAGGTCGACGGCGGTGTCTCGGCCTCCACCATCGAGCGGTGCGCGGAGGCGGGAGCGGACGTGTTCGTCGCCGGCTCCGCCGTCTACGGTGCCGAGGACCCGGCAGCGGCCGTACACGCCCTGCGCACGCAGGCGGAGACGGCCACCGCCCAGGCGTCCTGGGCGTGCGACCACTGAGCCACAGCCAAGTGAACGCTTGAATGAACGCCGTCCATCAGGGCGGATCAGCAGCGCCGGATCTGCAAGGATGAACGGCGAATCCAGAGTGTGAACAGCAGTGAGGAGATCGCCGTGTCGGGTATGTCGGCGGGCCGGTCAGCCATGCGGATGGGACCCGCTGAGCTGGTGCAGGCGGCGGCCATGGCCCGCCGCTTCTACCTCGAGGGCAAGTCCAAGATCCAGATCGCGGAGGAGTTCGGCGTCAGCCGCTTCAAGGTGGCCCGGGTCCTGGAGACGGCCCTCGAACGGGATCTCGTGCGCATCGAGATCCGGGTGCCGGCCGAACTGGACGCCGAGCGCTCCGACGCGCTCCGCGCCCGCTACGGCCTCAGACACGCCGTGGTGGTGGAGTCCCCGGCCGACGCCGAGGAGACCCCCGACCCCGAGAACCTCGGGGAGGTCGCCGCAGACCTGCTCGGCGAACTCGTCGACGAGGGGGACGTGCTCGGGCTGGCGTGGGGCCGATCCACCATCAACATGGCCGCGGCCCTGGACCGGCTGCCGCCGTGCACGGTGGTGCAGCTGACCGGCGTGTACGACGCCGGGACCGCCGAGCGCGGCTCGGTCGAGGCCGTCCGCCGGGCCGCCCAGGTGTCGGGCGGCGACGCGCACCCCATCTACGCGCCCATGTTGCTGCCCGACGCGGCGACCGCGGTGGCGCTGCGCCACCAGACGGGGATCGCCCGGGCCTTCGAGTACTTCGACAAGGTCACGGTCGCCTGCGTCTCCATCGGCTCCTGGGAGCCGGGCATCTCGACCGTGCACGACATGCTCAGCGACGAGGAGCGCGCGCACTACGCCTCGCTCGGCGTCGCCGCCGAGATGTCCGCGCACCTCTTCGACGCCGAGGGGCGCCGGATCGGGCGCGACCTGGGGGAGCGGTGCATCACGGTCAAGGCCGACCAGCTCCGCCGCGTCCCCGAGGTCGTGGCTATCGCGGGCGGCCAGCGCAAGGCGGCGGCGATCGACGCGGTGCTCCGCTCCGGTCTGGTCACCAGCCTGGTGACCGACACGTCGGCCGCCGACTACCTGATGACCGCGGGACCCACGCCGAAGTCCGCGCTGAACCGTGCCGACCCCGACGGGCACTGACGGCACCGCCGGCGTCCGCGTCGGCGCCCCGCCGCCGGGCGTCCGGCGCGCGCCGGCGGTGCTGCTCGCCGCCCTGACGGGGCTGCTCCTCTGCCTCTCCGTCCTGCTGACGGGCTGCGCGTCCCCTGACGCGGCCCCGACGGACCCGGGCGCCTCCACCCGGCCCTCCACCCCGTCGTGGGCCGCGGGCATGGCCACCGTCCGTGCGTCCCGGCTCCCCGCCGAGGCCCGCCGGACGCTCGCCCTGATCGACCGGGGAGGCCCCTTCCCGTACGCCAGGGACGGAGCCGTCTTCGGCAACTTCGAGGGCCGCCTGCCGCGGCAGCGGCGCGGTCACTACCACGAGTACACCGTGCCCACGCCCGGCTCCCGCGACCGTGGCGCCCGGCGCATCGTCACCGGGCAGGACCGGGAGACGTACTACACCGATGACCACTACGAGTCGTTCCGGGCGGTGCTGAGATGACGGAAGACCTGGCCGGGCGGTACGCGGTCACCCTCGACCTGGACGGCGTCACGGACAAGGCGGCCCTCATGGACCGCGTCGCCCGGGCCCTGGACCTGCCCGACTGGTTCGGCCGGAACTGGGACGCGCTGGCCGACTCCCTCGCCGACCACGGCGTGTGGCCCGCGGGAGCCGTCGCCCGGGGGCTGCTGGTCGTGGTGCGGAACTGGCGGCCGTACGCCGAGACGGACCCCGGCGGGTGGCGGACCGCGCTGGACGTGTTCGCCGAGGCCGCCGACCGGACGCCGCGGCTCACCGTCGTCCTCGCCCTTGGAGGATCCTCCCAGGAGACCGCGCCCGGCCTGGACGTTCTGTGAGGGCGGCGCAGCGCTGACGTCGTGGGAGAATGAAGTACGTGCTCTTTCCCCCTGGCACACCTGTCCGGGGGCCACCTCTGATCGACTGGGATGTGCAGCACGTGCGTTTCCTCAATGACATCCAGCCCGCGTACGACCTGACGTACGACGACGTGTTCATGGTGCCGAGCCGCTCCGCGGTGGGCTCGCGTCAGGGCGTGGACCTCGCTTCGCCGGACGGCACGGGCACCACCATCCCGCTCGTCGTCGCCAACATGACCGCGATAGCCGGCCGCCGCATGGCCGAGACGATCGCCCGCCGGGGCGGCCTGGTGGTCATCCCGCAGGACATCCCCATCGACGTCGTCGCCGATGTCGTCTCCTGGGTGAAGAGCCGCCACCTGGTCCTCGACACCCCGATCGTGCTGGCCCCGCACCAGACCGTCGCCGATGCCCTGGCCCTGCTCCCCAAGCGCGCGCACAACGCCGGTGTCGTCGTGGACGAGAACCTGCGGCCCGTCGGTGTCGTCACCGACACGGACCTGTCCGGCGTGGACCGCTTCACGCAGCTCGAAGTGGTCATGTCCAAGGACCTGCTGCTGCTCGACGCGGACATCGACCCGCGCGAGGCCTTCAACCGGCTGGACGCGGCCAACCGCCGCTACGCCCCGGCCGTCGACACCGACGGCAGGCTCGCCGGCATCCTCACCCGCAAGGGCGCCCTGCGCGCCACCCTGTACACCCCCGCCGTGGACGCGAACGGCAGGCTGCGGATCGCCGCCGCCGTCGGCATCAACGGCGACGTGGCGGGCAAGGCCAAGCAGCTGCTCGACGCCGGCGTGGACACGCTCGTCATCGACACCGCGCACGGCCACCAGGAGTCGATGATCAGCGCCGTCCAGGTGGTGCGCGCACTCGACCCGCAGGTGCCGATCGTCGCCGGCAACATCGTCTCCGCCGAGGGCGTCAAGGACCTGATCGACGCGGGCGCGGACATCATCAAGGTCGGCGTCGGTCCCGGCGCCATGTGCACCACGCGGATGATGACCGGCGTGGGCCGGCCGCAGTTCTCCGCGGTCCTGGAGTGTGCCGCCGAGGCGAAGAAGTACGGCAAGCACGTGTGGGCCGACGGCGGGATCCGCCACCCGCGCGACGTCGCGATGGCACTCGCGGCCGGCGCGTCCAACGTGATGGTCGGCTCCTGGTTCGCCGGGACCTACGAGTCCCCCGGCGACCTCCAGCAGGACGCCGACGGCCGTCTGTACAAGGAGTCGTTCGGCATGGCCTCCGCACGCGCGGTGCGCAACCGCACGTCCGAGGAGTCCGCGTACGACCGCGCCCGCAAGGCGCTGTTCGAGGAGGGCATCTCCACCTCCCGCATGTACCTCGACCGGACCCGCCCGGGCGTCGAGGACCTGGTCGACTCGATCATCGCGGGTGTCCGCTCCTCCTGCACCTACGCCGGCGCCGCCTCCCTGGAGGAGTTCGCCGAGAAGGCCATCGTCGGCATCCAGAGCGCGGCCGGCTACGCCGAGGGCAAGCCGCTGCACGCCAGCTGGAGCTGACCTCCGCCGCCGATCCGACGGCCCCCGTTGTTCCCGCGCCCCGGGAGGAACGGGGGCCGTCGGCGTTCCCGGCCACCGGCCGCCGGGCCGCGCGGGTAGCCGCCCGCGGGACGGGGAAGTCGGTCATCCAGGGCGTCGTGCAACGCTCGGCAACGTGTGCGCAACGAATGGGCACTCCCAGCCGATAGACGCAATGATCGTCCGGGGATGCGCAAGGTTGCTGCATTACGCCCGTGAAGGCCTGCCTCGTAAGGTGCTGCGCTAGACGTGGTGTGGCGGGGACCCCGCTCGGTCGGTTCCTGCCCGCGCAGGTTCCCGCCGGTCCCCTCCCACGAGGGCCGGCGGTCATGCCGGCCCGCCTCGCAACCCCCGGCAGCGATAAGGAGCCAACCGCGTGCTCGATCAAGGCGCACCCCCGCAGAACCAGAAACCGGCCGCCCCCGCGTCCCCGGGCGTCGCCGCGCGCCTGATGCGTCGCAAGCCCGTGGAACGCCTGGTCGCGGAGGGCGGCCAGGGCGAGGGGGGCCAGCTCAGGCGCTCCCTCGGCCTATGGCAGCTGACCATGATCAGCATCGGCGCCACCCTCGGCACCGGCATCTTCGTCGTCCTCGGCCAGGCCGTCCCCAAGGCGGGCCCGGCCGTCACCGTCTCCTTCGTGATCGCCGGCGTCACCGCGCTGTTCTCGGCCCTGTCCTACGCCGAGCTGGCCGGCACCATCCCGGTCTCCGGCTCCTCGTACTCGTACGCATACGCAACGATGGGCGAGCTGATCGCCTGGGTGTGCGGCTGGTGTCTGCTCCTGGAGTACGGCGTCTCGGTCGCCGCCGTGGCCGTTGGCTGGGGCGAGTACCTCAACGAACTGCTCGACGGCGCCTTCGGTGTCACCATCCCGGACGCCCTGGCCAACCCGCCCGGTGTCCACGGCGGCGTGTTCAACCTGCCCGCCCTGATCGTGGTGCTCCTGGCGATGACGTTCCTGCTCGGCGGCGCCAAGGAGTCCGCGCGCGCCAACACCGTCATGGTGTGCGTGAAGATCGCCGCGCTCGTGATGTTCTGCGCGATCGGCTTCATGGGCTTCAAGTCCGGCAACTACTCCCACTTCATGCCGCTCGGCATGGGCGGCGTCAGCGCCGCCGGTGCCACGCTGTTCTTCTCCTACATCGGCTTCGACGCCGCCTCCACCGCCGGCGAGGAGGCCAAGGACGCCCAGCGCGACCTGCCCCGCGCCATCATGCTCTCGCTGGTCATCGTCACCGCCCTGTACGTGCTGGTCGCCGCCGTCGCGGTCGGCGCGAAGCCCTGGCGGACGTTCCAGGACTCCGAGGCCGCGCTCGCCCAGATCATGACGGACGTCACCGGCCAGAGCTTCTGGGGCACCCTGCTGGCCTTCTGCGCGGTCATCGCCATCGCCAGCGTCGTCCTGACCGTGCTGTACGGCCAGACCCGCATCCTCTTCGCGATGTCCCGTGACGGCCTGGTGCCCAAGGTGTTCGCCCGCGTCCACCGCGAGAGCGGCGTGCCGCGCGCCAACACGGTCATCGTGGCCCTGTTCTGCGGCGTCCTGGCCGCCGCCATCCCGCTGGGGCAGCTCGCGGACGCCACCAGCATCGGCACCCTGTTCGCCTTCGCCCTGGTGAACATCGCGGTCGTGGTGCTGCGCCGGACCCGGCCGAACATGAAGCGCACGTTCCGCGTCCCGCTGTCGTG
This sequence comes from Streptomyces sp. NPDC100445, assembly GCF_044759735.1. Classification (NCBI taxonomy): domain Bacteria; kingdom Bacillati; phylum Actinomycetota; class Actinomycetes; order Kitasatosporales; family Streptomycetaceae; genus Streptomyces; species Streptomyces sp. NPDC100445. The sequence goes on along the minus strand of NZ_JBIVZV010000006.1, from coordinate 72,805 downwards.
GCTGCTGCCCGCGCTGGGCTTCCTCTGCTGCGTGTGGATGATGGGCAGCCTGTCCGCCGTCACGTGGGCCGTGTTCGGTGTCTGGATGGCTGTCGGGCTCGTGTTCTACTTCCTGTACGGCTACCGCCGTTCCCGTCTCGCGACCGACGAGGACCTCGCGGTGACGGCAGGAAAGTGACCGAACCGAAGAAGTGAACCACCCCCTGTGCTGAACGATCTCGACGAACGCATCGTGCACGCCCTCGCCGAGGACGCCCGCCGCTCCTACGCGGACATCGGGCAGATGGTCGGACTGTCGGCCCCCGCCGTGAAACGACGCGTGGACCGGCTGCGCGCCACCGGAGCCATCACCGGATTCACCGTCCGGGTGGATCCGGCGGCGCTCGGCTGGGAGACCGAGGGGTACATCGAGATCTACTGCCGCAGCAACACCTCCCCGGAGACCATCCAGCGGGGTCTGGAGCGCTACCAGGAGGTCGTGGCCGCGTCGACCGTGACCGGTGACGCGGACGCGATCGCCCAGGTCTTCGCCTCCGACATGCGCCACTTCGAACGCGTGCTGGAGCGGATCGCCGGCGAGCCCTTCGTGGAACGCACCAAGTCGGTGCTGGTGCTGTCGCCCCTGTTGCGGCGGTTCTCCTCGGGCGCGCCGGGATGATCCCGCGCGTGTCCCGTCCGGACGCCGGACGGGACACGCGGTTCGCGACGGCCGACGGGCGGTGCCCGTGCCCCGCACCACCGACCGGCAGCAACCGGCCCGGGCCCGTGCTCCCACGCAGGGGACCCGGGCCGTCGGCATCCGCGGCCGGCCGGATGCGCCACGGCCTTCCCCCCCCGGCGCGCCGCCCCGTGCCTTCGCGCAGGTCACCGTAGAGGTGCCCGCCAGGCGGAGCGCCCCGGGGACGGCACGGGTTCCGCGCCGGGCCACGCAACGAATCGCCGCGCCGACGGCACCGGACGCAACGAACCGCGCACCGGCGCGCAACGGCTCCTGCTTGTCCGGCCGAGTCCGCCGACCGTACCGTCTAATCGGCCCCCCAAACCCCCCGTAACGGTGAGGATCCCGCATGCGCACCGCCCTGCTCCAAGGCTCCGGCCGGCCCGGCTCGATCGCCGAGAACCTGAAGGTCCTCGACGAGGCCGCGGGCCGGGCCGCCGCCGCGGGCGCGGGGCTGCTGGCGGCGCCGGAGATGTTCCTCACCGGCTACGCGATCGGCGACGACATCGCCGGCCTCGCCGAGCCCGCCGACGGCGACTCCGCCGACGCGGTCGCCGAGATCGCGACCCGGCACGGCCTGGCCCTCGCCTACGGCTACCCGGAGCGCGACGGCGACACCGTGTACAACTCGGCGCAGCTGATCTCGGCCGACGGCACCCGGCTCGCGAACTACCGCAAGACCCACCTGTTCGGCTGCTTCGAGCGCGACCACTTCACACCGGGGGAGGGGCACGTCGTCCAGGCCGAGCTCAACGGCCTGACCGTCGGCCTGCTGATCTGCTACGACGTGGAGTTCCCGGAGAACGTCCGCGCCCACGCCCTGGCCGGCACCGACCTCCTCCTCGTCCCGACCGCGCAGATGCACCCGTACCAGTTCGTCGCCGAGTCGATGATCCCGGTGCGCGCCTTCGAGAACCAGATGTACGTCGCCTACGTCAACCGGGTCGGCCAGGAAGGGGAGTTCGAGTTCGTCGGGCTGTCCGTCCTCGCCGGACCCGACGGAGTGGCCCGCACCCGCGCCGGCCGTGGCGAGCAACTGGTGATCGCCGACGCCGACCCCGCCTTCCTGGCCGCCTCCCGCGAGACCAACCCGTACCTGCGCGACCGCCGCCCCGGTCTGTACGGGTCCCTGGTCTGAGCCGGGTCCGAGCCGCCGCACCAGCCTCCCCCCTGTTTCACCTCGCCCAAGGAGTCCGTACCCCCATGACGTCCACGGTGCCCAACGCCGTCGAGCACACCGACGAGCAGCAGCCGCCGATCACCATGTTCGGCCCGGACTTCCCCTACGCCTACGACGACTTCCTGGCCCACCCGGCGGGCCTCGGCCAGATCCCGGCCACCGAGCACGGTACCGAGGTCGCCGTCATCGGCGGCGGCCTGTCCGGCGTCATCGCCGCCTACGAGCTGATGAAGATGGGCCTCAAGCCCGTCGTCTACGAGGCCGACCAGATCGGCGGCCGGCTCCGCACGGTCGGTTTCGAGGGCTGCGACGACTCGCTGACCGCGGAGATGGGCGCCATGCGCTTCCCGCCGTCCTCCACCGCGCTCCAGCACTACATCGACCTGGTCGGTCTGGAGACCCGCCCCTTCCCCAACCCGCTGGCCGAGGCCACCCCCTCGACCGTGGTCGACCTCAAGGGCGAGTCGCACTACGCCGAGACGATCGACGACCTGCCGCAGGTGTACCGGGACGTCGCCGCCGCCTGGGGCAGGTGCCTGGAGGAGGGCGCCGACTTCTCCGACATGAACCGCGCCATGCGCGAGCGGGACGTGCCGCGCATCCGCGAGATCTGGGCCAAGCTGGTCGAGAAGCTCGACAACCAGACCTTCTACGGCTTCCTCTGCGACTCCGACGCCTTCAAGTCGTTCCGGCACCGGGAGATCTTCGGCCAGGTCGGCTTCGGCACCGGCGGCTGGGACACCGACTTCCCGAACTCCATCCTGGAGATCCTGCGCGTCGTCTACACCGAGGCCGACGACCACCACCGCGGCATCGTCGGCGGCTCCCAGCAGCTGCCGGTGCGCCTGTGGGAGCGCCAGCCGGAGAAGATCGTCCACTGGCCGTACGGCACCTCGCTGAAGTCCCTGCACGTGGACGGCGAGCCGCGCCCCGCCGTGACCCGGCTGCACCGCACCGCGGGCAACCAGATCACCGTGACGGACGCGAACGGCGACATCCGCACCTACCAGGCGGCCGTCTTCACCGCCCAGTCCTGGATGCTGCTGTCCAAGATCGCCTGCGACGACTCGCTCTTCCCGATCGACCACTGGACCGCCATCGAGCGCACCCACTACATGGAGTCCTCCAAGCTCTTCGTCCCGGTGGACCGGCCGTTCTGGCTGGACAAGGACGAGGTGACCGGGCGGGACGTCATGTCGATGACGCTCACCGACCGCATGACCCGCGGCACCTACCTGCTGGACGACGGGCCGGACAAGCCCGCCGTGATCTGCCTGTCGTACACCTGGTGCGACGACAGCCTGAAGTGGCTGCCGCTGTCCGCGAACGAGCGGATGGAGGTCATGCTGAAGTCGCTCGGCGAGATCTACCCCAAGGTCGACATCAGGAAGCACATCATCGGCAACCCGGTGACCGTCTCCTGGGAGAACGAGCCCTACTTCATGGGCGCGTTCAAGGCCAACCTGCCCGGACACTACCGCTACCAGCGGCGCCTGTTCACCCACTTCATGCAGGACCGGCTGCCCGAGGACAAGCGGGGCATCTTCCTCGCCGGCGACGACATCTCCTGGACCGCCGGCTGGGCCGAGGGCGCGGTGCAGACCGCGCTGAACGCGGTCTGGGGCGTCATGCGCCACTTCGGCGGCACCACCGACGCCACCAACCCGGGCCCGGGCGACGTCTACGACGAGATCGCCCCCGTGGAGCTGCCCGAGGACTGACCGGCAACGACGACCACGCCGCGGACGGCCGCCGGCGGACTCCGGTCGGCCTTGCCGGCGTGTGCGGGTGGTGCGTCGCGTCCGGTGGGGTCGGTCCGCCGGCGGAGCGGGGCGCGGACGGTCGGCGGCAGACTTCGGTGCGCCTGTGTCGACCTGTGCGGTCCGTCCTGCCCGGCGGACAGTCTGCCGGCGGGGTCCCGGCGCTCGGCGGATCCGGGGCCCCCGCGGCGGTGCGGGCGGTGCGCCCGGCCGGTGGGGTCAGTCCGCCAGTGGGGTCAGCAGCATGCGTCCCGCGAATCCGACCGCCGCGTCCAGGCGGTCGGCGAACTCCTCGGCGACCTCGCCGCAGTCCCGCAGTGCCCACAGTGCCCGGGCCGCCGTCCACGTGGCGTCCCGGGCCCGCTCCAGGCTCCAGGAGCCCAGCAGGTGGGTGAGCGGGTCGGCGATCTGGAGCAGGTCGGGACCCGGCATCAGCTCCTCGCGGACGCGCTCCTCCAGCGACGCCAGGAGATCGCCCACGCGGTCGAAGTCGTCCTCCAGGTCCACGGGACGGCAGTCGAGCGCGCGGCACGTGTCCACCACCGCCAGTGCCAGGTCGTGCCCGATGTGCGCGTTGATGCCCGCCAGGGCGAACTGGAGGGGCCGCACCCCCGGATGGTGGCGGAGCTGGAACAGCGGGCGCCAGCAGGCGGGCGGACGGTGGCCCGCGGCGGCCGCATCCACCGCCGCGAGATAGCGCTCGGCGAACCGCACGTCCAGCGTGGCCGCCGCGCGCGGGTCCGTGAACTCCCCGGTACGCAGGTGCCGGCCGACCTCCTCGGTGACCGCGAGGTAGACCCGGTTGAACACGCCGACGCCGTCCCGCTCGGGCAGGACCGCGCCGAGCGCACGCATCCGGCGGGCGACGGTGTCGACAGGGGTGGTGAGGTGCTCCAGCTGGGCCATGGGGGAAGCGTCCCAGTCCCGGGCCGGCCGCGGCGCCGACCGGCCCGGTGCTTCCCCGGAACGGGCGAACCCCGGCGGGGAAGCGGGCGGGGCGGCCCCGCTCCGGCACGGGCCTACGGCTCGGCGTGCCCGGGCTCGGCGTCGTAGGAGGACGTGCCCTCGTCCAGCAGCGGCTCCTGCTTCTTCAGGTGGGCCGGGGCGAAGGCGCGCAGGGCGTGGTAGCCGGTGATGACGACCAGGGTGCCGAGCGCGATGCCGCTGAGACTGAAGGTGTCGCTGAACTTCATGGTGACGTTGCCGACGCCGATGATGATGCCCGCGGCGGCCGGCACCAGGTTCAGCGGGTTGCGCAGGTCCACCCGGGCGTTGCTCCAGATCTGGGCGCCGAGCAGGCCGATCATGCCGTACAGGATGACGGTGATGCCGCCGAGGACGCCGCCCGGGACGGCGGCGACGACCGCGCCGAACTTCGGGCAGACACCGAAGAGCAGTGCGAAACCGGCGGCGGCCCAGTAGGCGGCGGTGGAGTAGACGCGGGTCGCGGCCATCACGCCGATGTTCTCCGAGTAGGTGGTGTTGGGCGGGCCGCCGACCGCCGTCGACAGCACGGAGGCGACGCCGTCCGCCGAGATCGCCGTGCCGAGCTGGTCGTCCAGCGGGTCGCCGGTCATCTCGCCGACCGCCTTGACGTGCCCCGCGTTCTCCGCGACCAGGGCGATGACGACGGGCAGCGCCACCAGGATCGCCGACCACTGGAACGACGGCCCGTGGAAGGAGGGCAGGCCGATCCAGTCGGCCCGGGAGACGCCGGAGAGGTCGAGCCGCCAGTGGTCGGTGAGCTTGCCGCCCGCGTCCACCGAGTGGATCCGCCCGAAGATCCGGTCGGACGCCCAGGACAGGACGTAACCGAAGACCAGGCCCAGGAAGATCGCGATCCGGGACCAGAAGCCGCGCAGGCAGACCACCGCGAGGCCGGTGAACAGCATCACCAGCAGGGCCGTCCACTGGTCCTGCGGCCAGTAGGTGGAGGCGGTCACCGGGGCGAGGTTGAAGCCGATCAGCATCACGACCGCGCCGGTCACGATGGGCGGCATGGCCGCGTGGATGATCCGCGCGCCGAAGTGCCGCACGGCGAGTCCCACCAGGAACAGGACGACACCGACGACGAGGACGGCACCGGTCACGGTCGCGCTCGTCCCGCCCTGGGCCCGGATGACCGCGGCCACGCCCACGAACGACAGGGAGCAGCCCAGGTAGCTCGGCACCCGGCCGCGCGTGGCGAGCAGGAAGATCACGGTGGCGACGCCCGACATCATGATCGCGAGGTTCGGGTCCAGCCCCATGAGCACGGGCGCCACGAAGGAGGCGCCGAACATCGCGACCACGTGCTGGGCGCCCAGGCCCACGGTGCGGGGCCAGGACAGCCGTTCGTCGGGGCGTACCACCGCTCCGGGCGCGGGCGTGCGCCCGTCACCGTGCAGTTTCCAGCGCACGCCGAGATCCATGGTGGGGTTTCGCTTTCTCCAGTACGTGAAGAGGTTCCGCTCCATTGTCGGGGGACCGGGCGGCGGTCCGCGCGCACGGGCGGGTCCGGGGAGCGGCGGGGGATGAACCGCATCCTCGCCGTTGACCAGGGGGTTCCCGGCCGGAGGTGCTGAGCGGTCGCTTAGTATGGGAGGAGGCCCGGCGAGCCCGGGACCCGCACCGTCCCCGTCAGCGACGCTCAGGAGCCCCACCCGTGACCGCACCGGCCCCGACCGCCCCCGCCGTCTCCCACGGCCGGCTGATACCCGTCACCGTCCACTTCGACGACCTCGACGCGCTCGGGCTGCTGCACAACGCCCGCTACCCCCTGATGGTGGAGCGCGCCTGGACCGAGCTGTGGAACGAGCACGGCATCCGCTTCGACGGCGACTGGGCGGCGGCCGGGGACGCCTGCAACGCGGTCAAGGAACTGCGCATCACCTACGAGGCCCCGGTCACCCGCCCCGGCGCGTACGCCGTCCACCTGTGGCTGGAACGGCTGGGCAACACCGGCCTCACCTACGGCTTCCGGTTCTGCTCCGCGGACGGCGCCGAGACCTACGCCCACGGCACCCGGGTACTGGTCCGGCTGGACGCCGCGACGATGCGCCCCGCCCCGTGGAGCGAGGCCTTCAGGGCCGCGGGTCGGGCACTGCTGCGGCCTGCGGACTGACCTCCGTACGGCCCCCGCGCTCGGCGGTGCGCAGCACGCCCGCGAACACCGCGAGCCCGGACGCCAGCACCGTCACCACGCAGAACGACACCACCAGGCTGGTCGCCTGGGCCACGCCGCCGATCAGGCCCGGCGCGATCAGCCCCGAGGTGTAGGTGATGGTCGCCACGCCCGCGATGGCCTGACTGGGGTTGGGCCCGGAGTGCCCGGCCGCCGCGAAACACAGCGGTACGACGACGGCGATGCCGAGACCCATCAGCGCGAACCCGCCCATCGCCACCGCGGGATACCCGGCCAGGACCACCAGCAGGCCGCCCAGCACGGCCAGCGCCCCGCCGGCACGCACCGTGCGCACCGCCCCGAACCGGTTCACCACCGCGTCCCCCGCCACCCGGGCGACGGCCATGGTCAGCATGAAGCCGGTCGTCGAGGCGGCCGCCAGACCGGCCGAACTGCCCAGCCGGTCCCGCAGGAACACCGCCGACCAGTCCAGGTTCGCGCCCTCCGCGAAGACCGCGCAGAAGCCGACCGCGCCGATCAGCAGCGCCGAGCGGGGCGGCAGCGCGAACCGCGGCGGCGGCTCCTCGTCCGCCCCGGGTCGCAGGTCCAGCACCCAGGAGCAGGCCGCCAGGCCGAGCGTGGTGAGGACGGCCGACGTCAGGACGAAGTGCGTGCGCGCGTCCGAGCCGAGGTGCGCGGCGAGGGTGCCGGCCGCCGAACCGACCAGGGCGCCGGCGCTCCACATGCCGTGCAGCCCCGACATGATCGACTTGCCGAGCAGCCGCTCGACCTCCACCCCGAGCGCGTTCATGGCGACGTCCGCCATGCCGGCGGTCGCGCCGTAGGTGAACATCGCCAGGCACAGGGCGACCAGGTTCGGGGCCAACGACGGGAGCACCAGGGACAGCGTCCACAGTGCCAGCAGCGCGCGCAGGGCCGTACGGCTGCCGAAGCGGTGGCTGATCCGGCCCGCCAGCGGCATCGCGCAGGAGGCGCCGAACGCGGTGAAGGCCAGCGCGAAGCCCAGCCGGCCGGCGCCGAGGGAGGTGTGGTCCTGGACCCACGGCACGCGTGTCGCGAACGTACCGGTCACGGCGCCGTGCACGGCGAAGACGGCCGCCACGGCGTACCGGGCGCGCCTGACCTCGTCGCGCCCTCGGGCCACGTCCCTCATCTCTCCACCCCTCCCCGGGAGTCTCCCCCCTCACTCGACTGCACGCGGCGTAAACTATCAGGGACCCTTCCTGATAGATAGTGGGGCCCCGGTGTCCTCGGCATCGGGGGCCGGTCCCCGCCGATCTGGGAGGATTCCCGTCATGCCCGCCACCCCCAGTACCGCCCGGGCCATCAACGACCGGTTGGCCCTGCGGCTGTTGCAGCAGGAAGGCCCGCTCACCGCGGGCCGGCTGAAGCAGCTCACCGGCCTGTCCCGGCCGACGGTCGCCGACCTCGTCGACCGGCTCACCGCCGCCGGACTGATCACGGTGGTCGGCGAGTCCGGGGAGCAGCGCCGGGGCCCCAACGCCCGGCTCTACGGCATCGTCGCCGACCGCGCCCACCTCGCCGCCCTCGACGTCCGCACCGCGGGCGTCGTCGTCCTGGTCTCCGACCTCCTCGGGCGGGTGCTCGCCGAGGGAGCCGTGCCGATCGGCGGGGACGCCGGCACCGGGGGCGCGGTGGAGCAGGCCGTGGCCGCCGTCGAGCGGACCGCCGAGGAGGCGGGGGCGCACCGTCTGCACACCGTCGGCATCGGCGCCCCCGGCCTCATCGACCCGGTCACCGGCGACCTCCGCGACTCCGCCGGCCTCCCCGCCTGGCACCGCAGCCTCGCCACCGCACTCCAGGAACGCCTGCCCGGCGCCCGCGTCACCGTGGAGAACGAGACCAACCTGGCCGCCCTCGCCGAACAGCGCGAGGGCGCCGCCCGCGACCGGGAGACCTTCGTCCTGCTCTGGCTCGGGCACGGCGTCGGCGCCGCGGTCGTCCTGGACGGCACCCTGCGCCGCGGTGCCTCCGGCGGCACCGGCGAGATCGGCTTCCTGCCCGTCCCGGGCACCGGCTCGCTCCCCTCGGCCCGGGACTGCGGTGGCGGCTTCCACGACCTCGCGGGGGCGGCGGCCCTGATCTCCCTCGCCACCCGGTACGGGCTGCCGGCGCCCCCCACACCGGACGGCGCGGGGGCGGCCGCGCTCGTCGGCAAGGCGGTGGCCGACATGACACCGGGGGAGGCGGTACCCACCGCGGGCCCGGGCGCCGGGGCCGCTTCGCACCGCTTCCTCGGCGTCCTCGCCGACCGGATCGCCGTCGGCGTCGCCTCCGTCGTGGCCGTGCTGGACCCCGGGTGCGTGGTTCTCGGCGGTGAGGTCGGCCAGGCCGGGGGAGCGGTGCTCGCCGGACTGGTGGAGGAGAGGCTGCGGGCCATGTCCCCCCTGCGCACCGAGGTACGGGCGAGCGGCCTGGGCGGCGCCGCCGTGCTGCGCGGCGCGCTGCTCACCGCCCGGGACCGGGCACAGGACGACCTCTTCGCACCCCCCGACCACCCGACCCCATGACCGCCGCCCCAGCCGCCCGATGGGTGGCCCACCGACACTCCTCGGCGGCTGCCCCGACGCCCGATGGGTGGCCCACTGACACTCCTCGGCGGCTGCCCCGACGCCCGACCCACCCCCGGACCGCCCGCCGACTGCGCCGCCCCTGGAGCGGCCGCCCGGGGCCGAGGGTCACGCGGGCGCGTCCTCGCACGGACCACCGCCCGACCCCGCCCCCGGGCGGCCTCCGGAGGTGCCGGCCTGATCGGCCGGTGACTGTCCGCGAGGCATCCGCCCGTCGAGTGCGGGGTGTCCAGGCAATCCCCGCACTCGCACCCGGGAAGGCGCCGGAGGCTCGGCCTGGCCGGCGGGTGATTGTGCCGCCCTTGGGGCAGCCGCCCGAGGCGCCTGCTCACTGTCGCCACCAAGCCACCGGTCCCTGACCCGACCACGCCTGCACGGGCCTCCCCGCCCCCGGCAAGGCCCCGCCCCACCCCGCCCCCCGACAAGGTGGCCCCGCGCACCCGCCCCCGCCACGGCCGGGCGGCTTCAGGCCGCGTCGCGCGCCGAGCGGTGGGTCAGGTGGTTCTCGAAGGTGACCTTGCCGTCCGTCCGGTCGGGGGCCAGGTGGCCGCCCGCGCGGAAGGCGCCGTACGCCTTGCCGAACAGCGGTACCCGGGCCACGGCGCGGCGCCGGCCGGTGGCGCGCAGGTAGGCGCGGGCCAGGGAGTCGAGCGTGCGGACCTCGGGGCCGCCCAGGTCCGGGACCCGCCCGGCCGGCGCGCCGAGCGCCAACGCGGCCAGCCGGTCGGCCACCTCGGCGACCTCGACCGGCTGGTCCGACAGGCCCGCGGGCAGGACCAGCACCGGCGCCTTCGCGAGAGACTGGAAGAGGGTGACGAGCAGGTCGTGGAACTGCGTCGCGCGCAGCACGGTCCAGCCCAGTCCCGACTCCTCGATCTGCCGCTCCACGGCGAGCTTGCTCCGGTAGTAGCCGAACGGCACCCGATCGACGCCGACGATGGAGATGTACACGAGATGCTCCACCCCGGCCCGCCGGGCCGCCGCGATCAGGTTCCGGGCGGCCTGCTCGTCGCCGCCCCGCGGGGAACTGGCGCAGTGCACGACCGTCCGCACGTCGTCCAGGGCCGCGTCCAGCCCGGCACCGCCCGCGCGCAGGTCGACGGCGTACGGCGGGGTGCGCCGGCTGAGCACCCGCACCTCGTGGCCGTCCGCGCGCAGTCGTTCCGTGACCGGCCGGCCGAGTGTTCCCGTCCCACCGGTGACCAAAATCGTGGTCATGCTGTCTCCGTCCCTCCGGACAACGGGGCGCTCCGGGTCGGGGCGCCCTTCGTCAGGTGGACGGATCGGCCCCCCGGAAACGTGACACGGCTCCTGGGCGGCCCGGCGGCGGGCAAGGGCCGTCGTCACCGCCGCCGGGCCCGCCCGCACCCTAAGAGGACTAGACCAGCGCGGTCAATGGTCCGGACCAGCCTCAACCTAGCGGCAGCCGCCGCGTCGACCGGCGCGCACACGTGGCGCGAAATGTGCTGTACACACTGTGAGCGAGCCCACACCGTGCACCTGTCAGGCCGGTCGTCGGGCGTGGCACACTGGCCCTGTACCAGAAGCAGCGCACTCCGGGGTCGGTGAAAGTCCGAACCGGCGGTTACAGTCCGCGACCCGGTCGCTTCCAGCGGCCGGTTGACCAGGTGAAATTCCTGGACCGACGGTTAAAGTCCGGATGGGAGGCAGTGCGCGGCGGGCGGGCACGCTTTCCGTGCGCGCCGCCGAACCTGGCACGTCCGTCCGCGGACGCGTCTCGTCGGCGACGCCCCCGGTGTGCTCACCCGTAGATTCTGTCGCTCATCGACAGGCCCCGGAGTCCGTGCCCGAAGAGGCAGGAGGACCCGGGAAGTGTTCACCGGAATCGTCGAAGAGCTGGGTGAGGTCACCGCCGTCGAGAACCTCGGCGACGCCTCCCGCTTCCGGCTGCGCGGCCCCGCAGTGACCGAGGGCGCGCGGCACGGCGACTCCATCGCCGTGAACGGGGTCTGTCTCACGGTCGTCGAGCACGAGGGCGACGAGTTCACCGCCGACGTCATGGCCGAGACCCTGAACCGCTCCAGCCTGGGCGCGCTCACCACCGGCTCCCGCGTCAACCTCGAACGCCCCACCGCCGTCGGCGCGCGCCTGGGCGGGCACATCGTGCAGGGTCACGTGGACGGCACCGGCGAGATCCTGGAGCGCAGGCCCTCCGAGAACTGGGAGATCGTGAAGATCTCCCTCCCCGCGGACCTCTCCCGGTACGTCGTGGAGAAGGGCTCCATCACCGTCGACGGCATCAGCCTCACGGTCGTGGACGCCGGCGACGACCACTTCACCGTCAGCCTCATCCCGACCACCCTCGCCCTGACCACGCTCGGCGTGAAGCAGCCGGGCGACCCGGTCAACCTCGAGGTCGACGTCATCGCCAAGTACGTGGAGCGGTTGCTCGCGGCCGGACAGGGGGCAGGCAAGTGACCTGGATGAACTCCGAGGCGTTCACCCTCTTCGGCCAGCACATCATCTGGTCGGACATGGTCGGCAACATCCTCGGCCTGATCACCCTCGCCCTGGGCTGGCGCCGCTCCCTGTGGACCTGGCCCGTGCAGTTCCTCTCCGGGCTCGTCCTCTTCGCCGCCTTCTACGGCCACCTGACCGGCAGCGCCGGCAAGCAGGCCGTCGTCATGGCCGTCGCGCTGTACGGCTGGTGGCAGTGGCAGCGCAGCAAGGACCCCTCCGGGGACGGGCACATCACCCCCCGCTTCGCCACCTGGCGCGAGCGCGCGGTGATGCTCGCCTCCGCCGCCGTCGGCACCGTCGCCGTCGCCCTGCTCTTCAAGGCCCACCCCGACCTCTCCTGGGACCCCTGGCCCGACGCGTACATCTTCGTCGGCACCATCGTCGCGATGTACGCCCAGGCCAAGGGCATGGTCGAGTTCTGGTTCGCCTGGCTGCTCGTCGACCTCGTCGGCGTGCCCCTCAACTTCACCAACGGCTACGCCTTCTCCGGCTTCGTCTACGTCATCTACGGCGCGCTCGTCCTGTGGGGCATGCGCGACTGGTGGCTGCGCTCCCGCAGGGGCCCGCAGCCCGTCCTGGAAGGAGCGCCGGCATGACCGCGGTACCACCGCTGTACGGCACCGATCCCGTCGAGGAGTACACGCTCGACCCCGTCGAACAGGCCATCGCCGACATCGCCGCGGGCCGCCCGGTCGTCGTCGTGGACGACGAGGACCGGGAGAACGAGGGCGACCTCGTCATCGCCGCCGAGAAGGCCACCCCCGAGATCGTCGCGTTCATGATGAGCGAGTGCCGGGGCCTGATCTGCGCGCCCATGGAGGGCGAGGAACTGGACCGGCTGCGGCTGCCGCAGATGGTCGAGGACAACACCGAGTCGATGAAGACCGCGTTCACGGTCTCCGTGGACGCCTCCGCCGCCCACGGCGTGACCACCGGCATCTCCGCCGCCGACCGGGCCACCACGCTCCGGCTCCTCGCCGGCGGGACCGCGCGCCCCACCGACCTCGTCCGCCCCGGTCACGTCTTCCCGCTGCGCGCCCGGCCCGGCGGCGTCCTCGTCCGCGACGGCCACACCGAGGCCGCCGTCGACCTCGCCCGGCTCGCCGGACTCCGCCCGGCCGGCGCCATCGTCGAGATCGCCGGGGAGGACGGCCGCATGCTCCGGCTGCCCGAGCTGATCCCCTTCGCCCGCAAGCACGGCCTGACGATCGTCTCCATCGCGGACCTGATCGCCTACCGGCGCGGCAGCGAGCCCACCGTCCGCCGGGAGGCCGAGACCGTCCTGCCCACCCGGCACGGCACCTTCACCGCCTACGGCTACCGGTCCACCGTCGACGGCGTCGAGCACGTCGCCCTCGTCCACGGCGAACTGGGCGACGGCCGGGACGTCCTGGTCCGCGTCCACTCCGAATGCCTCACCGGCGACGTCTTCGGCTCCCTGCGCTGCGACTGCGGCCCCCAGCTGGACACCGCTCTGGAACGCATCCAGGCGGAGGGCCGCGGCATCGTCGTCTACCTGCGCGGACACGAGGGACGCGGCATCGGCCTGCTGTCCAAGCTGCGCGCCTACGCGCTCCAGGAACAGGGCCACGACACCCTCGACGCCAACCTCGAACTCGGCCTGCCCGCCGACGCCCGCGACTACGGCGCCGGCGCGCAGATCCTCGCCGACCTCGGCGTGCGCGGCGTGCGGCTGATGACCAACAACCCCGACAAGACCGAGGCGCTCCAGCGCCACGGCCTGGAGGTCACCGGCCGCGAGCCGATGCCCGTCCAGGCCGGTGAGCACAACCTGAGCTACCTGCGCACCAAGCGGGACCGCATGGGGCACGACCTGCCCTGGCTCGACACGCCCGCCGTGGCCGCCTCCGCGGCCACCTGCGGCAACCAGTAGGCAAGAAAAGCACCGAGGAGAGACGTGAGCGGCAAGGGCGCACCGGAACTGTCCGTACGCAACGTGAGCGACCTGCGGGTCGCCGTGATCGCGGCGCAGTGGCACGAGAAGGTGATGGACGGTCTGGTGAACGGCGCCCTGCGCGCCCTGCACGACCTGGGCATCGACGAGCCGACCCTGATCCGGGTCCCCGGCAGCTTCGAACTGCCGGTGGCCGCCAAGGCCCTCGCGGGCCGCGGCTACGACGCCGTGGTCGCCCTCGGCGTCGTCATCCGGGGCGGCACCCCCCACTTCGACTACGTGTGCCAGGGCGTCGCCCAGGGCCTCACCCAGGTCTCCGTCGAGACCGGCGTCCCCGTCGGTTTCGGCGTGCTGACCTGCGACACCGAGGAGCAGGCCCTGGACCGCGCCGGCCTGGAGGGCTCGAACGAGGACAAGGGGCACGAGGCGGTGACGGCAGCGGTGGCGACGGCGGCCACACTCCGCTCGGTATCCGAACCCTGGCACTGAGGCACCGCACGCACCGCGTAGGGTGGGACCACCATGTCCAATAAGACGTTCGAGCAGCTCTTCACCGAGCTGCTGCACAAGGCCGCCCACGGCGATCCCGCCACCTCCCGCACCGCCGAGCTGGTCGGCAAGGGCGTCCATGCCATCGGCAAGAAGGTCGTCGAGGAGGCCGCCGAGGTCTGGATGGCCGCCGAGTACGAGGGCAAGGAGGCGGCCGCCGAGGAGATCTCGCAGCTGCTGTACCACGTCCAGGTGATGATGGTCGCCCGGGGGATCTCCCTGGACGACGTCTACGCCCACCTCTGAGCCGTACCGCACCGCACCCCGAAGAGAACGAGCAAAGGAAGCCGACCTCATGCTGCGCATCGCCGTCCCCAACAAGGGTTCCCTGTCCGGCCCTGCGGCGGAGATGCTGCATGAGGCCGGCTACCAGCAGCGCCGCGAGTCCAAGGAACTGCGCATCGTCGACCCGGTGAACGAGGTCGAGTTCTTCTACCTCCGCCCCCGCGACATCGCGATCTACGTCTCCTCCGGCCGTCTCGACATCGGCATCACCGGCCGCGACCTGCTGGTCGACTCCGGCGCCGACGCCGAGGAGATCCTCCCGCTGGGCTTCGCCCGCTCCACCTTCCGCTTCGCCGCGCGGCCCGGCACCGCGACCGGCATCGAGGACCTCAAGGGCCGCACGGTGGCCACCTCCTACGAGGGCATCGTGGCCCGGCACCTGGAGGACAGCGGCATCGACGCCTCCGTCGTCCACCTGGACGGCGCCGTCGAGACCGCCGTCGAGCTGGGCGTCGCCGAGGTCATCGCCGACGTCGTCGAGACCGGCACCAGCCTGCGCAACGCGGGCCTGGAGGTCTTCGGCGAGCCGATCATGAAGTCCGAGGCGATCGTCGTGCGACGCACCGGCGCCGACGCCGAGGAACCGAAGGTCCAGCAGTTCCTGCGCCGCCTCCAGGGCGTCCTGGTCGCCCGGACCTACGTGATGATGGACTACGACTGCCGGGTCGAGCAGCTGGAGAAGGCCGTGGCGCTCACCCCCGGCCTGGAGTCCCCGACCGTCTCCCCGCTGCACAACGAGGGCTGGGTCGCCGTGCGCGCCATGGTCCCCGCCAAGGAGGCGCAGCGGATCATGGACGACCTCTACGGCATCGGTGCCCGCGCTATCCTGACCACGGCCATTCACGCCTGCCGCCTGTAGGGGTACACGCACCGAGATGTCCGACCTCCCCGACCTCCCCGCGCTTCCCGTCACCTTCCGGCCGGGCCACACCCGGGCCATCCTGCTCACCGCCGGTGTGGTGATCCTCGTGGTCCTCAGCGGGATCGGGTTGCTCCTGGAGCACCTCGGCCCCGGCTCGCGCCTCAGCTTCGTCGTCACCGGAGCACTGATCTTCTGGGCCCTGGCCCAGCTCGCCCGGATCAAGGTCGTCGCCGACGAGTCCGGCGTCACCGTCGTCAACATCGCGAGCAAGCGGCGCCTGGCGTGGGCGGAGATCCTCCGGGTGAACCTCCGCCCGGGTGACGCCTGGGTCTTCCTCGACCTCAGCGACGGCACCAGCCTGCCCGCGCTCGGCATCCAGCCCGGCATCGCCCGGCAGCGGGCCATCGCCGACGCGCGCGCCCTCCGCGCCCTGGCCGAGGCCCACGCCACGGCCCGGGCGGCGGAGGGTCGGGGCTGACTCGGGGCGGGATCAGGGACCGCTCCGGGGCGTCCGCCCTGCCGCACCCGCCCATATCTTGATTAATCTGGTGACGGAGGCCTTTTCCCCCGCGCCTCCGCCCCTGCGCGCCGCCCGGCACCCAGGGGTTCCTGCTACCCGAGGAGTGACTCCCTCCAGCGATGGACGGATCGTCCTGTAGTACCTGCGCCGCCCCGACCCGACACAGCGGGAAGGCGGTGGCAGCGTGACCATCCCCCTGCTGCTCCTCGGAGCGGCGTTCCTGCTGATCCTGGCCAACGGCTTCTTCGTGGCCGCCGAGTTCGGTCTGGTGACCGTCGAGCGTCCCGAGGCCGAGAAGGCCGCCGCCGACGGCGACGCACGCGCCCGTACGGTCGTGGAGTCGCTGAAGGAACTCTCCTTCCAGCTCTCCGGCACCCAGCTCGGCATCACCATCACCTCCCTGGTCGTCGGCATGCTCGCCGAACCGGCCCTGGCCGAGCTGCTGCACGGCCCGTTCGCCGCGCTCGGCCTCCCCGGCGGCGCCGTCTCCGGTGTCGCCGTGGTCACCGGCATGCTGCTGGCCTCGGCGGTCCAGATGGTGATCGGTGAACTCGTGCCCAAGAACTGGGCCGTGTCCCGGCCGCTGCCGGTGGCCCGCTTCGTCGCCGGCCCCCAGCACCGCTTCGCCCTCCTGTTCCGTCCGGTGATCTCCGCGCTGAACACGGTCGCCAACCGGCTGGTCCGCGCCCTCGGCGTCGAACCCGCCGACGAACTGGCCTCCGCCCGCACCCCCGGGGAACTGGTCTCCCTGGCCCGGCACTCGGCGCAGGCCGGCGCGCTGGAACAGGACACCGCCGACCTGTTCGTGCGCACCCTGTCCCTGGGCGAGCTCACCGCGCAGCACGTCATGACCCCCCGCGTGCGGGTCAGCGCCCTCCAGGACTCGGCCACCGCCGAGGACGTCGTCAACCTCACCCGCGCCACCGGCCTGTCCCGCTTCCCCGTCTACCGGGAGAAGATCGACGAGGTCGTGGGCATGGCCCACCTCAAGGACGCCCTCGCGGTCCCGGCCGCCGACCGCCTGCGCACCCCGGTCGGACGCATCGCCCGCAAGGCGCTCCTCGTCCCCGAGACCCTGCCCGTCCAGCCCCTCCTCGCCCGGCTGCGCAGCGAGCAGCCCATCGCCGTCGTGGTCGACGAGTACGGCGGCACGGCCGGCGTGGTCACGCTGGAGGACATCGTCGAGGAACTCGTCGGCGAGGTCCGCGACGAGCACGACGGCCAGGACGTGCCCGAGCTGGCCCCGGCCCCGCCCGAGGACGGCAGGGCGGCCTGGGACGTCGACGGCAGCTGCCGGGTCGACCTGCTCCAGCGCATAGGCCTGGAGGTGCCCGAGGGGCCGTACGAGACCGTGGCCGGCCTCGTCGCCGACCTGCTCGGGCGGATCCCGGCCCCCGGCGACCGGGCCGAACTGCCCGGCTGGCGGCTCGCCGTCCGCCAGGTCGGCCACTACCGCGCCGAACGGGTCCGGGTGGTCAGGACGGCCCCGGCCGCCAACATGACGGAGGCCGCCCGGTGAGCGTCCTCCAGCTGGCCTTCGCCGCGCTGCTCGTGCTCGCCAACGGCTTCTTCGTCGGCGCCGAGTTCGCGCTCGTCTCCGTCCGCCGCAGCCAGATCGAACCGCTCGGCACCGCCCGCGCCCGCCAGGTGCTGTACGGCCTGGAGCGGCTGCCGCAGATGATGGCCGCCGCCCAGTTCGGCATCACGGTGTGCTCGCTGACGCTCGGCGCGGTCGCCGAGCCCACCGTGGCCCACCTGCTGGAACCGCTGTTCGAGGGCATCCACCTCCCGGACGGCGTGATCCACCCCCTCGGTTACGTGATCGCCCTGGCCGCCGTGGTCTTCTGCCACCTGGTCATCGGTGAGATGGTGCCGAAGAACCTCGCGATGGCCGCGCCCGAGAAGGCGGCCCTCTGGCTCAGCCCGGGCCTGGTCTACTTCGCCCGGCTGTGCCGGCCGATCACCGTGGCCCTCGGCGCCTGCGCCCGGGGCGTCCTGCGGCTGTTCCGGGTCGAGCCGAGGGACGAGGTCGAGGCGGTCGTCACCACCGAACAGCTCAACCGCCTGCTGGAGGACTCCGGCCAGGCGGGCCTCCTGGACCCCGAGGAGCAGGAGCGCCTGGAGGACGCCCTGGAGCTGGGCTCCCGCCCGGTCACGGACGTCCTGCTGCGCCGCGAGTCCCTGGTCACGGTGACCCCCGCGGTCACCCCCGGTCAGATCGTGGAGCTGACCGCCCGCACGGGCTACTCCCGCTTCCCGGTCGCGGCCGCCGAGAAGGGCCCCTTCATGGGCTACGTGCACGTCAAGGACGTGCTCGATCTGGAGGAGTCGGACCGGGCGGTCCCGCAGCACGTGTGGCGCCCGATGGCCACGCTCCGTTCCGAGCTGCCGCTCGACGACGCCCTCACGGTGATGCGCCGGGCGGCCACGCACCTGGCCCAGGTGGCGGACGCCTCCGGCAAGGTGTTGGGGCTGGTGGCGCTGGAGGACGCACTGGAACTCCTGGTGGGCGAGGTCAGGGACCCCGCGCACCGGGAGCCGGCCGCCGTCCGGCTGACCGAGCCCCGGGTGAGCGGGGAACCGGAGGGAGTGCTGACGACGTAGGCCGCGTCGCACGCGGACGCGCGGGGAGCGGCCACACCCTCCCCGCGCCCCGCCGGGAGGGCGGTCTACGGGGCCGAGGGGTCCTGCGGTCCCCGTCCCGACAGCACCTCCCCGTACGCCTGCATCAGATCGGGCAGCCGCAGCGTCGCCAGGTCCTTGCGGGACAGGTCACCCGGGCAGACGGACAACCGCAGGTCCCGGTAGGCGCAGCTCTTCTCGTACAGCGTCCGCAGGAAGCGGCCGTTGCCCAGCTCGTCGATCCACCCCTGGCCCACGACGTGCCCGGCGACGGACCGCAGCTCCTCCAGCGCCTCCTCGTCCCACAGGTCCCCGTTCTCCGCCGCCAGCACCTTGCCGATCTCGGTGAGTTCCTGCGGCCGGTAGGAGGGGAAGTCCACGCGGGTGGTGAAGCGGGAGGAGAGCCCGGGGTTGGCGGCGAGCAGGCGGTCCATCCCCTCGGGGTAGCCGGCCAGGATCACCACCAGGTGGTCCCGGTTGTCCTCGGCCCGCTTCAGCAGCACCTGGAGCGCCTCGTCGCCGTACGCGTCCCCCTTGCCGTAGCCCGAGTTGGACAGCGAGTACGCCTCGTCCACGAACAGCACCCCGCCGATCGCGGAGTCGATCAGCTCGTTGGCCTTCACGGCCGTCTGCCCGAGGTACTCGCCGACCAGGTCGGCGCGCTGGGCCTCCACCAGGTGGTCGCCGCCGAGCAGGCCGAGGGCGTAGAAGACGCGGCCCAGGATGCGCGCGACGGTGGTCTTGCCCGTACCGGACGGGCCGGAGAAGACGAAGTGCCGTTTCGGCGGCTGTACCGGCAGACCCTGCCCGGCCCGCAGCCGGGCCATGTTCAGCTGCGCCGACAACGCTTTGACCTGGCGTTTCACGGGTTCCAACCCGACCATGCGCTCCAGTTCGGCGAGCGCCTCCTCGAGTAACGCGGGGTCGGTCGGACCGGCCGGCACCGGCGGGGCGGACACCCCGCTCCTCACCCGCACCGCGGGGTCGGACACCGACGGCAGCGGCCCGGTCGGCAGGTCGGGCTCCGGCAGCCGCAGATCCCGGCCCTCCGCGCCGAACAGCGGGTCGAAGCCGTCCGGCCCGTCCACCGTGTCCAGCCCCGCGCCGGTCAGGGTGATCGCGGCGAGGTCGGACGTGTCGTCGTACCCGTCGCCCTCGGCGATCGCGGCGAGCCGGGCGGAGGTGTCCATGAAGGCGGGATCGGCCCGGTGCACCGCCCGGTACAGGGGGAGGGCGGCGGCGCTGCGGCCGGTGCCCTCGTGGGCGCGTGCCAGCCAGTACCGCAGCTCCTTGCGCTGCGGCTGTTCGCTGCGGCAGCGCATCAGCGCCGCCGACAGCAGCGGCTCGGCCTGGCCGTACATCTCCAGCCGGACCCGGGCCATGCCGCCGAACAGGCCGGCCTCGATGCCGAGCAGGGTGTCGTCCAGCAGCGGGTCGGTGTGCCGTATCAGCTGCTCCCAGTCCTTGACCAGGTAGGAGCGGCAGGCGTGCAGGAAGCGGACCTGCGCGTCGGTGTCGACCGGGGGCAGCCCGGCGAGAGCCCGGTCCAGCTCGGGCACGTGCCGTCCGTCCAGCCAGTGGGAGGCGTGCGCCAGCAGCAGGTCGCGCGGGCTCTCCAGCACCGGCTGCACCCACCAGCCCAGCCAGTACCAGGAGTTCAGGGACCGACGGTGCCGGGTGCGCTGTTCCCCGAAACGCTCGCGGTGGCGGAACATGCGCAGCAGCGCCGTCGTCGTGTCCACCCGGAGCGCGTGCAGTCCCAGCCAGGCGTCGGCCATGCCCGGGTCCATCCGCACCGCGGTGCGGAACTCCTCCTCCGCCTGTGGGTAGGCGCCCATCGTGTAGGCGTCCACGCCCCGCAGCCAGGCGAGGTCGGCCGGGGCCTCGGGGCCCCGCGTGCCGAAGTCCATCACGTCCCCCCACAGACCGTGCCCCCGTGGTTCACCACCGGGCGGACGCCCGACGGCCGCCGCGGTCGAACCGCCGGGCCGCGGGCCGGAGTTGCAGGTGCGCCAGGCAGACGCGAAGGTCGCACCGAAGGCATCGTACCCGCGTCGTGACCTCGCGCCGTAGGGTGCCGCACCAGCCGTCGTACGAGGTGGGAGTGGACGGGGCGCACACGATGCCGTGACCGACGGTGATCGGATCGGTGCGCGGGGCGCCCGGCGAGACGGGCCGCGGGCAGAACGAAGCCCCCGGTCACGGGGGAACAACCGGGGGCTTCGCGTCGACGGGCGGCCACCGCCGGCCGCACATTGAGAACGTAAGACCTGTACGGCCCAGGGGTCAAGCAGAGTTGGGCCACTCGCGGAACTTGTCCGGCCGGCGTCTTCACGACTTCACCACATCGCGGACGGTCCGTCACACTCAGTCACCTAGAGGTCCGTCGTGCGGGCCGCGCCGGGTCCCGGCAGCACCTCGTACTCCTCCCGGATCCGCAGCACCAGGAGATCGGCATGGGGGCGTGAGGGGTCGGCGGCGAAATGCGCGCGCTCCGCCGCGACCCAGCCGTCCCAGAACTCCCCCTGCTCCGGACCGTCCCGCAGCCGGCCGCGCCGCCAGGCCTCCGCCGCCGGCACCTCCATCCACAGCAGCCGCGCCAGGTGCGGGCGCAGCGCCCGGCGGCCGGCGCCGACACCCTCGATCAGGACCACGGGCGCGGGCGGCAGCGGGCACGGGGCGCCGAAGGCGCGGGCCCGCCAGTCGTAGGGGGTGAGGTGCGCGTCCTCGCCGCGGCCGAAGGGCTCGACGACCTGGGCCGTGAACCGGTCCGCCCAGTCGAAGAGCCGCTCGTGGCTGGCGATGTCGTCGAGGTGCAGCACCGGGGCGCCGCCCAGCGCCTGGGCCAGCCGCGCGGCGAAGGTGGACTTGCCGGAGCCGGCGTGGCCGTCGACGCCGATCAGCCGGACCGGGCCGAGGGACGGGGGGAGCCCGCGCAGCCGGGCGGCGAGGTCGTGAATGGCGTTTCCCGGGGTGTGGTGCGGTGCGGGAGGTTTTCCGCGAAACAGTGTAGTCGCGTCTTGAACCATCGGCTGCCGGCCAGTCAATGACACCGATAAACGTTGCGAATCCCCTGACCGATATGTCGAATTCGGCGTTTCGGGTGTGCCCGACGCTGAGTAAGGTGCCTCCTGCGCAACGTGATGCGAGACGTACGGGGACCGGCAGGGGGGACATGGCCGCGGAGTTATTCGAGGGGCACTACGTATGGCATCCGGCGGCCGACGACCGGGTCCTGGCGAGCGTATGTGTCGACGTGCGCGCCGGACGATATCGATACGCGCACGAGGCACTCGCCGAGACGCGGTCCGACTTCGCCCTGCGGGCCCACCGCTCGCTGGTGCTCGCCTCCGAGGCGGCCGGCACCGACCTGGTCGAGCGATGGCTCGACGAGGAGCCGACACCCGAGGCGGCACTGATGTGGGCCCGGGTGGCGGTGCAGCGCGCCCTGCGGGCCGCCGACGCGCGCGACGACCGTGCCGAACGGCTGGAGCGCATAGCGCTGACCGCCTGCGACCGCGCCGCCGCCGAAGCCCCCCAGGACCCCACCCCCTGGGTGGCCAGGCTCTCCATGGCCCGGCTGCACCGGCTGCGCGACCCGGCCCCGCAGGGCCTGCTCACCGCGCCGCCCGGCCCCTGGCGACTGTTCGCCCACATCCTGTCCCTCGACCCCTGGAACCGGGAGGCGCACCACCGCTTCCTGTCCTTCTTCTTCACCCGCCACGGCGGCTCGGTCAACGCGGCCTGGGACGTGGCCGCCTTCCTCAGCCAGCGGGCACCCGTCGACTCCGCGCTCCGGCTGCTGCCCCTGGTGGCCCTCGTGGAGAGCTACAACCCGACCCGGCTGCTCGCCGACCGGATCTGGGAGGAGCCCCAGTGGCGCTCCACCGCGCTCGCGGTCTACCAGAACTGGCTGCCCGCGCTGGCCGGCTACCGCTTCACCCCGGTGCTCGACCTGGCCTACCTCGCGCACGCGCTGGTGATGGCCCAGTGCGAGTTCGAGGCCCGGGCGGTGTTCACCGCCATGGGTCCGTACGCCTCGCGCATGCCGTGGAGCGCCTTCGGTGACCCCGCCGAGCAGCTCTCCCGGGCCCGGCGCGTCTGCGGCCTGCCCGTCCCCGCACCCGCCTGACCCCGACCGCACACCGCACCGCCCGCACCACCCGCCCGTCCCCCTTCGTCCCCCTGCCCCATCGAGAGAAAGGCCGATCTGTGTCGGAACGGATGTCGACTCCCCGGGCGCGGACGCGCGCGGCGGACTCCGTCGTGCTCGACGACGACGCGACCCTGCACGCGATGGGTTATCCGCGAAAACTCACCCGGCGCTTCCAGGCGTTCGACAATTTCGCGATCTCCTTCACCATCATCAATATCCTCTCGGGTATCTTCTCGTCCTTCGGATTCGGTATGAACGCGGGCGGGCCGCGTATTCTCGTGTTCGGCTGGATCGGTGTCTCCGTCATGGTGCTGCTCATCGGCGCGGCCATGGCGGAAGTCGCCTCGGCCTTCCCGACGAGCGGCGCCCTCTATTTCTCGGCCGGAAAACTCGCCAAGCGGCACAAGGGCGCTTGGTCCTGGTTCACGGGCTGGCTGAACTTCGTGGGCCAGATCGGCGGCACCGCCGCCACCGGCTATGCCGCCGCCACCTTCATCCAGGTCTTCGTGCAGCTTCAGTGGCCCTCCTACCAGCCGACGACGCACCAGACGGTGCTGATCACGGCCCTCGTGATCGTCCTCCAAGGGCTGGCGAACACCTACACCGTGCAGCTCGTCGCCCTGCTGAACCGCATTTCCGTGTGGTGGCTCCTGATCGGACTCGTGGTGATCGTGGGCGCACTCATCGTGATGCCCGATCAACACCGGTCCGCGTCCTTCGTGACGCATTTCGAGAACAACACCGGCTTCACGAGCGGACTTTACGGCGGCATGCTCGGTCTGCTGGTCACCAGTTGGACCTTCACGGGCTTCGACGGCAGCTTCCACATGTCCGAGGAAACGGTCCGCGCCACGGTGAGCGCCCCCAAGGGGATCACCCGCGCCATCGCCTTTTCCGCGATCACCGGCCTGGTTCTGATGCTGGCACTGGTCTACAGCATCGGCGACTACGCCGAGGTGGCCGGTTCGGCCGCGCCTCCCGTCCAGATCCTCATCGACGGCCTCGGTCTCGGCGCCGCCAAGCTCATGCTCCTCATCGTCATCGGCGCCATGCTCTTCTGCGGCCTCGCCAACCTCACCAGCAACACCCGGCAGATCTTCGCCTTCTCCCGGGACGGCGCCATGCCCGGCTCCCGCTGGTGGCACTCGGTCTCGCCGCGCACCCGCACGCCCGTGAAGGCCGTCTGGTTCGCGGTGGCCTGCTCGCTGGCCCTGGTGGTGCCGGGCTGGTGGTCGCACACCGCGTTCACCGCGATCGTCAGCGTCAACGTGGTCGGGCTGTTCCTCGCCTACGCCGTACCGATCTTCCTGCGGCTGCGGCTCGGGGACGCCTTCCGGCCCGGGCCCTGGCACCTGGGCCGCTGGGGCCGGCCGATCGGCTGGCTCGCGGTCGTCTGGATCCTGCTCAGCAGCGTCCTGTTCATGCTGCCGCAGGCCTCGCCGATCACCGTCGACTCCTTCAACTACGCGCCGATCGCGCTCGCCGTCGTCCTGCTGGTGGCCACGGTGTGGTGGTTCGCCACCGCCCGCCGCCGCTTCCAGGGCCCGGTCAGCTACGGCCGCCCCGACGAGGTCGCCGCGATGGACCTGGTCTGACCGGCCGGACGAACGGCCCCGGCGCCCCGCGGACCGCGCGCCGGGGCCGTTCCGTACCCGTCATGACCCCTTTCGGCGGACCAGACCAATATTCGTGCCGCGGCATGCGCGCAAGTGCTGGCAGGGCGATCCGCCCTGCTCCATAGTTGGCGCACAACCGTGCACCGGACCAGCCCACTCGGACACCTGGGGGTCGTCGCGCCCATGAGCCAAGCCCAACAGCCGTCCCGCAGAACCGTCCTGGCCGCCGCCGTCGCCGCGGCGGTGACCGGCACCGCGGCCCCCGCGGTCGCCGCGCCGCGCGCCGCCACCGCGCCCGGCCGGACGCAGCCCCGCCCGATCGACTACCGCGCCTGGACCACGTACGCCGACTGGCGCTCCGGCACCGCCGAGGGCACCCGGCCCTTCTCCGGCCGGCGCCCCGGCCTGGCGATCGGCGTCCCCGCCGGCCGCACCGACTACACCGACCCGCACACCGGCACCACCGCCACCTGGGAGTACGGCACGTGGACCTCCCCGGTCCACCGTCTCCCCACGCCCGCGACCGAGGCCGTCGTCTCGTGGAACGCGCACACCCCCGAGGGCACCTGGCTCCAGGCCGAACTCCGGGGCACGTACTCCGACGGCACCGACACGCCCTGGTACGTGATGGGGCGGTGGGCCTCCGGCGACCAGGACATCAAGCGGACCTCGGTGGACGACCAGAGCGACGGCAGGAGCAGTGTCTGGACCGACACCTTCGCCGTCGACGACCCGGGCACCGGCCTGCGCCTGGCCTCGTACCGGCTGCGGCTCACCCTCTACCGTCGGCCCGGCACCTCCCTCACCCCGACCGTCCGGCGGTTCGGCGCGATGGGCTCCGACATCCCCGACCGCTTCACCGTCCCGGCCTCCACTCCCGGCCTCGCCCAGGAGCTGGCCGTCCCGCGCTACTCGCAGGAGATCCACCAGGGGCAGTACCCGGAGTACGACAACGGTGGCGAGGCCTGGTGCAGTCCGACCTCCTCGCAGATGATCATCGAGTACTGGGGCGGCCGGCTCACCGCGGAGCAGCTGTCCTGGGTGGATCCGTCCTACGCCGACCCGCAGGTCGACCACGCGGCCCGCTCCACCTACGACCACCAGTACCAGGGCTGCGGCAACTGGCCCTTCAACGCCGCCTACGCCGCCACCTTCACGGGCGTCCAGGGCGTGGTCACCCGGCTCGCCTCCCTCACCGACCTGGAGACGCTGATCGCCGCCGGCATCCCGGCCATCACGTCCCAGTCGTTCCTCAAGACCGAGCTGACCGGAGCCGGTTACGGCACCTCGGGCCACCTGATGACGGTGATCGGCTTCACGGCCGAGGGCGACGTGATCGCCAACGACCCGGCCTCCCCGGACGACGAGGCGGTCCGACGGGTCTACCGGCGCCGGGAGTTCGAGAACATCTGGCTGCGCACCAAGCGGTACAACGCCTCCGGGAAGGTCGTCTCCGGCTCCGGAGGGGTCTGCTACCTGTACTTCCCGGCCCATCCGACCGCGCACCAGCGCAGCGCCCTGGCGGCGGTGGGCGTGCACTGATCCGTGTGACCAAGTTCATGGCCGTGCGTACCGGCGCGGGTGGCATGGTTGATGCGGGACGGGGAAGTCCCGCCCCTCACGTCCGACCTCTGCGAGTACTCATATGACCGCATACCCGGCCACCGCCCCCCGCGCCGCCACCGGCGGCCCCAAGGAAGACGGCCCGAAGATCGTCGAGCAGGTGATGGGCTGGGTCCTCGTCGTGGTGTTCGCGATGCTCGTGACCCAGCTCGGCCTGCTCTGAGCGACCGGTCCCACGCCCGGCATGTTCTGACATACTGCGGGAGTCCCGCCGGCCGCCTAGACCAGGGTCGACCTTGAACATGCCGCAGCAGCGTGCCGTCACCCCGGTGCGCGGCACCGAGCGCTCCGCGACGCGTCGCGCCGAACTCATCGCCATCGGGCGGAAGCTGTTCGCCGACACGTCCTACGACGCGCTGTCCATGGACGACATCGCCCGGCAGGCGCGCGTCGCCAAGGGGCTCATCTACTACTACTTCCGCTCCAAGCGCGGCTATTACCTGGCGATCGTCCAGGACTCCGTCGCCGCCCTCGTCACCTCCGCGGCCGGCGGCGCCCGGCTGCCGGCCACGGACCGCGTGCACCGCACCGTCGACGGCTACCTGCGCTACGCCGAGAGCCATCAGGCCGCCTACCGCACCATCGTCAGCGGCGGCGTCGGCTCCGACACCGAGGTGCACGCGATCCGGGACGGCGTGCGCGAGGTCATCGTCACCACCATCGCCGAAGGCGCCTACGGCCGCGGCGACATCCCCGCCGTGGCCCGGATGGGCCTGCTCGGCTGGGTGTGCAGCGTGGAGGGCGCCACCCTGGAGTGGATCGACCGCCCCGGGCTGCCCCGGGACACGATGCGCGAACTGCTGGTGCGGACGCTCGGCGGGACCCTGCGCGCCATCGAGGAACTGGACCCCGCCTGCCCGGCCCCGCCGGCCGCCCGCCGGGACGGCTGACCCCGGGCGGCGCCGGGGAACGGAACGGGAGCGGGGGCTCGTGGTCCCCCGCTCCCGACTCCCCCCGGTGAGGGGCTAGTTGATGGCCTTGATCAGCTCACCGTTGGCGGTGTCGCCGCTCAGCTCCCAGAAGAAGGTGCCGCCGAGCCCCTGCTGGTTCTTGTACGTCATCTTCGTGCCGATGGTCGACGGGGTGTCGTAACTCCACCAGGCGCTGCCGCACTTGGCGTACGCGGTGCCGGCCACCGTGCCGGTCGCGGGGCACTTGGTCTTGAGCACCTTGTAGTCGTCGATGCCCTGCTCGTACGTCCCGGCCGCCGGGCCCGTGGCCGTACCGCCGGGCGCCGCCTGGGTGACCCCGGTCCAGCCGCGCCCGTAGAAGCCGATGCCGAGCAGCAGCTTGGCGGCCGGGATGCCGAGGCCCCGGAGCTTGGCGATGGTCGCCGAGGTGTTGTAGTCGGCCTTCGGGATGCCGGAGTAGGAGGTCAGCGGGGAGTGCGGGGCGGTCGGGCCCTTCGCGTCCCAGGCGCCGAAGTAGTCGTACGTCATCGGGTTGTACCAGTCGACGTACTGGGCGGCGCCGGCGTAGTCCGCGGCGTCGATCTTGCCGCCGCTGGTGGCGTCCGCGGTGATCGCGGCGGTGACCAGGCCGCTGGAGCCGAACTTCGACCGCAGGGCGGCCATCACGTTGCGGAACGCGTCCCGGCCACTGGCGTCGCAGGTGTTGCCGCAGGCGTTCGGGTACTCCCAGTCGATGTCGATGCCGTCGAAGACCCCCGACCACTTGGAGTTCTTCACCAGGTCGTAGCAGGACTGGGCGAAGGCGGCCGGGTTCTTCGCGGCCTCCCCGAACCCGTTGGACCAGGTCCAGCCGCCGAAGGACCACAGCACCTTCAGACCCGGATGCTTCTTCTTCAGCTTCAGCAACTGGTTGAAGTTGCCGCGCAGCGGCTGGTCCCACGTGTCGGCGACGCCGTCGACGGACTCTGCGGCGGTGTAGGCGCGGTCGGTGGCCGCGTAGGAGTCGCCCATCGCGCACTTGCCGCCGGTGACGTTGCCGAAGGCGTAGTTGATGTGGGTGAGCTTCGCCGCGGAGCCGGAGGTCTCGACGTTCTTGACGTAGTACTTGCGGTCGTACGTGCCCCATTCGGTGAAGTAACCGACGACCTTGGAGCCGGCCGTGGCCTGCGGTGCGGCCGGGGTCGCCGCGGTCGCCGTGCCCGAGCCGGCCAGCAGTCCGGCGCCCAGGGCGGCGGTACACGCGGCCGAGACGAGGGCCCGCAGGGCGGACCGGTGGGGAGTGTGCATCGGGTGTCTCCTCGTGGGGGAAGAGGGGATCGCGCGCCGATTGGCATGAACGCGGTAAAGCGTTGGTCATGCACAGTAGGAGGACTAGACCAGTCCGGTCAATGGTTCGGACCAATTTCCGCCCCGGCGTGACCCCCGGGTAGCGCTCCGAAGTAAGCGGTCGTTAACTGGTGACGGGAGGTCGCCGATCGGGCATACTCACAGCGCATGCCGCTGGTCAGCAGCTTCCGAGACCCGGGAGCGGGCCCCCACCGGCAGGCGTGACGAACAGGCGGAGCCGCCCCCACCCCCGGGCCGGACCGCCGGTGCCCGAACAGGGAGGAGCCCGACGCCATGTCCGACCGCGACCCGCAGCCGGTGGAGCGTCAACTGCCCACGGACGAGGCGAGGGATCTGCTCGCCCTCGTCCGGGACATCGCCCGGCGTGAGATCGCCCCGCAGGCCGCCGAGGAGGAGGACGCGGGCCGCTTCCCGCGCGAGGTCTTCACCCTGCTCTCCGAGTCCGGCCTGCTCGGCCTGCCGTACGCCGCCGAGCACGGCGGCGGTGACCAGCCGTACGAGGTCTACCTCCAGGTCCTGGAGGAGCTCGCCGCGGCCCGCCTCACCGTCGGCCTCGGCGTCAGCGTCCACACCCTCGCCTCCTACGCCCTCGCCGCGTACGGCGCCAAGCAACAGCAGGTCGAGCACCTGCCGACGATGCTCGGCGGCGGCCTCCTGGGCGCCTACTGCCTCTCCGAGCCGTCCTCCGGCTCCGACGCGGCCTCCCTGCGCACCAGGGCCGTCCGGGACGGCGACGACTGGGTGATCGACGGCACCAAGGCCTGGATCACGCACGGCGGGATCGCCGACTTCTACACCGTGATGGCCCGCACCGGCGAGGACGGCCCGCGCGGCATCACCGCCTTCCTCGTGCCCGGCGACGCCCCCGGCCTGAGCGGCGCCGCCCCCGAGAAGAAGATGGGCATGAAGGGCTCGCCCACCGCCCAGGTCCACTTCGACGGCGTCCGGGTCCCCGACGAGCGGCGGATCGGCGAGGAGGGACAGGGCTTCGCCATCGCCCTGGCCGCCCTCGACTCCGGCCGCCTCGGCATCGCGGCCTGCGCGATCGGCCTCGCCCAGGCCGCGCTGGACGAGGCCGTCGGCTACGCCACGCAGCGCCGGCAGTTCGGCCGGCCCGTCGCCGACTTCCAGGGCCTGCGCTTCATGCTCGCCGACATGGCCACCCAGATCGAGGCCGGCCGCGCGCTCTACCTCGCCGCGGCCCGTCTGCGCGACGCGGGCCGGCCGTTCGCCAAGCAGGCCGCCATGGCCAAACTGCACTGCACGGACACGGCCATGAAGGTCACCACGGACGCCGTGCAGATCCTGGGGGGCTACGGCTACACCGCCGACTTCCCGGCCGAGCGCTACATGCGCGAGGCCAAGGTCCTCCAGATCGTGGAGGGCACCAATCAGATCCAGCGCATGGTCATCGCCCGTCACGTGGCGGGACCCGAGGGTCGCTGAACTGCCCCCGCAGGACCGTCGGCGCCGCCAGCCTGACCCACTCCGGGTCGTGGCGGCCCGGCAGGGTCCGGCCCCGGTCGGCCCAGGTCCGCAGCAGCTCACGGTAGATGGGCGGGTCCTGCGGCACCGGTGGCGGAACCGATTCCCCGGGGCGCGGGGCGAACACGCGGCGCCGGTACCCGGCCGCCGAGTCCATGAGGCTCATACCCGGGCCAACGCGGCGGCGGCCGGACAGGTCACCGCCCGGCGAATTAGAGCGTCAGTTCACCCACCCCCACCGCGCGCCGAAGCCCCTCATCGCGGCCCGGCACGGGGGGCGTCAGGCGACTTCGCTGCGCACCGGGCGGGAGCCCCGCCCCGCCGTCCACGGAAGCCGTAAGGCCGACGGCCCCGGGCACGCCGGGGCCTGCGCCACGGCCCGGCACCGGGGCGTCAGGCGACTTCGGGACGTATCGCCGGTAGGTGCATCGGGCGGGAGCCCGGCCCCGCCGTCTGCGACCTTCTTGCTCTCGGGCGGTCGCCGTACGGTCGACGGCCCCGAGTACGCCGGTGCCTGCACCATGGCCTGGCACGGGGCGTCAGGCGACTTAGCGGCGCCTCGCGGGTAGGCGCACCGGACGGGACCCGGACCCGCCGTCCGCGATCTTCCTCCCTGTCGGGGCGGTCGCCGTACGGTCGACGGTCCCGGGGGCGGTGCCTGCACCATGGCCCGGCACTGGCGCGTCAGGCGACTTCGCGTCGCCCCGCGGTACGCGCACCGGGTCGGGCCCGCCCGGCCGACCGCGCCTCGTTGGCCCTCGGGCAGACGCCGTGCGGCCCCGGGTGCGCCGGCGCCCCGCTCCGCGACTGCCGTACGGGGCGCGGGCGACGGGTCGGTAGCCGGGCGGAACGAGCGGTTACGCGGTGCCTCGTGGGTACGTGCACCGGGCTCGTCCCGCCGACCGCGTCTAGTTGCCCGTCCGGGGACGCCGTGGGCGCGCCGGTGCCCCGCATCGCCACCGCCGTACGGCGTGCGGCCGACGGGTCGACAGCGGGGCGGGGCGAGCGGTTGCGCGCACCGGGCTCGTCCCGCCGACCGCGTCTAGTTGCCCGTCCGGGGACGCCGTGGGCGCGCCGGTGCCCCGCACCGCCACCGCCGTACGGCGTGCGGCCGACGGGTCGACAACGGGGCGGGGCGAGCGGTTGCGCGCACCGGGCTCGTCCCGCCGACCGCGTCCAGTTGCCCGTCCGGGGACGCCGTGGGCGCGCCGGTGCCCCGCACCACACCGCCGTACGCGGTGCGGGTGCGGGACGGTGGCGGAGCGTCAGGCGGCTTCGCGGCGCATCGCCGGTACGCGCATCGGGCGGGAGCCCGGGCCGCCGACGTGCGAGAAGGGCTGCGTCCGCCAGTCCAGGCCCTGGGGGAGCGTCAGCAGCAGCGCGGTGTCCTGCTCCTGGGGTTCGCAGGACTCGTCCGCGGGGCGGGCGTCGGCCGCCGCGCGGCCCGTGCCGGCGCACACCGTCAGCCCGAACGGGTTCCAGGGCGAGGCGCACAGCGCGTGCTCCGGCAGGACCTCCTCGTCCGCCAGCAGCGCGATCGGCTGGGCGCAGTCCGGGCAGACCACCCGGTACATCTCGAAGGTGTCGTAGGCGTCCAGTTCCAGTTCCTCGTCGAAGAGGTCGTCGGGTTCGACGCCCTCCGGTTCGGGCTCGAGGACGGACTGCCGACGCGTGGACGCGGAACGATCAGGGTGGCTGACACTCTGCATGGGCTTCTCCCCCTAGGACTGGGCCGTGACGGCGCTGCGGTCCCGGCCACAGCAAGCACTTCCCGTCCGGTCCGGGCGGTAATCACGAGAACATCACGGAGCCTGCACGTGGCGTGTGGCGTTGGTCACATGCCGCGCGCAGGTGCCCGTTCCGGCGGCTTTTCCGCCCCACGGGGAATGACCTGCGCCTCCGAGGTATCCGGGGAGATCAGCCGCACTGTAGGTTTTGGCGACATGGAGGAGCTGGACCGACAGATCGTGCAGCTGCTCGTCGTCGACGGGCGGATGAGCTACACAGACCTGGGCAAGGCCACGGGCCTGTCCACGTCGGCCGTGCACCAGCGGGTGCGCCGGCTGGAACAGCGTGGCGTCATCCGGGGCTATGCCGCGGTGGTCGACCCGGAGGCCGTCGGGCTGCCGCTCACCGCGTTCATCTCGGTCAAGCCGTTCGACCCCAGCGCCCCCGACGACATCGCGGAGCGCCTCGCCGGCGTCCCCGAGATCGAGGCGTGCCACAGCGTGGCCGGTGACGAGAACTACATCCTCAAGGTGCGCGTCGCCACCCCGCACGAACTGGAGGAACTGCTGGCCCGGGTGCGCACCCTGGCCGGCGTCTCGACCCGCACCACCGTGGTGCTGTCGACTCCCTACGAGGCGCGCGCCCCGAAGATCTGACCGGGCCGCCCCGGTGCCCGGCGCACCCCGCGCACGCGAGAGACTGTGCGTCATGAGTGAGCAGTCCGCCGAGCCCCAGACCGTCCTCCTGCGCCGCGGCGAGGTGCACAGCCCCGCCGACCCCTTCGCCACCGCGATGGTCGTGGAGCGAGGCCAGGTCGCGTGGGTCGGCTCCGAGGGCGCCGCCGACGCCTTCGCCGACGGTGTGGACGAGGTGGTCGACCTCGACGGCGCCCTCGTCACCCCCGCCTTCACCGACGCCCATGTGCACACCACCGCCACGGGCCTGGCCCTGACCGGCCTCGACCTGTCGGGCGCCCCCTCCCTGGAGGCGGCCCTCGCCCGTGTCCGCGAGTTCGCCGCGGCCCGCCCCGGTGACCGGGTCCTGCTGGGCCACGGCTGGGACGCGGCACGCTGGCCCGGTGGCCGTCCGCCGACCCGTGCGGAGCTGGACGACGCCACCGGGGGACGGCCGCTGTACCTGTCCCGCATCGACGTGCACTCGGCGGTCGTCACCACCGCCCTGCTGGACCTGATCCCCGGGCCGGTCCCGCGCGGGGACGCCCCGCTGACCGGGGACGCGCACCACGCCGTCCGCGCGGCGGCCCTCGCCGCCGTCACCCCGGCCCAGCGCGCCGAGGCCCAGCGCACCGCCCTGGCCCACGCGGCCTCGCTCGGCATCGGCACCGTCCACGAGTGCGGCGGCCCGCAGATCTCCTCCGAGGACGACTTCACCGGCCTGCTGGAGCTCGCCGCCGGGACGCCGGGCCCC
This sequence comes from Streptomyces sp. NPDC100445, assembly GCF_044759735.1. Taxonomy (NCBI): domain Bacteria; kingdom Bacillati; phylum Actinomycetota; class Actinomycetes; order Kitasatosporales; family Streptomycetaceae; genus Streptomyces; species Streptomyces sp. NPDC100445. The sequence continues at coordinate 39,904 of NZ_JBIVZV010000006.1, read as the reverse complement.
CGGGTGGTCGGCTACTGGGCGGAGCAGGACCCGGCGAAGGCCCGTGAGCTGGGCGCGGCCGGCGCAGCGGGCGACCTCTTCGCCGACGGCGCCCTCGGCTCGCACACCGCCTGCCTGCACGAGCCCTACGCCGACGCCGCCGCCCACACCGGCACCCTCCACCTGGACGCCGACGCCGTCGCCGCCCACGTCCTGGCCTGCACCGAGGCCGGACTCCAGGCGGGCTTCCACGCCATCGGCGACGCCGCGGTGTCCGCCGTGGTCGACGGCGTGCGCGCCGCCGCCGAGAAGGCGGGCCTGGCCCGCGTCCGCGCCGCCCGGCACCGCGTCGAGCACGCCGAGATGCTCACTCCCGAGACCGTCGCCGGCTTCGCCGAGCTGGGACTGATCGCCTCCGTCCAGCCCGCGTTCGACGCCCTGTGGGGCGGCGAGGACGGCATGTACGCCCGGCGGCTGGGCGCCGAACGGGCCCGCACCCTCAACCCGTACGCCGCGCTGCTGCGCGCCGGCGTGCCGCTCGCGTTCGGGTCCGACAGCCCGGTCACCCCGCTCGGCCCCTGGGGCACGGTCCGCGCCGCCGCCTTCCACCACACGCCCGAGCACCGGATCTCCGTCCGTGCCGCGTTCACGGCGCACACCCGGGGCGGCTGGCGGGCCGTCGGCCGCGACGACGCGGGGATCCTCGTGCCGGGCGCGCCCGCGGACTACGCCGTCTGGCGGACCGGCGAGCTGATCGTCCAGGCCCCCGACGACCGGGTCGCCCGCTGGTCCACCGACCCGCGCTCCGGCACCCCCGGTCTGCCCGACCTGGCCCCCGGCCGCGACCTGCCGGTCTGTCTGCGCACCGTCGTGGGCGGCCGGACGGTGTTCGTACGGCCGGGCGAGTGATCTCCGGGGGTGGCGCGGCGGTCCCCGGCCGCCGCGGGCCCGCCGCCCCACCTGCGCATCCTCCCCGCCGACGACGCCCCGTCAACGGTCGCCGCAGGTCAGACGGCTGTTGACAGTCGGCGGCGGGAGGCCGGTAGGTTCGGCCGGGTCCACCACCGGACGCCCGACCGAGGAGCGTTCAGAACACCTGTCGCAGCGCCGCTGGGTCAGGGACGGTGTGCCGCACCGGGCACCGTCGCTGGGAGCCAGGCTCAGCGCCCGCGCCGACGGGGGAACGCCCAGCCGGTCGGCCAGGTGTGACCCGGGTGGGGCCCGGGCGCTCAGTAGACAACGGCTTTCGGTCGATCCGCAGCCAGCGGGTCCCTGGTCGGCCCGAAGGGCGCCGGGCCCCCATCCGCCGTGCCACCGAGGTGGGGCGGACGTAAGGTGAGGGGGCCGGAAACCGGGCTCTTACCCCGTTCTTGTGCGATCGACACCAAATGACGCACGAGCCGTCACGTCCTCCCAGGCGGGGCCCACTATGGTGGTCCCCTGCGTACGACATGAAGGGGCAGCAGTGAACGACGGCGACGGGACCCTCGCGGCCAAGGCCCAGGAGCGGCGGTTCGGCCCGCTCGGTACCGCCTTGGTGATCATTCCGACCTACAACGAGGCGGAGAATATCAGGACCATCGTCGGCCGGGTGCGTGAGGCCGTCCCCGACGCGCACGTGCTGATCGCGGACGACAACAGCCCCGACGGCACCGGCAAGCTCGCCGACGAGCTGGCCGCCGGGGACGATCACGTCCAGGTGCTGCACCGCAAGGGCAAGGAGGGCCTCGGCGCCGCCTACCTCGCGGGTTTCCGCTGGGGTCTGGAGCGGGACTACGGCGTACTGGTCGAGATGGACGCCGACGGTTCCCACCAGCCGGAGGAACTGCCCCGGCTGCTCACCGCCCTCAAGGGCGCCGACCTGGTCCTCGGCTCCCGCTGGGTGCCCGGCGGCCGGGTGGTGAACTGGCCGAAGTCCCGCGAGTTCCTCTCCCGCGGCGGCTCCACCTACTCCCGGCTCCTGCTCGACGTGCCGCTCCGTGACGTGACCGGCGGCTTCCGGGCCTTCCGCCGCGAGACCTTGGAGGGACTGGGTCTCGCCGAGGTCTCCTCGCAGGGCTACTGCTTCCAGGTCGACCTGGCGCGCCGCGCGGTGAAGTCCGGCTACCACGTCGTCGAGGTCCCCATCACCTTCGTCGAGCGCGAACTGGGCGACTCCAAGATGAGCCGGGACATCGTGGTCGAGGCGCTGTGGCGGGTCACCGCCTGGGGCGTCGGCGAGCGCATCGGCAAGCTCACCGGCAAGGACGGCAAGGAGCGCCAGGCCTGAGCGCGCCCCTCCGGCCGGCCGGTCACTCCCTTATCCCGCGCTGAGCCACGCCCAGGCACACTGGAAGCATGACGACTGGCGCTCCGACCTCCCCGTACACCGCCCGGCCCCGGCGGCGCTCCCGGTTGCGCAGGTACCTGCCGCTGGGTCTCGCCGGGTGGCTGGTGCTGGAGATCTGGCTGCTGACCCTGGTCGCGGGGGCGGCGGGGGGCCTCGGCGTGTTCCTGCTGCTGGCCGCGGGCGTGGTGGCCGGCTCCGTGATCATCAAGCGGGCGGGCCGGCGCGCCTTCCGCAACCTCGACGAGGCGCTCCGGCGGGGCGGCTCCCCGGCGCGCGGCGGCGGCAACGGCCTGACGATGCTCGGTGGCCTGCTGCTGGTGATCCCCGGCATGATCTCGGACGCCCTGGGCCTGCTCCTGCTGCTCCCGCCGGTCCAGCGGGCGGTGAGCCGCCGCACCGGGAGCGCGCTGGAGCGCAGGCTCCGCGAGGCGGCCCCGGGCACTCTGGGCGGCGCCTTCCAGCAGGCCCGTGTGCACCGGCCCGACGGCAAGGTGGTGCAGGGCGAGGTCATCAGGGAGGACCGCTCCGAGCCGGGGGAGCGGCGGCCCCCGCTGACGCGCTGATCCGGCCGTGCCCGGGCGGCACCGGCCGTCCGGGCGGCACGAAACCGCGGGCGCCGTACGTCTTCACGTACGGCGCCCGCGGTTATCGGTGTTCGTCTCGCAGTTATGCGCTCTTGCGGCTGTCCCTGGGGTGAACGGCGATGTTCATCGCCCCGGAACGGAGAACCGCCAGACGCTCCTCGAGGACCTCTTCGAGCTCCTCGCGGGTGCGTCGCTCCATCAGCATGTCCCAATGGGTACGCGCGGGCTTGGCCTTCTTCTCTTCCGGGCCGTCGCCGTCCACCAGGAGTGCCGGGGCCCCGCAGACCTTGCACTCCCACTCCGGCGGGATCTCCGCCTCGACCGAGAAGGGCATCTCGAAGCGATGGCCCCTCTCACATGCGTACTCCACGGCCTGGCGCGGGGCCAGGTCGATGCCGCGGTCCGTCTCGTAGCTGGTCACCACGAGGCGCGTACCGCGAAGAGCTCGCTCACTCATGAATCGTGCCTCCCGGGCTTTGTCGCCCACAGGACAGGTGTCGCTGTCGTCGTCATCCGGTCAACGTCCGGTCGGCGGTAAAGATTCCCGTTCCGAGTCCCGTTCCGGGTCGTGCGTCGCCGTCGTAGCCGCCCCTTGTTCTACCCACAGGCGCCCGGTTTGTCACATCTGCTAGCAGATGTCACCCAGCGCTCGGCATCATTGACGCGCAGTAACGGTACGCCTGGCAGGCCAAACGCGTACACTACCGCCCTTTCGCGCCGAGCGCTAAATCGACGCCAGATCCTTTCCGGTACCGGGTGCCCCGCCCGGCCGATCGCACGCCCCGTACCGGTAACGCCCGTACCGCTGCGCGGCGAACCACCGGGTGAGTGGGGCCGCGCGATCAGACCCAGACGCCGCGGTCCTCCATGACCTCGCGCAGCATCTCGATGTGGTCGGTCATGATGCCGTCGACCCCCAGATCCAGCAGCCGGTGCACGCGCCGGGGCTCGTTCACCGTCCACACGTGCACGTGCAGGCCGCGGGCGTGGGCGGCGCGCACGAAGCGCTGGTCCACCACGGGAACGCCCGACTGCGCCTCGGGCACCTGCGCGGCCACGGCCGACCGGCGCACCGCACCCGGCAGTCCCCAGGACCGCAGCCGCAGGTTCAGCACCCCGCGCGTCCCGAAGGAGGTGGCCAGACGCGGCCCGCCCAGCCGCTGGGCCCGCAACACGCGAGCCTCCGAGAAGGAGCCCACGCACACCCGGTCCCAGGCGTCCGCGCGCTCGATCAGCCCCAGCAGGGGCCGCAGCGCCTGCTCCGCCTTGACGTCGACGTTCCAGCGCACCCCGGGAAAAGTTTCCAGCAGCTCCTCGAACAGCGGCACCGGCTCCCGGCCGTCCACGCGCGCGTGCCGTATCTCCGCCCACGGCAGGTCGGCGATCCGGCCCGCCGCGTCGGTGACCCGGTCCAGGGTCGCGTCGTGGAAGGCGACCAGCCGGCCGTCCGCCGAGGCGTGCACATCCGTCTCGATGTACCGGTACCCGAGCTCGACCGCGCGCCGGAACTGCGCCACGGTGTTCTCCAGGCCCCCGGCGGCCCCGCCCCGGTGGGCGAAGGCGATCGGGCCGGGATGGTCCAGGTACGGGTGGCGCGGTGCCGGTGTCGTGAGGGTCACGGACGCAGTATGGCCCCCTCCGGTGACGCCGTGGCGACGACCGCCGTGCCGGCGGGTGCCGGCCGCACGGCGAACACCCGCAGGAACAGCTGGACCAGCGGACCGATGGCCAGCGCGTACAGCACGGTGCCCGGGCCGACGGTGCCGCCGAGGACGAACCCGGTGACCACCACCGCCACCTCGACCGCCGTCCGCATCAGCCGGACCGACCGGCCGGTGCGCCGGTGCAGACCCGTCATCAACCCGTCGCGCGGACCCGGACCGAAGCTCGCCGCGATGTACAGGCCGGTCGCCACGCCGTTCAGCGCGATCCCCGCCACCATCAGCGGAACGCGTACGGCGAGGGAGCGCAGGTCCGGGACGAGCGCGAGCGTGCCGTCCATGGCCAGCCCCACCACGAAGACGTTGGAGACCGTGCCGAGCCCGGGCCGCTGGCGCAGCGGGATCCACAGCAGCAGCACCACCGCGCCCACGACGATCGACACGGCCCCGATGCTCAGCCCGGTCAGCTCGGCGAGCCCCTGGTGCAGCACGTTCCAGGGCTCCAGCCCCAGCCCCGCCGCCACGAGCAGCGCGGAACTCGCGCCGTACAGCACGAGTCCGGCGTACAGCTGGATCAACCGTCGTCCTATGTGGCGACCGGGACTGGACACGACATACCCCCCTGGGTAGTGGAACTGGACTGGCACATGCCACTCTGTGGCTCGGGATGGAACTCCATCCATGGCCAATCCGGGGAAGGTGGACTGATCTTCATGGCGCAGTGGACCTCGGCGGTGGGGGCCGCGCAGCTCGCCCGGCTCCTCAACTCCCAGCAGGACCGCCCGGCCGGACCCGGCACCCGCCGGCCCCCCGCCTATCGTGCCCTCGCCGACGGCATCCGGCTGCTGGTGCTCGAGGGCCGGGTCCCGGTGGCCGCCCGCCTCCCCGCGGAACGCGAGCTCGCGCTGTCCCTCTCCGTCAGTCGCACGACGGTCGCGGCGGCCTACGAGGCGCTGCGCGGCGAGGGCTTCCTGGAGTCCCGGCGCGGAGCCGGGAGCTGGACCGCCGTACCCGCCGGCAACCCGGTCCCCGCCCGGGGGCTGGAGCCGCTGCCCCCGGAGGCCCTCGGTTCGATGATCGACCTGGGCTGCGCCTCGCTCCCGGCGCCGGAGCCGTGGCTCACCCGGGCCGTGCGGGGTGCCCTGGAGGAACTGCCGCCCTACGCCCACACGCACGGCGACTACCCGGCCGGACTGCCCGCCCTGCGCTCGATGATCGCCGAGCGGTACACCGCCGGCGGTATCCCCACCATGCCCGAGCAGATCATGGTGACGACCGGCGCGATGGGCGCCATCGACGCCATCTGCCATCTCTTCGCGGGCCGCGGCGAGCGCATCGCGGTGGAGTCCCCGTCCTACGCCAACATCCTCCAGCTGATGCGGGAGACGGGCGCCCGGCTGGTCCCCATCGCGATGGCCGGGGGGCTGTCCGGCTGGGACATGGACCGCTGGCGCCAGGTCCTGCGTGAGGCCGCGCCTCGCCTCGCCTACGTCGTCGCCGACTTCCACAACCCCACCGGCGCGCTCGCCGACGAGGACCAGCGGCGCCGGCTCGTGGACGCGGCCCGCTCGGCCGGCACGGTCCTCGTCGCCGACGAGACGATGACCGAACTGTGGCTGGAGGAGGAGTTCCGGGACGGCGGCATGCCCCGGCCGGTGTGCGCCTTCGACCCGGCCGGCTCCACGGTGATCACGGTCGGCTCGGCCAGCAAGGCGTTCTGGGCGGGCATGCGCATCGGCTGGGTGCGGGCGGCGCCGGACGTGGTCCGCAGCCTCGTCGCCGCCCGCGCGTACGCCGATCTCGGTACCCCGGTGCTGGAGCAGCTGGCCGTGAACTGGCTGTTCAGCACCGGCGGCTGGGCGCAGGCGGTCGACCTGCGCCGCGCCCAGGCCCGGGGGAACCGGGACGCGCTGGTGGCCGCGCTCCGCCGGGAGCTGCCGAGCTGGGAGTTCGAGGTGCCGCGCGGCGGCCTGACCCTCTGGGTCCGGGCCGGCGGCCTCTCCGGCTCCCGCCTCGCCGAGGCGGGCGAACGCACCGGCGTGCGCGTCCCGTCCGGTCCCCGCTTCGGCGTCGACGGCGCGTTCGAGGGCTACGTCCGGCTGCCGTTCACCGTCGGGGGAGCGGTGGCGGACGAGGCGGCGGCCCGGCTCGCCGCCGCGGCGCGGCTGGTCGAATCGGGCGCGACGGGAGCGGGGGAGTCGCCGCGGACCCTCGTGGCCTAGGGCACGCGCACCCGGGGGCGCGGTCCGGCTCAGGCGGTCTCGGCGCCCACGGCCTCCGCGGTCAGCGGGGCCCGCTCGATCACCGGTTCCGGCGGCTCCGTCGTATCCGTCGTCTCCGGCGGCACCGGCGCCTCCGCGTCCGCGGGGGTGGTGCGGGCCGGCAGCAGGGCCAGTACCGCCTGCCGGTCGGCGTCGCTCGTGGCGTCGTCGTACGGATCGGGGGTGCGCGGGACCTGGAGGCGGTGCACCGGACCGGACCCCAGCCGGGCGTAGCCCCGCCCGGGCGGCATGTGCACGAGGGTCGTCGTGTGCGGGGGCGCGCCGAGCACCGCCTCCACCTGCTGCGGCGCCGCGGCCCCGAGCACGACCCGGGCCCGCGTGTGCTGCCGCACCGCCTCGCTCAGCGCCTCGCCGCTCTCGAACTGCTCGGCGACGACCACGGTGACGTTCGCCGCGCGGCCGTGCCGCAACGGAACCTGGAGCAGTGCCTGCGGATCCTTGCGGCCCTCCGCCCCCGCGAGGTGCGCGAAGACGCCGGGCCGGTCCAGCAGGATCCACAGCGGGCGCCGGGTGTCCGCGGGCGGCGGCTCGCCCGCCTGCCGGGCCAGGTTGATCGCGACGAGCCGCCGCTCGGTCTCCTGCGCGGCCCACTCCAGGCTGGCCAGGGCCCCGGCGAGGGCGCACTCCACGGCGAGCACGCCGTCCCGGCCGGTCAGGCAGGCGTACTCGCCGGTGCCGCCGCCGTCGACGATCAGCACGTCGCCGTACTCCAGGGCCTGGAGGGCGACGGAGCGCAGCAGGGTGGAGGTGCCGCTGCCGGGATGGCCCATCGCCAGCAGGTGCGGCTCGGTGGAGCGGATGCCGGTGCGCCAGACGATGGGCGGGACGTCGATGTGTTCCTCGCCGTACGAGAGCGGGAGCGTGCGCTGGACCTCGCTCGGGTCGGTGAAGCCGAGGACGGTCTCTCCCGGTGCGGTGACGAAGCGCTGGGCGGGGACGTCGGCGGGCAGCGGGGCGAGCACCGTGACGGTGAGCCGGTTGCCCTCCTCGTCCCACGCGAAGCGGTACTCGCGGCCCCGGCCGGCCTTCACGGTGAGCAGGTGCTCGATCCGGGCGCGGGCCGCGGGCTCGCCGTCCGGGAAGTAGGCGGGGTAGCGGATCACGAGGTGACCGACGCGGCCGGTGTCGTCGAACTCGTGGTCCGTGAAGGCGTTCTCCCACTCCCCGCCGTGTGCGTACAGCGGCGCCGGGTCGTCGGGGCCGGAGAAGTACGGCACCAGGGCCTCGTACAGCGCTTGGAGCCGCTCGGACTGGGACTCGTCGGGCCCGTCGGACGCCGACGGGTTGCGGTCGCGGCCCTGCCAGGCCGCCGCTCCCATCACGGTGATGACGGTGAGCAGCGGCCCGTACGGCAGCAGGGCCACCACCAGGAACAGCGAGGCCACCAGGAACATCAGGGGCCCGCGCTTGTCCTTGGGGGTCTCCGCCCACCTGCGCCGCCCGGCCGAGGCCAGCCGGCGCAGTCCGCGCGAGACGGTGATCAGCGGGTGGAGGACGTCGGTGGCGCTGTCGGCCGCCGTCCGGGCCAGCTCCCGGCTCCGGGCGATCTGCGTCCGGGCGATCTGCGCGCTGTCTTTGCTCAGAATGCGGGGGAGAGGGCGCCGGGCCACTGCTGTCTCCTGATCGTGCGTGCGGGCGTGACGGGCGGGGTCAGAACTTGATGCCGCCGAGGAGGCTCGCCAGACTCTCGCCGCCGGCCTTGATGCTGGGGGCGATGGCCGTGCTCGACAGGTAGAACCCGAACAGGGCCGTGACCGCGGCGTGCGAGCCCTTCAGCCCGTCCTTGCGGAAGAAGAGGAAGACGATCGTGCCGAGCAGGAACACGCCTGACAGGGAGAGGATCATTTGGGGCCTCCTGGTGTCGAAGGTGGGGGACAGTCACCATGAGTTCTTCCAGGATCACAGGATGTATCCATACGATTAAAGGTGCAACTGGGTGAAATACGGCTGTTTTCCCCCGGCTGGCGGAGTGGTGGCGACCCCGCTGACCAGGACGGTTGCCTCCGGCGGGCGCTGTTGGCGATCTTTACCTCGGGCACATCGGGTCATGTGCCCCACGAGCCAGTACGCTGGCGATTCACCCGTACGGCAGCGCTCCGCTCGCCGCCGTACGCCCGCTCGCTCCCGGAGCGGGCCCCGAGCGGCCCCGAAGCGCGTCCGAGCGGTCCCCGAGCAGTACCCCCTACGCAAGGAGAGGCGGTCCGGCCGATGAGTGAAGCCCCCGACCCCGAGGTCGTGGAGCTGGCGACCAAGATCTTCGATCTGGCCCGGCAGGGGCAGACCGAGGCGCTCGTGGCGTACGTCGACGCGGGCGTCCCGGCCGACCTCACCAACGACCGCGGCGACTCCCTGGTGATGCTCGCCGCCTACCACGGCCACGCCGACGCCGTCCGCGCGCTGCTCGCCCGCGGCGCGACGGCCGACCAGATCAACGACCGGGGCCAGACCCCCCTCGCCGGCGCCGTCTTCAAGGGCGGGACCGACGTCATCAAGGCGCTGGTGGAAGGCGGTGCCGACCCCACCGCGGGAACGCCGTCGGCCGTCGACACGGCAAGGATGTTCGGCAGGACCGAGCTGCTGGAGCTGTTCGGCGTCCGCTGACGGCGCCGACCGACCGGATACGACACACAAAACGGGGGAGGCGGTAGCAGGCCGCCGGAAATACGGTCGCGGCAGGACACACCGCGGGTCATCATGACGACGTGATTCACGGACGCGATGGCCGGGCGGGTGATGCCGCGCCGCGCGGGCCGTGACGCGGTCCGTATGGGCCACCGACGAGAGGCAGAGAGAGATGGTTCACAGCAAGCAAGAGACGGCGGGCACTCCGACGTTGTGTCACGCGGCCAGGTAATGCGTGTCTCCCGGTTGCGTCGACGCTTGATGTGAGGCTGTTTCCCATGTTCGATCCGGTCATAGCGCCCAGCGGTACGCTGCTCGGGCTGCTCCAGCGCGGTCGTGGCGACGGCACGCTGCATGCGCTCACCGCCCCGCGGGCCGAGGCGCTCGCGGCGCTCAACCACTGTGTCCTGCGCGACCCCCGCCACGACTGGCAGGTGGAGAACCGCTCCCTGTACTACGCCCGCCTCCACCTCGACCTGAACGCCGAGCTGGACGCCGTCGAGGCGCACCTCTTCGGCGTGGACGACGTCCTGGACACCGACGAGTCCCGTACCGGCCTCGCTCTGGCCGTCCTCGGACACCTCGCCTCCTACGGCAGGCGGGACGCCCTCGAACTGCTGCGCCGGTACGCCGCCCAGGGCGCCAACTGGGCCTGGGCCCTGGACGAGCTGGCCCTGCGGGACGACGACGCCGGCCTGCGCGCCCTCGCCGCCCCCGTCCTGGCCCGCTTCGGCACCGACCCCGAGGGCGAGGCCGAGCTGGCCACCGCCGTGCGCGACGCCTTCGAACCCCGGCCCTGGCGGCTGTGGGCGGAGGACGCGCGTCCGTCGATCGCCACCCGGGTGCGTGCCGCCCGGGAGACCGGCTGCTTCGATCGCTGGCAACGCCAGCTGCGCCCCACCGGGCCCCGCCCGGGATGGAGCGTCCGCGCCGTCTTCGAATGGGCCCAGCAGGGCATGGAGCGCGGCGTCGCCCTGTACGTGCCCGCCGCCCGCTGCCTGGTCGCCGTGGCCGGCCCCGAGGACCGGCCCGAGATCCTGCGGGCCGCGCGCGACGGCATCGACGGCGCCCGCTGCACCGCGCTGCGCTACCTCGCCGACGGCAACGACCCCGGCGCCCTCGACCTCATCGAGGCCGCGGTCGCCGACGGCACGTCCCCCGTCGCTCAGGCCGCGGTGGACGCCTTCGAGCGGATGCGCAGTGTCGCCGCCGTCGACCGCGCCCGCGGCTGGACCGGGCGTCCCGACGCGCTCGGCGCCGCCGCCGGCCGCGTACTCGCCTGCCGCGGCGCCGCCCGGGACAGCGACCTCGTCCTCGGCGCCCTCCGCGACGCCGTCCGGGGCGAGGGCCCGGACGCACCCACCCTGTGGACCCTCGTCGACGGCGCCGGACGCCTCGGCATCGCCTGCGCGGCACCCGTGCTGCGCCACGTCTACCGCGAGACCGCCTCCTCCCACCTGCGGGGCCGGGCCGCCCGCGCGCTCGCCGCCACCGACCCCTCCTTCGCCACCGGGTTCGCCGTCGAGTGCCTGTGGGACTGCGAGGAGACCACCCGCGAACTCGCCGCCCGGCACGCCGAGACCGGCGACACCCGGGTCGTCGAACGACTGCGCCGCCTGGCCGCCGACCCGGCCGAGGAGGCGGAGGTGCAGACCGCCGTCCGCAGCCGCTTCGGGCCCGACGCGACGCTCGGCTGACCCCGCGCCCGCCCGGCCCCGGCCCGCTCGGGGGCCCCGCCGCGACGCGGGGTGCGCCGGGGCTCAGCGGCGGCGTACCGGCAGGAACCGGACCGGGATGCCCGGCAGGGCCTGCGCCGCGGCCGGAAGATCGGCGGCGCGGACCACGGCGATCACCGGGTAGCCCCCCGTGGTCGGATGGTCCGCGAGGAACACCACCGGGCGCCCGTCCGGCGGCACCTGCACCGCGCCCAGCACCAGACCCTCGCTGGGCAGTTCCCCGGTCCGGGCCCGCTCCAGCGCGGGCCCCTCGGTGCGCAGACCGATGCGGTTGCTCGCCGCGGAGACGCGGTACGCGCGCGTGGTCAGGTCCCGCACCGCCCGTGCCGTGAACCAGTCGTCGCGCGGACCGGGCGTCACGCGCAGCACGAGCTCGGCCGGTGGACGCGGCTGGGGAACGGCGTCCACGCGCGCGGGCGGACCGGCCGGGGCGCCCAGCGGCAGTGTCGTGCCGTCGACCAGCGGTGCCGGCCCCAGACCGGACAGCAGGTCGGTGGCCCGGCTGCCCAGCACCGGTTCGACGGCGACGCCCCCGCCGACGGCGACGTAGGCGCGCACCCCGGCCGTGGCCCTGCCCACCTCCAGCAGCGCCCCGGCCGGTACGGCGACCGGGGCGCCCCAGGCCGCCGGCCGGCCGTCCACCCACACCGGGCAGGGCGCTCCGCCGACCGCGACGGTCACCGCGGCGCGGGTACGTACCGCACAGCCGTCGAGGGTGGTCTCCAGTACGGCGGCGTCGGGCGGATTGCCGACGAGCCGGTTCACGAGGGCCGCCGTCGGCGGGTCGAGCGCGCCGGAACGCGGCACACCGAGGTGCGCGTACCCCGGGCGACCGCCGTCCTGCACGGTGGTCAGTGCCCCGGCGCGCACCACCACCAGCACCCGGTCACGCGGGCGCGCCCCGGCCGGGGTGCGCGGGTCGGCCGGGTCGTCCGCCCCGGTCACGGCCCCTCCACCGGTACGAACCGCACCCGTGCCCCCGGTGCCAGCAGCGCCGCCGGTACCCGGGCCGGGTCCCACAGCACCGCGTCCGTCGTGCCGATCAGCTGCCAGCCGCCCGGCGAGGAACGCGGGTACACGCCCGTGTACGGCCCGGCCAGCCCCACGGCACCGGCCGGGACCGCCGTGCGCGGGGTCGCGCGGCGCGGCACGTGGTAGCGGGCCGGGAGGCCGGTGAGGTAGCCGAAGCCGGGCGTGAACCCGCAGAAGGCCACCGTGAACTCGGTGTCCGCGTGGACGCGGGCCACGTCCCGCTCGGCCACCCCCCAGTGCGCGGCCACGTCCGCGAGGTCGGGGCCGTCGTAGCGCACGGGCAGTTCGACCAGCTCACGCGCGCGTGGCGGCGCCGCCGGCACCGGGCGCGCCGTCAGCTCGGCCGCCCAGCGGGCCCGGTCGGTCAGCCCGTCCAGCAGCACCGTACGGGCCGCCGGGACGATCTCCCGGACGCTGAGCACGCCCTCCTCGCGGCGGCGCACCAACTGCGCGTGCAGGGCCTGCGCCTCCTCCCCGGAGGCCACCTCGACCAGCAGGGCGTCGTCACCGACGGGCAGCGTCCTCACGCGAACGCCTCCAGCCGCACCCCGGCCGCCACCAGCCGCTCCCGCACCCGGCGGGCCAGCTCCACCGCGCCGGGGGTGTCACCGTGCAGGCACAGCGACCGGGCGCGCACCTCGATGCGCGCGCCGGAGTGCGCCGTGACCGTGCCGGAGCACGCGAGACCCACCGAGCGCTCCACGACGGCCTCCGGGTCGGTCACCACGGCACCGTCGAGGCCGCGCGGCACGAGCGTGCCCTCGTCGGTGTAGGCGCGGTCCGCGAACGCCTCCGTGACGACCGGCAGCCCTGCCCGCGCGGCCAGCTCCAACAGCCGGGAACCGGGCAGTCCCAGCACCGGGAGCGCCGCGCCGGCGAGGAGCACGCCCTCGACGACCGCGCCGGCCTGCTCCGGGTCGCGCACGACGCGGTTGTACAGCGCGCCGTGCGGTTTGACGTAGGCGACGCGTGCCCCGGCCGCCCGCGCGAACACGTCCAGGGCCCCGATCTGGTAGGCGACCTCGGCCGCCAGCTCGGCGGGCGGCACGTCCATCGCGCGCCGCCCGAACCCGGCGAGGTCCCGGTAGGAGACCTGCGCGCCGATCGTCACCCCGCGCGCGGCCGCGAGGTCGCACACCCGGCGCATGGTGGCCGGGTCCCCGGCGTGGAACCCGCAGGCCACGTTGGCACTGGTGACGACGGACAGCAGCCGCTCGTCGTCGGTCAGCCGCCAGCGGCCGAACCCCTCGCCCAGGTCGGCGTTCAGATCGATCGCGGTCATGGTGTTCTCGTCGAGCGCGCTCACGGTGTTCCCCTGTCCTCCGGTTCTCGCGGGGCTGTCGGCCGGGCGGCCCCGGCCGGTCCGTCCCGCTGCTCGCGGGCAACGCTCGCCCTCCTCACGCCAGCTCCTTCCCGCGCGTCTCCGGCAGCCCGAGCAGTGCCAGCGCGGCCAGGCCGTAACCGATCGCGCCGAAGACCAGCGCACCGCCCACACCCCAACTCTCGGCGAGGAAGCCGACCAGGGTCGGGAACACCGCGCCCACCGCGCGGCCGGTGTTGTACGTGAAGCCCTGCCCGGTGCCGCGCACCGCCGTCGGGTACAGCTCGCTCAGGTAGGAGCCGAAGCCGCTGAAGATGGCCGACATGCAGAAGCCGAGCGGGAACCCGAGCACCAGCAGGAGGGTGCCGGAGCCCTGCGGGATGTTCGCGTACACCAGGATGCACAGCGCCGACAGCAGCGCGAACAGCCAGATGTTGGCGCGCCGGCCGAGCCAGTCGGTGAGGTGGCCGCCCGTCAGGTAGCCGAGGAACGCGCCCGAGATGAGGAAGGCCAGGTAGCCCCCGGTACCGACGACCGACAGGCCGCGCTCGGACTTGAGGTACGTCGGCACCCAGGTCGCCAGCGTGTAGTAGCCGCCCTGCACGCCCGTGGACAGCAGGCTCGCGAAGACCGTGGTGCGCAGCAGGCCCGGGGCACCGTCCCGGCCCGGCCGGAAGACGGCGGCGAACGAGCCCCGCCCGGCGTCCCGCTCGCGCGCGGCCGTCGCCGTGGGGGCGTCGTGCACCCGGCGGCGCAGCCACACCACGAACAGCGCGGGCAGCGCACCGGTCCAGAACATGATCCGCCAGGCCAGGTCGTCACCGGCGACGGAGAAGACGAGGGTGTACGCGACCGCCGCGAGCGCCCAGCCGGCCGCCCAGGCGCTCTGGACCGCGCCGAGCGTACGTCCCCGGTGGCGCGCGCCCGCGTACTCGGCGACCAGGATCGCCCCGACCGCCCACTCGCCGCCGAAACCGAGGCCCTGGAGCGCGCGGAAGACCAACAGCGACTCGTAATCGGGCGCGAAGCCGCAGGCGACGGTGAAGACCGCGTACGTGAGCACGGTGATCATCAGGGCCCGGACCCGGCCCACCCGGTCCGCCACCACACCCGCCGCGGCGCCGCCGACCGCCGAGACGACGAGGGTGACGGTGGTGAACAGGCCGGTCTGCCCGCTGCTTAGACCGAAGTGGACCGAGAGCGCCACCATGCTGAGCGGCAGGGTGAAGTAGTCGTACGAATCCAGGGCGTAGCCGCCGAACGCCCCGGTGAACGCGCGCCGGCCGTCCGGGCCGAGGGCGCGCAGCCAGCCGAACGCGCCGTCCTCGCCGGCGCCGTCGGCTCCCGGGCGTACCCCGGGGGGCACGGACCGGGGCGGTGGGGTCGTGCTCATGGGCACCTCGCAGAGGGGGGACGGAGGGTGCGGGAGGTGAGCGCCGCACGGCGGCCGTGCCACGGCCGTGGGCCGTGCGGTGTGAGCACCGTAGAGGATCGTTCAACGATCCTTCAATACCCACGTTGTACCGTTCCCGCGTCTGCGGTTGAATCCCGGCATGGCGGAGCAGACGGCGGGACTGGCCGACGACCGAGCCCTCCTGGGGCGCACGAGTACGGCGGAGCGGGTCGCGGACATCCTCAGGAGCCGGATAGCGGACGGGTACTTCCCGCCCGGCACCCGCCTGTCCGAGGACAGCATCGGCGGCGCGCTGGGGGTCTCCCGCAACACCCTGCGCGAGGCGTTCCGGCTGCTCACGCACGAGCGTCTGCTGGTGCACGAGCTGAACCGCGGCGTGTTCGTGCGGGTGCTGACCGTGGAGGACGTCACGGACATCTACCGGACGCGCTCCCTCGTCGAGTGCGCCGTCGTCCGCGGTCTGGGCGACCCCCCGTACCCGCTCCACGGGCTGGCCGAGGCGGTCGCCGAGGGCGAGCGGGCGGCCGCCGTGGGCGACTGGAAGGCGGTGGGTACGGCCAACATCCACTTCCACCGGGAACTGGTCGCCCTCGCCGGCAGCGAGCGCACCGACGAGCTGATGCGCAGCGTCTTCGCCGAACTGCGGCTGGCCTTCCACGTGGTGGACGACCCGCACCGGCTGCACGAGCCGTACCTCGCCCGCAACCGCCGCATCCTGCGCACCCTGGAGGCCGGGGACCGCGGCGAGGCCGGGCGGCTGCTGGAGACCTACCTGGCCGACTCCCTGGAACGCGTCGTGGAGGTCTACGTGCGACGGGTGGGGGAGGACGTCACCGACACCTCCTGACCCGGCCCGGCCCTTCCCCGGACGGACTCTGCTCCGGCACCGGCGCCGGCGCTGTCCCGGCTGTGGTCCGGTGCCGGGCGCGCCCTGTGGTGCCTTGGGCCGGTGCTTGGCGGATGCCTTGTGGTGCCCGGGCCTCTGGCCCCCGTGGTGCCCCGTCGCGCCTGGGGTCCGGCGTCGGGGGGACGCCGTGTGGTGTCTTCGGCCGGTGCCCGGCGTGGGCCCCGTCGCGTTAGCGGCCCGGCGCTCGGCGGGCGTCCCGTCGGCCTTCGGCCGGGCCCCGCGGACGCGCTGTCGTGCGTCCGTGACGGCCGTGGCATCTGCGTCCGTTTGGGTCGATGTCGGACCGAGGACCTAGTCTGTGCACCGTGACTTCGCCTGCACCGACGGACCGTGTTCCGCCCCAGCTCAGCGCGGGACCGCGCCCGGCTCCGGGCCCGGCCGCCGACGAGGGGCTGGCGCGCCGGCTGCGCGCGCTCGCCTGCACCGCGCCGCTGCACGACCTCGACGCCCGCAAGGCCAACCTGGCCGGCGAGTACTCGGTGTACGGGATGGCCGAGGTGGCGCTGGCCGCCATCGACCTCGTCACGCTCAACATGGACTTCGACACCGGCGCCGACCACGAGCAGATCGTCGCCCGGCTCGTCCCGCGCATCGCCGCCCAAGCCCCGCGGCGCGACGCCGGGGAGCACGAACGGGTGGCCCGCTGGGTCCTGGAGAACCTGATCAACGTCGGCAGCGTGGACCGCGGCTTCCGCGCGGTGTACGGCACCTTCGCGCCGGACGGCACCTACGTCCGCCGCGACTACGACTTCAAGCTGATCGAGGAGGTCCCCGGCCCCGGCGGCACGGTCTACCTGCGGACGACGGACGAGGCGGTCAACGTCCTCGTCGGCGCCCTGGACACCGACGTCACCAGCGCCCAGATCGCCGCCGAGGTCAAGCTGGAGGTGCTGATCAACCGCGGCCGGCTCGCCGACGCCCAGCTCGCCGCCGAGCAGGCCCGCTACCGCACGGTGCAGTACTCCGAGACGCTCCGCCGGGCCCTGGACGCCACCCGGCGCAACGTCCGCGCGGTCGACTGGCTCAACGCAGTCCCCGACATGATCGCCGAGGCCCTCGACCACGTGGCCGAGCGCTACCGCCACGAGAACGCCATCCTCACCAACATCCGCAAGGCCCGCGACGAGACCGAGGACACCGAGCACAAGCGGCGCGCCGCCGAACTGGTCGACATCGTCAAGGACTGCATCCGGCGCCACACCCAGCTCCAGGCGCGCCTGCTGGAGGCCGGCCCGCTCTTCCGCGCCGAACAGGACCGGCAGGCCTTCGCCACCCCGGCGGCGACCTCCGGCACGGACCTCTACGGCCACCTCCTCGCCCCCGTCCTGCCACTGCCCCTGGAACAGGCGATCCGGGTCACGGACGCCTTCTTCGCGCACGGCACGGGGCTCAGGACGCCGGTGTCCGTCCGGGTCGCCGACCTCGTGGACATCCTGCTGACACCCCCCGTGGAGCGCGAGCACCTCGGCGCCGAGATGCCCGAACCCGACCTGATCGTCACCCCGGACGACAGCCGGTTCAGCGAGGAGCAGCTCGCCGCGGCGACCGAACTGCTCGACCTGCCGGCGGACGCCCCCAGGAGACTGTCGGGACTGCTGGCCGAGGCCCGCCGCACCGGCGACCCGGACCTCGCCTACCTCGTGGCACTGCTGGCGGTCCACGCGGCCAGCCCGGCCGTCGGCACCGCCTACCGGCAGGGCGAGCAGAAACTGCTGTTCGCCGTGGACGACGGCACCGAACTGGACGACCCCGAGTTCGGCGGGGCCGACCTCATCGTCGGCACCGCCCTGCTCGACGCGGCCGGCATGGCCGCGGACCGGACGGAAGCAGCATGACCGAGCACCACCGCGACAAGGAGCCCACCCCGTGACCGAGCACGCCGACCGGAGCGAGCCGGAGTCCGCCGCCGCGCCGGCCAACGCCGCCGTCACACCCGCCGACGCCGCCGACGCGGCGCGGCTCGTCGCCTTCGGCCTCCAGCCCAGGCTCCAGCCCGCCCGCGACCAGGAGTACACCGAACTGCTGCGCCGCCACCGCGACGACCCGGCGTTCGCACGGCTCGCCGACGCCGTCGCCGCAGGCCTGGGCCTCGTCGTCCTGGAGGTGTCCCCGCGCGCGGGGATGGCCGTGACGGCCGCCGAGGACTCGGTCTTCGCCGTCCGCATGGGTGACTACGCGCGTCGCACCGCCGCCGACTCCGGCGACCGCTTCCTGCACGGACTCGCCCACCTCGCCGCCGCCGCGCTCGCCTTCCCGCGCCCGGAGGACCTCGCCGACGACGGCTACATCGGCCGGGTCACGGTCAACGGCGTCGACGCCTTCGTCCGGCAGGCCTGCCGCCGCCTGGAGGAACGCGCGGAGGAGCACGGCGAGAACACCGACCCGGTGACCGACGCGCCCGGGCTGGAGGCCGCCTGGCGGATCTGGGCCAGACGCAGCGCCACCGGCGCCACGAAGGACGCCCGCCGACCGGCCGCCTCCACCACCGGCATCGTGGCGAAGGCCCTGGCCTTCCTCACCGACTCCGGATTCCTCCAGCGCACCGGGGACGACAGCGGCGGCACCTACCGCACCACCGCCCGCTACCAGCTCCAGGTCCGTGACCTGGCCGGCAGCGCGGCCCTGGCCGAACTGCTCGAACTGGGCGTCGTCCCGGTCACCGACGGCACGGCCAGCCTGCTGCCCGCCGAGGACACCGACGACCTGGACCTGGTGGCCGACGCCGGTCTGCCGTTCCACGCGCCCTCGCACCCCTGACCACGCCAGACCACCGCACGCACCGCACCACCGCACCGATCCGCCAGAAGACTGACGAGAGTCCGCCATGTACGAGCTGTCCCGGGTCCGCCTCTACTCCATCGGTCCCGCCGGTGCGCGCTACGCCGACACCGTGCTTGACCTGCGGGGTGTCGGCGAGCCCGTGCCCGACCCGGCGCCCACCCAGGCGGAGTTCTTCCAGGAGGAGCCGTCCGGCCCGCCACGCCGTCCCGCGCCCGCGGGCGTGCTGTTCCTGGAGAACGGCGGCGGCAAGTCCGTGCTGCTCAAGCTGATCTTCTCGGTGATGCTGCCGGGACACCGCAACACGCTCGGCGGCGCCAGCTCCGGCGTGCTGCGCAAGTTCCTCCTCGCCGACGACTGCGGTCACGTGGCCCTGGAATGGCAGCACGTGCTCACCGGTGAGTGCGTGGTCGTCGGCAAGGTCAGCGAGTGGCGCGGCCGGCAGGTCTCCAACGACCCGCGCAAGTTCGCCGAGGCCTGGTACTCCTTCCGGCCCGGCCCGGGACTGAGCCTGGACAACCTGCCCGTCGCCGAGGCCACCGCCGTACGACCGCCCGTCGAGGGCACCTCCGGCGCACAGGGCCGCCGCCGCACCATGAAGGGCTTCCGTGACGCGCTCATGGAGGCCGGCAAGGCCTACCCGCACCTGGAGGTGCACTGGGAGGAGATCCACGACCGCTGGAACGAACACCTCGGCGACCTCGGCCTCGACCCCGAACTCTTCCGCTACCAGCGTGAGATGAACGCCGACGAGGGCGAGGCGGCCGGTCTCTTCGCGGTCAAGAAGGACTCCGACTTCACCGACCTGCTGCTACGCGCGGTCACCGACACCCGCGACACCGACGGCCTGGCCGACCTCGTCAGCGGCTTCGGCAGCAAACTCGGCCGGCGCGCCGAACTCATCGCCGAACGGGACTTCACCGCCGGCTCCGCCGACCTGCTCGGCCGCATCGTGGAGGCCGCCGGGACACGCTCCCGCGCGCGGGAGGTCCACGCCGGCGCCGAGCGCCGCACCCGCACCCTGGCCCGGCGGCTGTCCGCGCGGGCCGTGCGCGAGCGGGTCCGCGCCGCCGACCTCGCCCAGCGCGTCACGGCCGCCGCGTACGCCGTCACGCACTCCGAGGGCGCGCGGGAGCGCAGCGCCCTGATCGCCGCCGAACTCGCCTACCGGCACGCCTCCCTGGCCCTCGCCGCGGCCGAGAAGTCCGCGGCGGCGCAGAAGCGCGAGCTGGCCGACGCCCGCACCCTGCACGCGGCCTGGCAGGCCGCGGAGGCCGTGCTGCGCCACCGTGCCGCCGCCGACCGCGTCGCGCGGGTCTCCGCCGCCATCCAGGAGGCCGAGCGGGACGCGGCGCCCGCCCTCGCCGCCCGCGCCAGGGCCGCCGTGGACCTCGTACGCGCCCTGCGCGGGGCCGCCGCGAGCGCGGAGGCCCTCGCCAACGAGGAGGAGGAGCGGTCCGCCGCCCTCCAGGAGGCCGGCGACGCCGCCCACCGGGACTCCACCGCCGCCGCCACCGAGGCGCAGCGCGCCCGCAGCGAGACCGGGCACCTGCGCCAGCGGCTGGCCGAGGTCGAGCAGGAGACCGCCGAGGCGGTCCGCGCCGGCTGGCTCGACGACAGTGCCCCGGACGCCGACCCGGCGCGGGCCGCGCTCGCCGCCAGCGACGCCGAGAAGACCGCGGTGGCCGCCTGGGACACCGCCCGCGAGGCCGCCCGCAAGGCCACCGAGCACGCGCGCGAGGCGGCGGCCGCCGAGTCCCGCGCGGAGCTGGCCGCGGCCCGCGCGGCCGACGCCGCGACCGGCGCCGGACGGGCGTACGAGGCGGAACGCCGCCTGGCCGAATCGCTGGCCGCCGAGGAACGCCTCGCGGAGCTGCTGAGCCTGCCGGGCGCGCCGGGGACGGCACGCGTCGGCGTACCGGGTCCCAGGTCCGGCTCCGACGACGACGCCGCTCCGGCCCCCGGGAACACCACCCGCGCCCCCGGTGAAGGCCCGCTCACCGCCATCGAACTCGACCGCTTCGCCGACGAGTTGCGCGCGCTCCTCGACGACGCCGTGGCGACCGCCGAACGCCACCTGTTCGACCTCCGCACGGCCGCGGCCGACGACGCCCGCATCCTGGGCGCCCTCGGCGACGGCGGACTGCTGCCGCCCGGCCCGGACGTGCTCGCCACCGTGGAGTTCCTCGGTGAGCACGGCATTCCCGCGCTCCCCGGCTGGCGCTACCTGGCGCAGGCCGTCGACCCCGGTGACCACGCGCGCGTGCTCGCCGCCCGGCCCGAACTGGTCGACGGCGTCATCATCACCGACCCCGACACCCACGCGCGTGCCCGCGAGGCGCTGAACGCCGCCGCCCTGCTGCCCCGCTCCGCGGTGGCCGTCGGCACCGCCGCCGCCCTGCTCGCCCCGACCCCCGCGGCAGCCCCGGACGACGTCTTCCTCGTACCGCCGAACCCGGCCATGCACGACGAGTACGCCGCCGACGAGGAACGGCAGACCCTGCGCGCGCGGGCCACCGAGCGCGACGAGGAGATCCGGGCCCTGGCCGCCCGGCTCGGCAAGGACCGCGAACTGGCCGCCCGGCTCACCTCCTGGCGCACCGGCTGCCCCGCCGGACGCCTCACCGAACTGGCCCGGGCCGCCGAGGAGGCCGGCACGGCCGCCGAGGAGAGCGAGGCGTCACTGGCCGAGGCGCGGACCGTGCGAGCGGAGGCCGACGAGGCCGCCGCCGAGGCCGTCCGGGTCCGCGACGAACGGCAGGACGCCGCCCAGCGGGCCCGCCGCGCCGCCGACGCCCTCGCGGGCCTGGCCCACCGGCTCCGCGAGCGCGCCGGCTGGCAGGCGCGGCTGCGTGAACTCGCCGACGAGGCCACCGAGTCCGAGGCCCGCGCCCAGACCTGCCTGGAGCGGGCCCGGGCCGCCGACGAGGACCGCCGCGCCGCCCAGCGCGCCGCCGACGACGCCCGCCGCACCGCGCGCGCCCTGCGTGCCGAGCGTGCGGAGATCGCCGGCGCCCCCGACGACGTACCCGCCGAGGACGCGCAGACGTCCGAGGCCTCCCTGCCCGCCCTGCGCGAGGCCTACCGGGCCGCCTCCCAGCTCTACGAGAAGGTCGGTGTCGGCGCAGACCTGCGCGCCGAACAGGCCCGCGCGGAGAGCGACGAGAGCGCCGCCCGCGCCGAACTGGACCGGCTCAGCAACAAGGTCCGCGTCCGCGCCGAACAGCTGCTGCGCTCGCCCGACGGTGCCGACGGCCCCTCCCGGCAGTCCGCCGCCACGCGCGCCGAGGAGCTGGTGCAGCTCCTGGAGGCCCGCGTGTCGACCGCGAGCGAGCAGCTCGGCCGACTGCGCGGCGAGGCCGAGCGGCACGCGCCCGAGGACGGCGCGACGCACACCGCGCTGGCCGAGGAACTCGTCCCGCGCGACGCCGAGCACGCCCAGGCCCTGCTGCGTACGGCCACGGCCGAACTGTCCGCCCGCGCCGAGGCCCTCGCCGGGGCCCGCGAGGCGCACGCGGAACTGCTGGAGGCCCACCGCGCCGCCGAGGACGCGGCCGGCGGCTTCGAGGAGATCGCCGCCATGCTCCGCGACCTGCTGCGCGAACACACCCACGACGAGGAGCGGGAGGAGCCCGAGCCGTACCCCGGCACGCTGGAGGAGGCGCGGCACTCCGCCGCCGAGGCCCGCCGCTCGCTGCGCGGCTGCGCCGCCGACCTCTCCGCCGCCGAGACGGCGGTGCGCGAGGCGAGCGACGTCCTTGTCCGGCACGCCAACTCCACGCGGTACGAGCAGGTCCGCACCCCCGCCCGGCAGCAGATCCGCGAACTGCCCGCCGCCGCGCTGCCCGAGCACGCCCAGAAGTGGGCGGACGCCTTCGCACCGCGGCTGCGCGTCCTGACGGACGAGCTGGCCCAGCTGGAACGCAACCGCGACTCGATCCTGGACCGGCTGCGCGGCCTGGTGGAGTCGGCCCTCGCGACCCTGAGGTCGGCCCAGCGGCTCTCCCGGCTCCCCGAGGGGCTCGGCGAGTGGTCCGGGCAGGAGTTCCTGCGCATCCGCTTCGAGGAGCCCGACCAGGCCGTCCTCACCGAACGGCTCGGCGAGGTCATCGACGAGGCCACGCGCGCGGCCGTGAAGAAGAACTCCGACCTGCGGCGCGACGGCATGTCCCTGCTGCTGCGCGGAGTGGCCGCCGCGCTCCAGCCCAGGGGAGTGGCCGTGGAGATCCTCAAGCCGGACGCCGTGCTGCGCGCCGAACGCGTCCCCGTCGGCCAGATGGGCGACGTCTTCTCCGGCGGCCAGCTGCTCACGGCCGCCATCGCCCTGTACTGCACGATGGCCGCGCTGCGCTCGAACGACCGGGGCCGGGACAAGCACCGGCACGCCGGCACGCTGTTCCTGGACAACCCGATCGGCCGTGCCAACGCGACGTACCTGCTGGAACTCCAGCGTGCCGTCTCCGACGCGCTGGGCGTGCAGCTGCTCTACACCACCGGCCTGTTCGACACGACCGCCCTCGCCGAGTTCCCGCTGGTCATCCGGCTGCGCAACGA
Organism: Streptomyces sp. NPDC100445; assembly: GCF_044759735.1. Lineage (NCBI taxonomy): Bacteria > Bacillati > Actinomycetota > Actinomycetes > Kitasatosporales > Streptomycetaceae > Streptomyces > Streptomyces sp. NPDC100445. The sequence continues at coordinate 16,705 of NZ_JBIVZV010000006.1, read as the reverse complement.
CGCGGACCTGCGGGCGGGCCTGAAGTACATCAGCGTGGAGGAGCACCTGCGGCCGGGACTGCCGCAGCCGCCCGAGGCGGGCGAGACCGTGCACAGCGAGATCACCGCGACCCGGATGTTCCGCAAGCCGGCGCCGACCTCGAACTGATCGCGGCGGCTCCGGGGCCGGCGACGGAACGGCGGGACCACCCGCCGAACCACCCGCCACCCCGGAGCCACCCGCCGCGCCGAAGCCGTGGACCCCCCGCGAAGCCGTGGACCCCGCGACGGAGCCGGGGACCCCGCCGGAGCCCCGGCCCCCGCCGCCCGGGTCAGGGGTGCGACAGCCGGCCGGTGCCGCCGCGCCGGGCTATCCGGTCCCGGTCCCGCAGCGCCGTCCGCTCCTGGCGGCGGCGGGCCCGCCGCTCGCGGCGCAGGGCCCGGGCCGTACTGCTCGGCTCGGAGACCACGCCGTGCCGCTGGTTCCACACCTGGCGGGTCACCCACACGTCCACCACCGCCCAGGTGGCGGCCACCGTGCTCGCCACACTGCCGATCACCATGGGGAACGCCGGCCAGGAGCCGGCCATCGCGCACAGGAACGCCACCATCGCCTGGAGCAGCGTCACCGATATGACGAGGAGCGCCCGCACCGCCGCCCTGCGCACCGGATCCGGCGTGGGATGCCGGCGCGCGGGCTCCTCGATCCACAACGGCCGGTAGTCGTGCTGTTGTTCACCGGCGGCGGCCTCGTCGACGTACCGCTGTCCGGGAATGCCGGAAGCCGCCTCCCGCTGCCGCCGCCGTGTCCGCGCGCGCGTCGCCCCGCTCTCCCCGGACGCCTCGCGCCGTTCCGCCGTGCCCGTCACCATGTCACTCCCCACCGCCGGCGGACCGTTCGCCCCGACGTCCGAAGCCCCGATACCCAGTGCCTGCCCGGCTTGCGCTGCTTTACGCCGCCGGGGTACGGCACGCGACTCCCGTGACCCATTCCGCCCCCAATTCCCGTAGAGGAGGACGAACGAGACCGCACGAAGATTCCCACCCGGCGAAAAGATTCGGCCAACCCCCGGTCCGTGCGGCCACGACCCCGCGCACCACGGGTGCCCGGAGGGCGGTGGCAATCTCCCGTAATGCCCGGACAACTCGTCATCTCTCGTTCGCAGTGCGGAAGTTCGCCCTCCGGACATGTCTTCGAGTTAACTGTGCGGCGGTAGTAGGCTCGCGCCGTTTGTTGACGGACATGTGCGCCCCCGACCGGCGGGGGTCCAGCTGGGGGAGGCCATGCGCTTTCGCGGGAAGTCGATCCGCCGGAAGATCGTGGCGCTGCTTCTCGTGCCGCTGGTTTCCCTGACCGCCGTCTGGGGCTTCGCCACGGTACTCACGGGACGCGAGGTGGCCCGGCTCTTCCGTGTGTCCGACATCGTCGAGGACATCGGCTACCCCACCGAGGACGCCGTGCGCGTCCTCCAGCAGGAGCGCCGCCAGACCCTCGTCTACCTCGCCGACCCACGGGCCTCCCAGACCCTCAGCGCCCTGCACCGCACCCGCGCCGCCACCGACCGGGCGATCGCCGAGGTCCGCAGGAACGCCCGGGACCGCGGCCTGCGCCACGGCATGGACGTCGACGACAAGGACAGCCTGACCGCCGTCCTGGACGCCTTCGGCAGCCTCGAACCCCTGCGCCGCGGCGTCGAGGAGGGCACCGTCACCCGGGCCCAGGCCCTCGACGCCTACGACCGGCTCGTCGACCCCTGCTTCGCGCTGCTCGCCACCCTCGACGGCATCGACGACGTGGAGCTCGACAAGCAGGCCCGCGCCCTGGTCAACGTCCTGCGCGCCCGTGAACTGCTCTCCCGCGAGGACGCCCTGCTCGGCTCCGCCCTCGTGGTCGGCCGGATCACCGGCGAGGAGAGCCGCGACATCTCCGACCTGGTCGCCCAGCGCTCGCTGCTGTACGAGATCAGCCTGCCGCTGCTGCCCTCCGACGAGTGCGAGCGCTACGAACGCGTCTGGAAGAACGCCATCACGGCGCCGCTGCGGATGACCGAACAGACCGTCGCCGAGACCGATTCCGGCACCCCCCACGGGGTCACCGCCAAGAGCTGGGACGCCGCCGCGGCCGCCGCCCTGGACCAGCTCGGCCACCTGGACGACCAGATCGGCGACCGCCTGCGGCACCGTACGCACCCCGTCGCCGTCGGCGTCATCCTCCAGGCCGCCGTCTCGGGCTTCCTGGGACTGGCCGCCCTGCTGTTCTCGATCGTCCTCTCCGTGCGGATCGGTCGCAGTCTCATCCGCGACCTGCGCCAGCTGCGGCTGGAGGCGCACGAGGCGTCCGGTGTCCGGCTGCCCAGCGTGATGCGCCGCCTGTCCGCGGGCGAACAGGTCGACGTGGAGACCGAGGTGCCGCGCCTGGAGTACGACAAGAACGAGATCGGCGAGGTCGGCCAGGCCCTCAACACCCTCCAGCGCGCCGCCGTCGAAGCCGCCGTCAAACAGGCCGAACTGCGCTCCGGCGTGTCCGAGGTCTTCGTGAACCTCGCCCGCCGCAGCCAGGTACTGCTGCACAAGCAGCTCACCCTGCTCGACAGCATGGAGCGCCGGACCGAGGACACCGACGAACTCGCCGACCTCTTCCGCCTGGACCACCTGACCACCCGTATGCGCCGGCACGCCGAGGGCCTGGTGATCCTCTCCGGCGCCGCACCGTCCCGGCAGTGGCGCAGACCCGTGCAGCTGATGGACATCGTCCGCGCCGCCGTCGCCGAGGTCGAGGACTACGAGCGCATCGAGGTCCGCCGGCTGCCGCGGGTCGCCGTCACCGGCCCCGCCGTCGCCGACCTCACCCACCTGGTGGCCGAACTGCTGGAGAACGCCACGGTGTTCTCACCCCCGCACACCGCCGTACAGGTCCTCGGCGAGCGGGTCGCCAACGGCTTCACCCTGGAGATCCACGACCGGGGGCTCGGCATGACGGCCGAAGCGCTCCTGGACGCCAACCTCAGACTCGCCGAGACCCCCGAGTTCGAACTCTCCGACACCGACCGGCTCGGCCTGTTCGTGGTCAGCCGCCTCGCCCAGCGCCAGAACGTCCGCGTCTCCCTCCAGCCGTCGCCGTACGGCGGCACCACCGCCGTCGTCCTCATCCCCGACACGCTGCTGACCGAAGACGTCCCGGACACCAACGGCATCGGCTTCCGGCTCGACCGGGATCGCCCGGCCAAGGGCGCCGAGCAGGCGGTCGGCCGTGCCGCCGGACCGGCCCCGCTCCAGCTGCCCGGCCTGCCGACCTCCCTGCTGGACGGTCCGGTCGAACTGGAGGCGCCCGTCGATCTCGACGCCCTCGAGGAGTTCCCCGGCATCCTCGCCGACGAGGACAGCGAGCGCGGCGGTCTGTTCCGCCACCGCCGTCCCCGCGCGGCCGCCGACGACGAGGCCGTTCCGTCGGCGGGCCGGCTCCCGCACGACGGGACCGGCGACCTCGGAGCCGTACCGCTGCCCCGGCGCCAGACCCCCAAGCTCGTCAGCTCGCACGGCAAGCCCGTCACCGGCCAGCGGGCCCGCCGCGGCGAACCGGACCAGCAGCCCGCCGCGCCGCACCGCCCCGACACGGGCGGCCCGGCCCCGCTGCCCGCCCGCCGCCGCGGCCCGGCACCGCTCCGCGCCACCGACGCCACCGAGACCCCCGGGGGACCCCGGGCCGCGGACGCCGACGCGAAGCCCGAGGTGCCGGAACTGCCGAGGCGGACCCGGTCCGGCGCGACCGGCCCCGGCGACACCTCACCGCCGCGCGGCGGCACGGCGACTCCCGCCGGAGACCCGCGGGCGGAACCGGACACCGGGCAGCTGCCCCGGCGCGTGCGCCAGGCCAGCCTGGCCCCCCAGCTCAAGCGGGCCACCGAACGGCCGGCCGAGCGCACGGCGGAGCCCGCCGACCGCGACGCCGACGAGGTCCGCAGCCGGATGGCCTCGCTCCAGCGCGGCTGGCAGCGCGGCCGCGAGGAGAACGCCTCGGGCGACGGAACCCAAGACGGCACAGCACCAGGAACGACTAAGGGGGACGGTCGATGACCGCACCGAAGGCGACCGGCCACACGGCGACGAACCAGAGGGAGCTGAACTGGCTCCTGGACGACCTGGTCGACCGGGTCGCCAGCATCCGCAAGGCCGTCGTCCTGTCCGGCGACGGACTGGCCACGGGGGTGTCCAAGGACCTCACCAGGGAGGACGGTGAGCATCTGGCCGCCGTGGCCTCCGGGTTCCACAGCCTCGCCAAGGGCGTGGGCCGCCACTTCGACGCGGGCAGCGTCCGGCAGACGGTGGTCGAACTCGACGAGGCCTTCCTGTTCGTCACCGCGGCCGGCGACGGCAGCTGTCTGGCCGTCCTCTCGGACGCCGACTCCGACGTCGGACAGGTCGCCTACGAGATGACGCTCCTCGTCAAGCGGGTCGGCGTGCATCTGGGCACCGCCCCGCGCACCGATCAGTCCGCGGGCGGGTAGTGGGATGACATGAGTGGAGACGGTCAGGCAGGAAACCACTGGTTCGACGACGAGGCCGGACCGGTCGTCCGTCCGTACGCCATGACGCGTGGCCGCACCACGAGTACGGCCCAGCACCGCCTCGACGTGATCGCGGTGGTCGTCACCGAGCCCGGCACCGGGGACCCGGAAGCCGATCCGGCACTGTCACCGGAGCACGTGGAGATCGTCGGGCTGTGCCGGGACACGCCGCAGTCGGTCGCCGAGCTGGCCGCGGAACTCGACCTGCCCATCGGCGTGGTCCGCGTCCTCATCGGCGACCTCGTGCACGCGGAGTTCGTCCACGTGACACGGCCGGTGCCGCCGGCCGAGCTGCCGGACGAGAGCATCCTGCGCGATGTGATCAACGGCCTCCGGGCGTTGTGACCGGCGCGGGAGCGGGGCGGTGACGTGACCCGTCGGCGGCTCGCCCACGCCGTCGGGCGCGGCGCGCCCGCCCCCGCACGACCCGGTCGCGGTCCGGCCGCTGGCCCCCGCGCACTGCGGGCGGGCGCGGGTGCCGACCGCGTACCCGCCCCTGAGACCCCTGGTGCCGGCGGCCGCGGCCGACCGTCGCCCGACCCCATCAAGCAGGAGAAGAGATCGATGATCTTCGGGCGTTCTGAGCGCGGCAAGCCCCCGGTCGAGCCCGTCACGCTCAAGATCCTGGTGGCCGGCGGCTTCGGCGTGGGCAAGACGACCCTCGTCGGCGCGGTCAGCGAGATCAGGCCGCTGCGCACCGAGGAACTGCTGACCGAGGCCGGCCGGCCCGTGGACGACACCAGCGGTGTCGAGGGCAAGCACACCACCACGGTGGCCATGGACTTCGGCCGCATCACCCTGCGCGAGAACCTGGTGCTGTACCTGTTCGGCACGCCCGGGCAGGAGCGGTTCTGGTTCATGTGGGACGAACTGTCCGAGGGGGCGCTCGGCGCGGTGGTCCTCGCCGACACGCGCCGCCTGGAGGACTGCTTCGCCGCCGTCGACTACTTCGAGCGGCGCTCCATCCCCTTCGTGGTCAGCGTCAACTGCTTCGAAGGCGCGGCGCGTTACCCGGCCGAGGCCGTCCGCCAGGCCCTCGACCTGGACGGGGACGTGCCCGTCCTGCTGTGCGACGCCCGGGACCGGGAGTCGGTCAAGGAGGTGCTCATCGGCGTCGTGCGGCACGCCATGGATCACGCGGCCGACCGCCGCCGGGCCGTCACGGGCTGACCCCCCCGGCCACCGGCGGGCGGTCCGCCGGCCGGCACCGGGCACCGGGCGCGGCCCGTACCCCCGCCGACCGGGGTACGGGCCGCCGTCCTGTACGGCCGCCCGGGGGCGCCTCCCCGGGCGCCACCACGAAGGTCCCGCGGCGGCACGGAGCCGTGCCGCGAAGTCCGTCGACGCCCGGAATGCGCGGGGATGTCGGCCGACACCGGGAAGTGTTCACCGGCCTCCCGGGGGCGTCAAGGCCGCCGACAGCGATGGTGACACGGCGCCGCCCGCCGGCCGGCGCCCCCCGTGGCGGCGTGGTTCACCAGCCCGGCTCGGCGGCTGCGTACCCGGCCCGCGCCGCGGCCGGCCCCGGGCCGCCGCGCCGCACCTCGTGGCCGGGGAACCCGGCGCGCCCGACCACCCAGCTGGCGCCGTCCAGGGCCTTGGCCGCCCGCTTCAGCGGAGCGAGCCGGGCGGCGGCCTGGTGGTGGTCGTCCACGGTGCCCGCTCCGCAGACGACGGTCGCCAGGGAGAGCGTGACCGGCCGCCCGCCCGCCGACCAGGGAGCGTCCAGCACGGCGGCGACCAGCGGACGCAGCGCGTCCTCGTCGCCCAGCACCAGGAAGTCGTCCCCGCCGATGTGCCCCACGCGCGCCTGCCCCGCCACCGACTGCTGGAGCGTCCGGCCCACCGCGCGGATCAGCTCGTCGCCCGCGGCGAACCCGGCGTCGTCGTTGACCTGTTTGAAGTGGTCGACGTCCAGCCAGCTGAGCGTGAACGCCCGCCCGTCCCGGATGCGCCGGTCGACCTCGTCGACGATGGCGTCCGAACCGGGCAGCCGGGTCAGCGGGTTGAGCCCGGCCGCCTCCTCGACCCGGCTCTCGGCCAGCGCCCGCACTAGGTCCGCGAGCCGTACGACCCCCGCGCACCGGCCGTGTTCGTCGACCACCGCCACGTCGTCGGAGGTCCGGTCCCGGCCGCCGACCGCGACCACGTCCAGCACCTCCCAGGCCGTCGCGCCGGCACCGACCGTGCGGGGCGCGTCCCCCAGCCTGACGGCCGGCCGGTCGGCGTAGAGGGCGTGCCCGTAGGGGCCGGACATCGACAGCAGGAAGCGCGAGCGGTGCACGGACCGCACCGGCCGCCCCATACGGTCCACCAGCAGCACTCCGGAGACGTCCGCGGCACCGGTGAGCAGCGCCCGCACCTGCCCCGCCGACGCGGTCACCGGCAGCATCGCCGCGGGGCGCACGAACTCCCGCACCGACGGCCCCGGGCGCGGCGCGGCCGGCACACCGGGGGCCCGCGGCGGAACGTACACGTCCGCGACCGGGATCCGGGCCGGCGGCGCGAACAGCTCGCCCTGGGCCAGCTGCGCGCCGGCCGACACCGCCACCGCGTACTGCCCCTCGGTCTCCACGCCCTCCACCGCGACCAGGGCGCCCAGTTCCTCGCACAGCGTCCGCATCGCCCGCACCGCGGCCGGCCGCGCCAGCAGGGACGCGTCGAGCTTGACCAGGTCGGGGGAGAGGTCGGTGAGCAGCCTGAGCGGCACGTCGCCGTCGCCGATGCCGTCCGCGCTGATCCGGAAGCCCTGCTCGCGCAGCGAGGCCACCGCCTCCAGCAGCGCCCGCCGCGGCACGTGCGTGCAGGGCGGCACTACGTCGACCGTCACCTCCCAGGGCAGGCGCCCGGCCGCGCGCACGGCGTCGTGCAGCGGGGTCAGGCCGCCGAGGTCGGCGAGGGTCGCCGCGAACACGTTGAGGTGCAGCGGCAGCAGCGTCTCCCTGCGCGCCGCGGCCCGCAGCGCCAGCACGGCCAGCCGGCCGTCCAGTTCCGGGTCGCGGCGCGCCTCGGCCAGGACGTCGCCGCTCTCCGGGCGGGCGAGCGTCTCCAGCGCGGCGACCGCACCGGTCCTCAGGTTGACCACGGGCTGGAAGGCGAAGCGCACGGTTTCCGTCCAGGAAGGCACGCCAGCATCATGGCGCCGCCCGCCCGCGCCCAGGACCGGTTCATGAGACGTTCACGCGGCATTCCGGCCCGACGGGACGGCGCCGGCCCGGCCGTGGGGGCCCGCCCCGGAAGAGGAGCGGGACGGGGGCGTCCGCACGCGAACCGAACGGGCCCGTACGGCGTCGTGGTAGACGAAGGGTGGCCGGGACCGACGGGGGTGGTTCCGGCCACCCTTCTCCAGCGCCCGTTCCTGGCGCATCACCGGCGGAAGACGCCCGTCCCCTGATCGGATACAGTCCGCGCGTGTCCGAAACTCAGCGTCCGACCGTCAACTCCGTGCCCGGCTCCCACTGTTCGAGCTGCGGAGCGCCCTACGGACAGGGCATTTCCGGCTGGCCCCGCACCTGCCCGTCCTGCGGAGCCGTCGCCTACCGCAACCCGCTGCCGGTCGCCGTCGCCCTCCAGCCCGTGTACGACACGCAGGGAGCCGCCCTGGTCGTCATCACCCGGACCGTAGCCCCCGCGCGCGGAGGCACGGCCCTGCCCGGCGGCTACATCGACGACCGCGAGGACTGGAAGCAGGCCGTCGTACGCGAACTCGCCGAGGAGACCGGCATCGACGCGGCCGCCCGGGACGTGCGGCTCGTGGACGCCATGAGCTCCCCCGACGGGCACCTGCTGCTCTTCGGGGCCCTGCCCGAACGCCCGGCCGACGGGCTCCCGCCCTTCGTCCCCACGGACGAGACGGACGGCCGGCACCTGCTGCGCAGGCCCGGGCAGCTCGCCTTCCCGCTGCACACCGCCGCGGTGCGGGCGTGGTTCGAGGGCCGCTACGTCTGACCCGGACCGCTCAGCCGAGCCCCCGCACCCGTACCGGCCAGGGCGGCTCACCCGCGCCGTCCTCCCCCTCCAGGGTGACCACCACGCGGTCGCCGTGGCGGCGGGCCACGCAGCGTTCGATCCCCGGGGCGTCCCGCCCGCCGTCCGCGTCCGGCACCACCAGGCCGCCGCCCGTGCGCCCGCGCGCGGGCGCCCACGCCTCCAGTTCCAGCCCGCCGCCGGCACCCCGCACCGGCAGCACCGCCCCCGCGCGCGCGAGCACCGGTGTCCGGGACAGCGGCGCCTCCACGACGACCTGGGCCGGACCCTCGTAAGCCTCCTCCGTCACCGTGTCGTACCAGCGGCCCCGCGGCAGCCGCACCGAGCGCCGCCGGGCCCCCGCCTCCAGCACCGGGGCGACCAGCAGGTCGTCACCCAGCAGGAACGCGTCCTCGCAGTCCCGCAGCGCCCGGTCCTCCGGCGCCGCCCACCACAGCGGCCGCGCGTAGGGCGCGCCGGTCCGCCGCGCCAGATGCGCCAGCGTCAGGAAGTACGGCAGCAGCCGTCGCCGTTCGAGCAGCGCCCCGCGCGCGTGCTCCAGTACCTCGGCGCCGAACTCCCCGGGCTCCCCGCACCCCGCCCCCGGACGCGCGTCCGTGCGGAACAGCGGCAGGTACGCCCCGAGCTGGAGCCACCGCAGGTACAGCTCCGGTGACGGATCGCCGTCGCCACCGCCCAGGTCCGGGCCCGAGTACGGCACCCCGCACAGCCCCAGCCCCAGCACCTGCGACAACGACGCCCGCAGCCCCGGCCAGCCCGTCACCCCGGTCTCCGACCAGGTGCCGCCGTACCGCTGCGACCCCGCCCGGGCCGAGCGCGAGAACCGGAACGCGGGCTCCCCGGGAGACAGTTCGCGCAGCGCTTCCCAGTCTGCCCGGGCCACGCACGGCGCGGGCCCGCCGCGCACCGCCGGCCGCTCACCGCCCCGCCCATCCGGCGCGTACGGCGGCGACGCCGCCCCGGCCCCGTCCGGCCGGACTCCCACGAAGATCCGCCCCCGCCCCTCCGGGACCTCCGGCCCGCGCACCCGCGCCGCGGCGTTCGTACCGCCGCCGCACCCGCCGTCGTCCCCGTCCGTCGGTATCCCGGCGCCGACGACCGACACCAGTCGTATCCCGGCGCCGCGCAACTCCTCGGCCAGCCCGGCGGCGGACTCCTCGCCGCCGGACGCCCCCGGGTCACCGGCACCGTCCGGGTCGAGGTGGACGACGTCCAGCGGAAGCCCCCGCTCCCGGTACTCCCCGACGATCCGGCGCACTTCCCGCTCGCCGTTCGCGCCGCGTCCCGCGTGCTGGTGGCCCAACGCCCATGCGGGCGGCAGCGCGGGCGCCCCGCTCAGCGAGGCCCAGCCGTGCAGCACGCGCGCGGGCGTGCCCACCACCACCCAGCAGCGCAGCGGCCCGCCGTCCATCCGCAGCTCGCAGTGGCCCGACCGGTCGTGTCCCGACCCGGCCCCCTCCTCACCCTCGCCGATCAGCACGTTCCCGTCCGAGGCGGTGTCGTGGAACACCAGGTGCGTGCCGACGTCGGCCACCACCAGCTGCACCGGCACCGTTCCCTCCGGCCGCTCGTCACCCCGCCCGGGCGCACGGCCCGCCACGCCGTCGCCCAGCCGGTGGACGCCGTCCCGCAGCAGGGGCCCGCCCGCGCGCCCGCCCAGGCCGAAGAACCGGGCGTCCGCCGCCACCTCCGAGCGCTGCACCCACCGGGCCGCGCCGCCCCCGGCCGGCTCCCACCAGCGCGGCGGCAGCTCCCGCCGCAGCAGCACCCCGCCCGGCGTGCGCACCTCCACCGCGCCGTACCGCGAGACGACGACCGTCATCCGCTCGGCCACCACCCGCCAGCCGCCGTCCTTGTCCGGCTCCAGCACCGCCCGCGGGTCCGGATCGGGACCGCTGTCCGCGATGGCGTGCGACGGCAGCGGACCGGCCCCGTCCCAACCCCAGAACACCGCCCCGTTCACCGCGACGACGATCCGCAGCTCCGAACGGGCGAACCGCAGCAGACCACCTCCGGGACCCGGCTCCACGTCCTGCATCCGCCCCGGCACCCGGGCCCGCTCCGGCCCCCGCGGCGCCGCCCCGGCGGCGCCCACCCGCCGCCCGCGCCAGGCGGCGGGTACGGAACGCAACCCCCGAGCAGCCCACCCCGAACCGACCACACTCATCCGACGCACCAGGTCACGACCGTTCATGCCGCTCACCCTGTCACCGCGCCACCCACCGGCGGGCGGCGTTCAACTGCCGTTCACCCATGCCGGCACCACATCTTCAGGACACCGACTATGTGGGGCACACCCTGGTGCAGAAATCGATCACATGGCATCGTCCCTGTCAGCCGCGTCACGCGCACACCCCAGCCCGTGCGCGGACCGACGCCCACGACGCGCACAGCCCGGGAGCCGCCCCATGTCGACCGCGAACCCCCAGCCGCTCTGGCAGCCCGATCCCCAGCGGATCGCCCAGGCCCGCATCACCCGGTTCCAGGCATGGGCCGCCGAACACCACGGCGCGCCCGCCGACGGCGGCTACCCCGCCCTGCACCGGTGGTCCGTCGACCAGCTCGACACCTTCTGGGCGGCCGTCGCCGAGTGGTTCGACGTACGCTTCTCCACGCCCTGCACGCGCGTGCTCGGCGACCGCGACATGCCCGGCGCCCAATGGTTCACCGGAGCCACCCTCAACTACGCCGAACACGCCCTGCGCGCCGCCGCCGACCGCCCGGGCGAAGCCGCCCTCCTCCACGTCGACGAGACCCACGAACCGCGCCCGGTGACCTGGTCCGAGCTGCGCCGCCAGGTCGGCTCCCTCGCCGCGCACCTGCGCGGGCTCGGGGTCCGGCCCGGCGACCGCGTCAGCGGCTACCTCCCCAACGTCCCGCAGGCCGTCGTCGCGCTGCTCGCCACGGCCGCCGTCGGCGCCGTGTGGACCTCCTGCGCCCCCGACTTCGGCGCCCGCAGCGTCCTCGACCGGTTCCAGCAGGTCGAGCCCGTCGTCCTGTTCACCGTCGACGGCTACCGCTACGGCGGCAAGGAGCACGACCGCCGTGAGACGGTCGCCGAGCTGCGCCGCGAACTGCCCACCCTGCGCGCCGTCGTCCACATCCCGCTGCTGGGCACCGCCGCACCCGAGGGCGCCCTGGAGTGGTCGGAGCTGACGGCCGGGGACACCGAGCCGGTCTTCGAACCGGTCCCGTTCGACCACCCGCTGTGGGTCCTGTACTCCTCCGGCACGACCGGCCTGCCCAAGGCCATCGTCCAGTCGCAGGGCGGCATCCTGGTCGAACACCTCAAACAGCTCGGCCTCCACTGCGACCTGGGCCCCGAGGACCGGTTCTTCTGGTACACCTCGACCGGCTGGATGATGTGGAACTTCCTCGTCTCCGGCCTGCTCACGGGCACCACGATCGTCCTGTACGACGGCAGCCCCGGCTTCCCCGACACCGGCGCCCAGTGGCGGATCGCCGAACGCACCAAGGCCACCCTGTACGGCACCTCCGCCGCCTACGTCATGGCCTGCCGCAAGGCCGGCGTCCACCCCGCCCGGGACCACGACCTGTCCGCGGTGAAATGCGTCGCCACCACCGGCTCCCCGCTGCCCCCCGACGGCTTCCGCTGGCTGCACGACGAGTTCGCCGAGAGCGGGGCCGACCTGTGGATCGCCTCCGTCAGCGGCGGCACCGACGTCTGCTCCTGCTTCGCCGGCGCCGTCCCCACCCTCCCGGTCCACACCGGCGAACTCCAGGCACCCGGGCTCGGCACCGACCTCCAGTCCTGGGACCCGGCCGGCAAGCCCCTCGTGGACGAGGTCGGCGAGCTGGTCGTCACCAATCCCATGCCCTCCATGCCGATCCGCTTCTGGAACGACCCCGACGGCAGCCGCTACCACGACAGCTACTTCGACACCTACCCCGGCGTCTGGCGCCACGGCGACTGGATCACCCTCACCTCCCGCGGCACCGTGATCATCCACGGCCGCTCCGACTCCACCCTCAACCGCCAGGGCGTCCGCATGGGCTCGGCCGACATCTACGAGGTCGTCGAACGCCTGCCGGAGATCCGGGAATCCCTCGTCATCGGCGTCGAACAACCCGACGGTGGCTACTGGATGCCGCTGTTCGTGCACCTCGCACCGGGCGCCACGCTCGACGAGCCCCTCCTGGACCGCATCAAGCGCTCCATCCGCGAACAGCTCTCCCCCCGGCACATCCCCGACGAGGTCATCGAAGTGCCCGGCATCCCGCACACCCTCACCGGCAAGCGCATCGAGGTCCCCGTCAAACGCCTGCTGCAAGGAACCCCGCTGGAGAAGGCGGTCAACCCCGGCTCCATCGACGACCTCGCCCTGCTCGGCTTCTACGAGGAACTCGCCCGCACCCGCGCCTGACCCGCCGGAGCATCACCCTCCGCATCCCCCGCCCCACACCACGGAACCGTTCTGACCTGCGCAGACGGCGACAACGTCGATCCCCGCACCCCCGGCGGCACCCCCATTGTCAGTGCCGCCGGTTACGGTGAGTGAGCATTGATCGACCGCGCTCCAGGGGGAGACATGGCGCACACCCACCACCAGACCATGCGACGCGTCCTGCGCCGCGAGATCGCCGGCACCATCGGCGTGCTCACCGACGAACACGACTTCCGCGCCATGCGGCGCTACCGCAGCTTCACCTTCGACGACCACACGGCCTACCTCCAGCAGCTGGAGACCGTCCTGCGCACCCGCGCCGCACAGGGCACCCACACCACCCTCGCCCTGTTCGACCCCGAGGACTACGCCGCCTACTGCGCCGACACCGGCCTCGACCCCGAGACACCGGCCAGCCGCTCCCGGTTCACCGCGGAACTCGCGGCCACCGGTCCCACCGTCCCCTACGACGGCCGGCCCCTCACCGAACTCCTGCCCGCCCTCGTCGACGAAGCCGTACGCCAGGCCACCTGGGAGTACGCCACCACCCTCCTGACCCGCCTCGGCCCCTGCCGCACCTGCGGCGAGGACATCGGCAGGGCCGCCTTCACCCGCGCCGCCGACCTGGTGGTCCGCATCCTCGACGCCGCGCCGCCCGGCGACCGGCACCTGGTGTGCACCGTCTCCGCGGCCCCCGACACCGTCGACGCCGTCCTGCACGGCGACCAGGACCCCCACGGCGTGACCCGCCTGGACGAGGCGGAGGCCCTCGAGTTCACCAGCGTCCTCGCCCTCGGCCTGGCCACCCGCAGCCCCGGCGGACTCGTCGTCCGCGCCACCGCCACCGGCACGCCCGACCAGGTCTACGGCTGGCGGCTGCGCGCCGGCGCCCTGGAACCCCTGACCGCGTCCGAGGTCTTCGACGCCTACTGCACGGACGCCGAGACCGGCGACCTGATCCCCCCGGAGTCCGGCGTCGACTACCGGGAGCCACCCGACCTCGGAGCGGACAGCACGGCACCGGACCACCGCCACTGACACCGGCGACGACCGACCGACAGGCCGGCCGACCGGACGGACGGACGGACACCGAAGGGCGCCCCACCCGAAGGCGGGACGCCCCTGAACCCGCGACGCCGTGGGGCGCGCCGGTACGGCTACTCGCCGGACAGCACCGCCTGAGCCGCGCCGCGCGCCTCCTCGGCGCTGTCCGCCGCACGCGCCGCCGCCGCGGCCCGCTCGCACTGCGCCAGCGTGTACTTGGCCAGCGTCGACCGGACGTAGGGGATCGACGCGGCACCCATGGAGAGGGAGGTGACACCCAGACCGGTCAGCACGCACGCCAGCAGCGGCTCGGACGCGGCCTCACCGCACACCCCGCAGCTCTTGCCCTCGGCCCTGGCCGACTCGGCCGACAGCGCGACCAGGTCGAGCAGCGCCGGCTGCCACGGGTCCTGGAGCCGCGACACCGCGCCCACCTGCCGGTCAGCCGCGAACGTGTACTGCGCCAGGTCATTGGTGCCCAGCGACAGGAACTCCACCTCTTGGAGGATCGAACGCGCCCGCAGCGCGGCCGACGGAATCTCCACCATCGCGCCGAACTTGGCCCGCAGCCCCGCCTCGCGGCAGGCGTCCGCGAACGCCTTGGCGTCCCTGCGGTCCGCCACCATGGGCGCCATCACCTCGAGGTAGACGGGCAGCCCCTCCGCGGCCCGCGCCAGCGCGGTCAGCTGCGTGCGCAGCACCTCGGGGTGGTCCAGCAGCGTCCGCAGGCCCCGCACGCCCAACGCCGGGTTCGGTTCGTCCGCGGGCGTCAGGAAGTCCAGCGGCTTGTCGGCGCCCGCGTCCAGCACCCGCACGACCACACGACCCTCGGGGAACGCCTCCAGCACCTGCCGGTAGGCCTCCACCTGCTTCTCCTCGGAAGGAGCGTTCTTGCTGTCGTCCAGGAACAGGAACTCGGTACGGAACAGACCGACACCCTCGGCCCCGGCCTCCACGGCCGCCGGCACGTCCGCGGGTCCGCCCACGTTGGCCAGCAGGGGCACCTTGTGCCCGTCCGCGGTCGCCCCGGGCCCGGTGGACGCGGACAGCGCCGCCCTGCGCTCGGCGGCCGAGGCCTCCAGCTGCGCCTTCCTCTCCTCACCCGGGTTCACGAAGACGTCGCCGGTGCTGCCGTCCACGGCCACCACCGTCCCCTCGGCCAGCTCACCGGCACCGGGCAGCGCCACGACGGCCGGCACACCCAGCGCCCGCGCCAGGATGGCGCTGTGGCTGGTCGGCCCACCCTCCTCGGTGACGAAACCGAGCACCAGGGACGGGTCCAGCAGCGCGGTGTCCGCAGGGGCCAGGTCCCGGGCCACCAGCACGTAGGGCCGGTCACTGTCCGGGACACCCGGCATCGGCACGCCCAGCAGCCGGGCGACGATACGGTTGCGCACGTCGTCGAGGTCGGCCACCCGGCCGGCCAGGTACTCGCCCGCACCGGCCAGCAGCTCCCGGTACGCGGCGAACGCGTCGTACACGGCACGCTCGGCCGAGCTGCCGACGGCGATCCGCCGGTCGACGTCCGCCATCAGCTCGGGGTCCTGCGCCATCATGGCCTGGGCCTCGAGTACGGCCTGGGCCTCACCGCCCGCCAGGTTGCCCCGCGCCGTCAGGTCGGCGGCGACCGCGTCCACGGCCTGACGGGCGCGACCCTGCTCGCGCCCGGCCTCCTGCGCGGGGATCTGCTTGGCCGGCGGCTCAAGCACCGCCGTACCCATGTGCCGAACCTCGCCGATCGCCACGCCATGGCTCACGCCGACGCCTCGCAGCGTTGTCTCCATCTCACCCGTCTCCGATAGTGCGGCAGGCCCCGCCGCCGCGGTGGTTGTGCTGTCCGCCGCCCTGCGGCGGCACTGCCGTCAGTTCCAGGAGAAGAGGCCGTCGCCGGTCTTCACGTCACCGCTGTCCCGAAGGTCGGTGAGGGACTCGGCGGTGGCTTCCAGCGCGACGACCGGGCACACCGGCGACTTGCCGGCGGCCTCGACGGAGGAGGGGTCCCAACGCACGACACCCTGGCCGCGCCGCACGGTGTCGCCCTTGTTGACGAGCAGCTCGAAGCCCTCGCCGTTGAGCTGGACCGTGTCGATGCCGAGGTGCGTCAGCACGCCGTGCCCGTTCTCGTCGACCACGACGAACGCGTGCGGGTGCAGGGACACGATGACGCCGTCCACGGGAGCGACGGCCTCGGAGGGCTCGCGCACGGGGTCGATCGCGGTGCCCGGGCCGACCATGGCCCCGGAGAAGACGGGATCCGGCACTGCGGCCAGTCCGATGGCCCGTCCGGAGAGAGGGGACGTCACGGTGGTCATGGGAAGCCTCCCAGCAGTGGAGCCGCTCGCGGGCCGTCCCCAGCGGTCCGGGACGGTGCGTCGAGCAGCAGGCTATGTCATGTGAAGTGGTGGTTCCGTATGGAAGCTAGCAGCTAGTGGTCTAGACCACCAACCCGACAGATTTGCACCCGCTCCTCGGCCCCGTGTACAGTCGTAACCCTGCTCGGGACGGAGCGGCGCGGAACCGCGTCCTCACCCGGCAGAACCCAAACTCGTCAGATCCTATCTCTGGATCTCCTTCTGCGTGCTCGCAGCGAGGTGGTCAGGGAGACGGAAAAACCCTGGTAGAGTTTGAGACGCAAGACCGAAGGGAAGCGCCCGGAGGAAAGCCCGAGAGGGTGAGTACAAAGGAAGCGACCGTTCCTTGAGAACTCAACAGCGTGCCAAAAGT